>DASUJB010000197.1:0-9091 GCA_036279475.1 Acidimicrobiales bacterium | reverse complement strand
CGGCGCCGGCTCCGGCACGAACGGGCCGTCGGGAGTCGCGGCGACTGCGGCGCCGATGCACTTGGCGCCCCGATCGCCCGGCCGACCGGAGGTCGCGGCGAACCACAGGACCACCCGCGCGTCGACGCGGGCCGCGGCCGGCGCCCACACCTCCCGGTCGTCGGGTGCCACCCACGTCGGCCGTTGCGGCATGGCGTCGCCGGCGAGCCGCCCCGGGCGGTCGAGGGCATCGCTCTCGAACCGGGGCACGAAGTAGTGGTCGCACCCGGCCGCGGTGCAGTGCCCCGCCGACGTCGCGTACACGTGGAACCGGTCGCCGTCGTGCAGCACGCCGGGGTCAGCGGCATCGCGGGCGAGCCCGGCGCCGGCGTCCCATGTCCAGCCGAGCTTCGCCGTCTCGGGGGGCGGCAGCGGTGCCCGAGGGGTGGCCACGCCGGGTGCGGCCGCGGCGTCCGAGGTGGGTTCGGCGCCCTCGGCGGTGGGCAGCCCGGTCGGGGACCCCCCCCGAGACCAGCCACTGCTCGACGCCGCCCGCCGCCACGCCGACGAGGAGCGTGCCCGATCCCACCGCGTGACGCAGTCGCCGCCGGCGCCGCCGGAGCGAGGCGGCCTGCCGGTGGACCGCCGCTCGCACCGCGCTCGAGGGCCGCGGGACGACGAGGTCGCTGCGCTGCTGCAACAGGGACGAGAGCCGGAGGACGAGCGGGTCGAGAGGCGTGAGCTGCGCGGCTGTGGGCGAGGTGTTCATGCCGGGACTGACGGCGTGCCGGCCCGTTCGGTTCCCGGGTGCTCCGGCTTCCCCGTGGAGTGGGTGTCGGTCGTGCTCGCCCTCGTGGCTGTGTCCGCCGGTCCGGCGCTCGTCACGTTCGGCCCGGCCCGCCTGTTCGGTGCTGCCCCCCGGCGCGGCCTGAGGGACGCCGCCTCGCGAGGCGACGTCTCCGGACCGCTGCTCATGTCGGGTCACGGGGTCGACGGGGTCGTGCCGCCCGTGCGGGCCCGTCGACCAGGCGGAAGAGGTGGGCGTCGCGGTGATGCCGTACAGTGGCGCCGATGGGGGTCGTGGTCCGAGAGCTCATCGTCGACTGCAACGACCCGCGCCTGGTGGCGAACTTCTGGGGTGCCGCCCTCGGTTGGAAGGTGCGGCAGAACGACGACGTCCTGTGGATGTCGAGCTCGGACGCACCGTTCCCCGAGCCCCTGCTGGTCTTCGTCCAGGTGCCCGAGGCGAAGACCGCCAAGAACCGGCTCCACCTCGACGTCAGCCCGGTGGGGTGCGACGCCGAGGTCGAGGTGGCACGGCTGGAGGCGCTGGGAGCGAAGCGGGTCGACATCGGCCAGGGCGAGCAGCCGTGGGTCGTGCTGGCCGATCCCGAGGGCAACGAGTTCTGCGTGCTCAACCGGAGGGCCGACCTCGCGTAGGCGGGTGGCCGGGAGCGCCGCTCCCGTGCGCCGCTGCGCCGGGGCCCGCTTCGCCGTCCCGCTCCGGGCGGTCCCGAGGTGACGAGCCTGGGGTGACGAGCCCCGGCGAACGTCGGGCCCAGCCCACGGTCCCGGTGACGGCTCGCAGGGAGAGGGCGAGGTCGATCGTGCTGCCGTGATGGGCAAGACTGCCCGGCATGCCCCCGATCGTCGACGGGGCGGCGCCGGCGTGTCCCGTCGCCGACCGCCACGACCTGATCCGCGTCCACGGCGCCCGGGTGAACAACCTGGAGGACGTCAGCGTCGAGCTCCCGAAGCGGCGGCTGACGGTGTTCACCGGCGTGTCGGGCTCGGGCAAGAGCTCGCTGGTGTTCGGGACGATCGCCGCGGAGTCGCAGCGGCTGATCAACGAGACCTACAGCGCCTTCCTCCAGGGCTTCATGCCGGCCACGGCGGCCCGACGTCGACGTGCTCGACGGGCTGACCACCGCGATCGCCGTCGACCAGCAGCGGCTGGGTGGTGACGTCCGGTCGACGGTCGGCACCGCCACCGACGCCAACTCGCTGCTCCGCGTCCTGTTCAGCCGGCTGGGGCAGCCGCACGTCGGCCCGCCCGGTGCGTTCGCCTTCAACGTCCCCTCGGTCCGGGCCAGCGGCTCGCTGACCGTGGAGCGCGGCACCGGCGCCAGGCCGGTGGAGCGCGCACGTTCTCCCGTGCCGGTGGGATGTGCCCGCGCTGCGAGGGGACGGGGTCGGTCACCGACTTCGACCTCGCGCAGCTGTACGACGACGCCAGGTCGCTCAACGAGGGCGCCCTGACGATCCCCGGCTACAGCCCGGACGGCTGGTACGGGCGCATCTTCGGCGGCTGCGGCTTCCTCGACCCCGACAAGCCGATCCGCCGGTTCACCGACCAGGAGCTCCACGACCTCCTGCACAAGGAGCCGACCAGGATCGAGGTCGACGGTGTCAACGTCACCTACGAGGGGCTGATCCCCAGGATCCGGCGGTCGTTCCTGTCCAAGGACGTCGACGCGCTCCAGCCGCACGTCCGCGCCTTCGCGGTCACCTTCAGCGCCTGTCCCGACTGCGGTGGTAGCCGGCTCGGCGAGTCGGCCCGCTCCTCGCGGATCGGGGCGCTCAACATCGCCGACGCCTGTGCCATGCAGGTCAGCGACCTCGCCGAGTGGGTGCGCAGCCTGGAGGAGCCCTCCGTGGCGCCGCTGTTGGCGACCCTGCAGCGGACGCTCGACTCCTTCGTGGAGATCGGCCTCGGCTACCTCTCCCTGGACCGACCGTCGGGCAGCCTGTCGGGCGGCGAGGCGCAGCACACGAGGATGATCCGTCACCTGGGCTCGGCGCTCACCGACGTCACCTACGTGTTCGACGAGCCGACGATCGGACTGCACCCCCACGACGTCCAGCGCATGAACGACCTGCTGCTGCAACTGCGCGACAAGGGGAACACCGTCCTGGTCGTCGAGCACGATCCCGAGGTCATCGCCATCGCCGACCACGTCGTCGACCTCGGCCCCGGGGCCGGCGCCGCGGGTGGCACCGTCTGCTTCGAGGGCTCCGTCGCCGGCCTCCGGGCCAGCGGCACGGTCACCGGCCGCCACCTCGACGACCGCGCTGCCCTCAAGGGGGTGGTGCGGACGCCCACCGGCACGCTGCCCGTCCGCGGCGCCACCACGCACAACCTGCGCGCCGTCGACGTCGACGTCCCGCTCGGTGTGCTGGTGGTCGTCACCGGGGTGGCGGCGTCGGGGAAGAGCTCGCTGGTCCACGGCTCGATCTCCGGTCGGGACGGGGTGGTGTCGGTCGACCAGGCGCCCATCAAGGGCTCGCGGCGCAGCAACCCCGCCACCTACACCGGCCTGCTCGACCCCATCCGCAAGGCGTTCGCCCGTGCCAACGGCGTGAAGCCGGCGCTGTTCAGCGCCAACTCGGCGGGCGCCTGCCCCGGTTGCAACGGGATCGGGGTCGTGTACACGGACCTCGGGATGATGGCCGGGGTGGCGACCACCTGCGAGGAGTGCGAGGGGAGGCGCTTCCAGGCGTCGGTCCTGGGCCACCACCTCGGCGGCCGCGACATCAGCGAGGTGCTCGCCATGTCGGCGACCGAGGCCGCCGCCTTCTTCGGCGACGGAGAGGCCCGCACGCCCGCCGCGCACGCCATCCTCGACCGGCTCGTCGACGTGGGGCTCGGCTACCTCCGCCTCGGCCAACCCCTCACCACGCTCTCGGGCGGCGAGCAGCAGCGGCTCAAGCTGGCCGCCCACATGGGCGGGCCGGGCCGGGTCTACGTCCTCGACGAGCCCACCGCCGGCCTCCACCTGGCCGACGTCGAGCAGCTCCTCGGCCTTCTCGACCGGCTCGTCGACGCCGGCCGGTCGGTCGTGGTCGTCGAGCACCACCAGGCCGTCATGGCCCACGCCGACTGGATCGTCGACCTCGGTCCCGGGGGCGGGCACGACGGTGGCCGGGTCCTGTTCGAGGGCACGCCCGCCGACCTCGTCAGGGCGCGGTCGACCCTCACCGGCGAGCACCTCGCGGCCTACGTCGGCGCCTGACCTGCCTCCGGGGGACGCCCACCGGGGGTCGGCCCGTGCCCGGGGGCTCAGGGCGGGGGCCGGTCGCCGTGGCCGAGCTGGCGCCCCGGGGCGACCCGGTCGCGCACGGCCTGCTTCACCGCCACCGGCTCGGGGAACCCCCGGTCCGAGCGGTCCCACACCACGTCCCCGTCGACCCGCACGATCAGCACGCCGCCCGTGCCGGGCACGAGGGCGACCTCGCTCACGTCCCCCTCGAAGGTGCTGAGCAGCTCCTGGGCCAACCAGGCGGCGCGCGGTAGCCACCGGCACCGGGTGCAGTACTCGATCTCGACCCGGGGAGGAGCGGCCGGCGCCATGCCGCCATCGTCGCACCCAACGGGGCCCGGCGCTCGCGCCGTCGGGCGGCGCCCCGCGGCGCCACCAGCGCCGGGTGGCGTCGTGCCCCCGCGGCGCCCGGTTGCCGTCGCCGCGGCACCGCCCCGTCGCCAGGGCACCGCCCCGTCGCCAGGGCACCCCCGTCGCCGAGGGGTGCCCTCGCCTCGGGGGCGAAGCGGTGGTCCGCCGGGACGCCCTCCCCGGCTCAACCGACGGGAGCGCCGGGCGCCACGCCGTCGGGCACCTCGAGCAGCCGGACGGTGCCGTCGGGCTCGAGCGCGCCGAGGACCAGGAACTGGCTGGTGAACCCGGCGATGCGCTTCGTGCCGAGGTTGATCGCTCCCACGACGAGGCGGCCCACCAGCTCGTCGGCGCCGTAGTTGGTCACCTGGGCGCTGGTGCGCAGCGTGCCCACGGCCGGCCCGAAGTCGACGGTCAGCTTCCATGCCGGCTTGCGGGCCTCGGGGAACGGCTCGACCCCGGTGACGCGCCCGATGCGGACGTCGAGGGCGAAGAACCCGTCGGCGCCGACGTCGGGCTTGCGCGCCAGGACCTCGGGTGCGTACGGGGTGCGTTCCGGGTCGATCCGATGCGGGGCCATGTCCCATCCTGGTCGTGCCGTCGTGCCGCGACCGCGTGGGAAGATGCGGATCCCCCATGGCAGCCAAGGTCCGTCTCCGCCCGTGGCAGAAGCGTGCTCTCGACCGGCTCGCCGCCGCCGACACGCCTGACTTCCTGGCGGTGGCGACGCCCGGCGCGGGCAAGACCACGTTCGCTCTCTGCGCCGCGGTGCAGAGCCTCCACGACCACCCCGGGCGGCGGCTGGTGGTGGTGGCCCCCACGTCGCACCTCAAGCTCCAGTGGGCCGATGCCGCCGGTCGGGTGGGGCTGCACCTCGAGCCCGGCTGGCAGCCGTCCGGTGGTCGCCTGCCCGCCGACGTGCACGGCATCGTCACCACCTACCAGCAGGTGGCGTCCAACCCCGACGCCTTCCGGTCCCTCGCCGCCTCCTCGATGGTCGTGCTGGACGAGATCCACCACGCCGGCGACGAGCGGGCGTGGGGGGAGGCGGTGCGCCAGGCCTTCGAGGGCGCGCCGCGCCGCCTGAGCCTGTCCGGCACGCCGTTCCGGTCCGACACCCGTGCCATCCCCTTCGTCCGCTACGTGGGCGACGAGGCCGTCCCCGACTTCGAGTACGGCTACGCCGACGCCCTCGGCGACGGCCGGGTCGTCCGGCCCGTCTACTTCCCTCGCATCAACGGGTTCATGGAGTGGATCGCCCCCGACGGCTCCGCCCAGGCGGCGGCGTTCGACGACCCGCTCGACCGCACCCGTGCCGCCCAGCGCCTGCGCACCGCTCTCAGCCTCGAGGGGGAGTGGCTGCCGACCGTGCTCCTGCAGGCCAACGAGCGGCTGGCCGCTCTGCGCCGCAGCCAGCCCGACGCCGGCGGCCTGGTGATCGCCGCCGACCAGGACCACGCTCAGGGGATCGCCGACCTGCTGCGCCACCGCTGTGGTGTGCGGGCCACGGTGGCGGTGTCCGACGACCCGCTCTCGTCGACGCGCATCGCCCGGTTCGCGGCGGCGAGCGACCCGTGGATCGTGGCGGTGCGCATGGTGTCCGAGGGCGTCGACATCCCGCGCCTGAGGGTCGGCGTCTACGCCACCACCACCACGACCGAGCTGTTCTTCCGCCAGGCCGTGGGCCGGTTCGTGCGCTGGACCCGGGGCGTGCCGCGCCAGAAGGCGTACCTCTTCATCCCCGACGACGTGCGGCTGCGCACGTGGGCGACCCAGATCACCGATGCCCGCCGGCACAGCCTGCACAAGCCTCCTCGGGACGACGACGCCACCGCCGTGGACGACGGGGCGCTCGACGAGCTGCGCCACGAGGACGACCGGCCGGAGCAGGCCTCGATGTTCGCCGCCCTGTCGGCGGTGGTGACGGGCGAGGACAGCTCGTCGGTGTTCGACGCGGACGACGCGGTGCTGGCGCAGCTCGACGAGCTGGACCAGCTCGACGCCCAGGCCGACGGTGACGGCGCGCTGGACCTGTCCCTCCCCACCCTGCCGGGAGCGCGGACGGGTGGGGAGGCCGTGGGCGGCGCCGGCGGCAGGTCTGGACCGGCGTCGCCCGATCCCCGCCGCCGGCGCGCCGAGCTGCGGGAGGCCAACGCCAAGCTGGTGCAGGACCTGGTGTGGGCGACGGGGATGGGCCATGCCCAGGTCAACGGCCGGCTCAACCACCTGGTCGGCGTGCGGCGCATCGACGAGGCGACCATCGACCAGCTCCGGAACCGGGTGCAGCAGGCGAAGCGCTGGCTGGCCACGCTCTGACGCCCGGCCGCTCTGACACCCGGCCTGCCGGTTGCCGGCCGCTCGGCATGCGGGTGACAGGCCGGCGGGGTCGCCGTTGAGCCACGCTTTGCTGTCAGGACGTCGAAAACCTGGGAAAATGCGTTGCATCGGCGCGCGGACAGTGGCAATGCCCCAGGAAAGCTCGTAACAATACGGGCGTCGTGTCGGCCCAGCGCTGCCGGAGGGACGGGCACGACCGCACCCCGAGGAGGAGCCTCGTGAACCGACGTGATCTGGTCCAGGCGGTGTCGACGCAGACCGGTGTCGAGCGCAAGGAGGTCGACACGGTGCTGCGGGGCTTCACCGACGTGGTGACCGCCGTGGTGGCCAAGGGCGAGCCCGTGTCGATCTCCGGCTTCGCCAAGTTCGTCAAGGTCGACCGCCCGGCCCGCACGGGGCGCAACCCCCAGACCCAGGAGCCGGTGCGCATCAAGGCCTCGAAGAAGGCCCGCATCACGCCGCTCAAGGGCTTCAAGGAGGCGGTCGCGAAGACGAGCCTCGCTCCGAGGCTCCAACGGGGGGTGTGGCCGCCGGCGCCCCCCAAGGCCGCGACGAAGAAGGCGTCCGGCTCGTCGACCGCCGGGAGGCGGTCCTCGGCCGGGACGAACGCCACCAAGGCGCCGGCGCGCCGGTCGTCGACGGGGAAGGCGTCCGCCACCAGGAAGGCCTGAGCCGCCGGCCCGCGGCCCCGCCCCAGGAGCGTCCGGCCGGGGATCTCCACCGCTCGACGGTTGCGCCCGCGGTCATGACCTGGGCAGACTGGCTTGACCGAACGGTCAAGCGTGCCCGCCCGCGGGCCGGGCCCCGTGAGGGGCCAGCCGAGAGGGGCGGCGAGACAAAGGAGCACCCATGCCCACCGCCGTCATCGTCGACGCCGTCCGTACCGCCGGAGGCAAGCGCAACGGCAAGCTGTCCGGGTGGCATCCGGCCGACCTGGCCGCCGAGACGCTCAACGCCCTGGTGGAGCGCAACGGCATCGAACCCCTCCTCGTCGAGGACGTGATCATGGGCTGCGTCATGCAGGCCGGGGCCCAGGCCGCCAACATCGGCCGCAACGCCGTGCTGGCCGCCGGGTGGCCGGAGGACGTACCCGCCACCTCCATCGACCGCCAGTGCGGCTCGTCGCAGCAGGCGGCCCACTTCGCGGCGCAGGCGGTGATGTCGGGCGTCCACGACGTCGTCATCGCGGCCGGCGTCGAGGTCATGAGCCTGGTGCCGATGGGCGCGTCGATGGGCGACGGCCGGTTCGGCGTCCCCTTCGGCCCGCGGGTGGGCGCCCGCTACGCCGACATCGGCGGCCTGGTCCCCCAGGGCGAGTCGGCCGAGCGCATCGCCGACAAGTGGGGCCTCAGCCGCACCGACCTCGACACGTTCGCGGCCGAGAGCCAGGCCCGGGCGGCCCGCGCCACCGCGGAGGGCCGGTTCGAGAACGAGATCGTCCCCGTCCGGTCGATCCATCGCGACAAGGAGACCGGCAACGTCGCCGAGTCGGACGAGATGGTGACCCGCGACGAGGGGATCCGTGAGGGCACGACCGTCGAGACCCTCGCCAACCTGAAGCCCGCCTTCCGCCCGGACGGCAGGATCACCGCCGGCAACTCCAGCCAAATCACCGACGGGGCGTCGGCGGCGCTGATCATGAGCGAGGAGCGGGCACGCCAGCTCGGGCTGCGCCCCCGGGCCCGGTTCCACAGCTTCGCCCTCGCTGGCGTCGACCCGGTGATGATGCTCACCGGGCCCATCCCGGTCACGGCCAAGGTGCTCGACAAGGCGGGCATGTCGATCGACGACATCGACCTGTTCGAGGTGAACGAGGCGTTCGCCTCGGTGGTGCTGGCCTGGCAGAAGGAGACCGGGGCCGACATGGCCAAGGTCAACGTCAACGGCGGGGCCATCGCCCTCGGGCACCCGCTGGGATGCTCGGGGACCAAGCTGCTGGCCACCCTGGTCAACGAGCTCGAGCGCAGCGGTGGCCGCTACGGCCTGCAGACGATGTGCGAGGGCGGTGGCATGGCGAACGCCACCATCATCGAGCGGCTCGGCTGAGAGCACGGGCCGGCCGGGGATCCCCGGCCGGCCCCGGTCGCCCGACGCGTGGGGAGGCGTCGGCCGCTTCCGGGCGGCCGGCGCCCCGCCGCCGGCTCGAGGCGTCGCTCCCGGTCCTGCCGGGGCGCGTCGTTCCCCCGGGACCCTAGATTGAGCGCGTGAGCGCGTGGGCTCGTCTTCGTCCCCAGATCTCGTGGGGCACGCTCGTGACCCTGGCCGTGGCCGGGGCGCTGGCGTGGTGGCTCACGGGGGCGTCGCTGCCGGCGGTCGTCGTCGCCGTGCTGGCCGGCTGGCTCATCCTCAAGGCCGGCATCGCCGTCCTGTCGAGCCTGGCCACA
>DASUJB010000196.1:0-22021 GCA_036279475.1 Acidimicrobiales bacterium | reverse complement strand
CCCGGCGCTGGGAGCGACGGTCACCGACGTCCTCGAGGCCGACGGCTACGTGCTGGGCACGCCTGCCAACCTGGGCTACATCTCCGGCGCCCTCAAGCACTTCTTCGACACCGTCTACTATCCCTGCCTCGACGCCACCGTCGGCCGGCCCTTCGGGGCCTACGTCCACGGCAACGACGACACGGCCGGTGCGCTCCGCGCCATCGAGAAGATCACCACCGGCCTGCGGTGGAGGCTCGCCCAGGCCCCGGTGTCGGTGGTCGGCGCTCCCGACGCGGCGGCGCGGGCCGCCTGCTGGGAGTTGGGCGCCGCCCTGGCGGCGGGCCTGATGGCGGAGAGCGGCTAGCACTTCGGTCGTGCCCTCGCGCCTGCTGCTCAACCACCGGACGTCGGTGCTGCCGGTCACGGCCGCGCCGTCGTCGGACGTCCACCTGTTCCATCGCCGCCTGCCCGGCTACGCGCCCACGCCGTTGCGCGACGTACCGGCCCTGGCGGAGGCGTGCGGGGTGGGGCGCGTGCTGGTGAAGGAGGAGTCGAGCCGCCTGGGGCTGCCGTCGTTCAAGATCCTCGGCGCCTCGTGGGCCACCTACCGTGGCCTCTGCGCCCGTCTCGGGGGTGAGCCCGACTGGACGACGCTCGAGGAGCTCGCCGTCGTCGTGGCCCGCCGGCTGGGCCCCCTGCGGCTGGTGACCGCCAGCGACGGCAACCACGGCCGCGCCGTGGCCCACATGGCGCGGCTGCTGCACCTGTCGGCGACCATCCTGGTGCCCGAGGGCACCGCCGCCGCCCGGGTGGAGGCCATCGCCTCGGAGGGCGCCGAGGTCGTGGAGGTGCCCGGCACCTACGACGACGCCGTCACCATCTCGGCCGAGATGGCGGGCGAGGGGGACCTCCTCGTCTCGGACACGTCGTGGCCGGGGTACGACGACCTCCCACGCCGGGTGGTGGAGGGGTACACGACGATCTTCACCGAGGTCGACGCCGACCTGGAGGCCGGCGTCGACGGGGTGGGCCTCGACGAGCAGGGTGGCGACCCGTCGCCGGCGGGCGAGGGAGTGGTCGTCGCCGGCGGGGGCCTGGAGGTGCCCGACCCGTTGGCCCTCGACGTGGTGGTGGTGCCGCTCGGCGTCGGGGCCCTGGGGGCGGCGGCCGGGGTGTCGTGGCGTGCCGGCCTGGAGCCCGGCGACGGCCCCCTGCTCGTGGGGGTGGAGCCGCTCACCGCGGCGTGCGTCGCCGCCGCGGTGGAGGCCGGGCACGTGGTCGAGGTACCGGGGCCACACCGGTCGATCATGGCCGGGCTCAACTGCGGCCTGGCCTCGATGGTGGCGTTGCCCACGGTGCAGGCCACCTTCGAGGCCTTGGTGGCGGTCGACGACGACACCTGCCGGCGGGCCGTCCGCGCCCACGCCGGGGCGGGCATGGACCTCGGGGAGACGGGAGCGGCGGCACTGGCCGGCCTGCTGGCCGTGGTCGAGGAGCACCGCGACGAGCTGCCCCTGCCGGCCGGCGCCAACGTCCTGCTCCTGGCCACCGAGGGCGTGACCGATCCGGTCGGGTTCGAGCGCATCGTCGGTCGCCCGCCCCGTTGAGCGTCGCTCCCGTCCCGACCCGGGCTGCCGGGCGGGCGGGGCGCCGGGGCGTCACTCGGAGAGGTAGACGGTGCGCTCCTGGCACGAGCCGGCCAGCATCCCCGCCAGGAACGCGGCCTGGACCGTCCACCGGGCCCGCCCCCCGGTGGTGACCACCGCCGGCAGCCGAGCCAGGGTGAGGGCGTAGGTGCGGACGGTGTGGCGTGCCGAGCGTCGCGGCATGCCGCTCGCCCGGAACTTGCGGTAGAGGTGGGGGCGGGAGCGCCCGTAGCGGTAGTGCTGACGTGCGGCGTCGACCAGCGAGCCCCGCAGGCGGTATGCCACCACCGCGTCGGGGACGAAGCCGAGGCGCCGACCCCCGAGCTGCGCCCGGAAGGCGAGGTCGATGTCGTCCGACCCGCCGACGAACGACTCGTCGAAGCCGCCCAGCTCCTCGTGCGTCGAGCGGTGGAGGGCGAAGTTGCAGCCCATGAACGTGGGCAGCCAACCGAAGGTGGCGAGGCCGCGGCTGACCCGACCGTCGGGATGGCGTCGGCGGGCGGCGTCGTCGTTGAGGGTGACGCCGTCGACCTGCCCGCCGGCCACGTCCCAGCGGTGGCGGGCTGCCCAGTAGGCCGCCACCCAGCCGGGTTGCACGACGTCGTCGGCGTCGCAGTAGAGGAGGAGCTCGCCACGGGCCTCGGCCGCACCGCGGTTGCGGGCGTGGTTGATGCCTACGCGGCGGGAGGCGTCGACGACCCGTGCCGGCAGGTGGGCGCTCCAGCAGGCCACGCGGGCCCGGGTGTCGTCGGTCGACGCGTTGTCGGCGACCAGGACCTCCCAGCCCACGGGGACCTCCTGGGCAGCCAGGGCCGCCAGCTGCCCGTCGATCCACGCCCCGGCGTCGCGGGCCGGGATCACCACGCTCACGCCCGGTCGTGCCGGCCCCGCCGGGCCCGATCGGCCTTCCGCCCGCCGCCCTGCACCTGCGCCCTGTGCCATGTCGCCACCGCCACCGCCACCGCCACCGCCACCGGGCACTGCGCCACCACCGCGCCACCGCTGCGTCGGCACCGGGCTCGTGTCCGCCCACTCTGTCCTCGGTTCTGCCGTGCACCCTAGCGAGCACGCTCCGCGACGGCGACAGGGCCGGTCGGGCCACAGCGGGTGGCGGTGCAGCACCGCTGCAGCCGGCCACCGTCCCGCCGGAGGGTCCGATGCCGGGGGGGACCCCTGTGGCGTCCCCGTCCGTGTCCGTCCCCGCCCCTGCCGGCGCCCCCCCGGGTCGGCCGGTAGTGGTCGCTGGCGTCCGCCCTGGGGGCCACCCGGAGGCGGGCGGGACGGCGGCCGGGGACGGACGACGGCAGGGGCGGGGAGGGCCGGTCAGGCGGCCGGACCGCCGGCCGCCACCCGCTCCTCGTCCGCGGGCCGGCGGCGTCGCCTTCGACGGGTCGGCGCCGCGTGGGCCGGGCGACCGTCCCGAGGGTCGGCCCGTGGGGCGCCGCGGGGCTCGTCGATGCCGTCGCCCCACCCGTGGTCGTGGCGGGGGACGCCCTCGCCGGGGCCCAGCACGGCGGCGGCCAGGGCGGTGGTGGCCGGGACGGAGGCCACCAGGCCGATCGACCCCACCAGCATGCGGACCACCTCGACGGCCACCACCTCGTTGGTCAGCAGCCTGTCGACGGGCTGGTCGCCCTGGGCGAAGAGCACCAGCAGGGGCAGGGAGGCGCCGGCGTAGGCCAGCACCAGGGTGTTGACCGTGGAGGCCACGTGGTCGCGACCCATCCGGCTGGCCTGGCGGTAGAGGACCCGGCGGGACAGCATCGGGTCGGCTCGGCGCAGGGCGGACACGATGGAGACCTGGCTCACCGTGACGTCGTCGAGCACGCCCAGGGCGCCGACCACGATGCCCGCCACCAGCAGCCCCCGCAGGTCGAGCGCCTCGGCCGTGACCCGGAGGGACCGGGCCCGATCGTCGGCGGCACCGGTGAGGTCGGCAGCGGCCGCCACCCCGAAGGCCAGGGCGGTAGTGACGGCCAGCGCCACCACGGTGCCGGCCAGGGCCACGGTGGTCCCCAGGTTGACCCCGTGCGCCAGGTACAGGGCCACGAAGGCGGCGACCACGGTCGCGGCCAGGACCACGGGCACCACGGGCTGGTCCCGCAGCAGCGACGGCACGAGGAAGGCCAGCAGCACCAGCCCCACCGCTCCCAGGCCGAGGAGCGCCCGCACCCCCTGCCAGCGCCCGTAGGCGACCACCACGGCCACGAAGGCGACCAGCAGCCACAGCATGGGCGTGGACCGCTGGAGGTCGACGAAGGAGTAGCGGGACCGCGGTGGCCCGGTGGCCACGTCGAGCAGCACGACCTCGTCCCCCACCGCCAGGTCGGGTGCTCCCGGTGGCGTGGCCCGGACTCGGACGTGGTCGCCGCGGTCGGGGCCGGACGTCAGCTCGGCCTCGACCACCTGGCACGGCACCCGCCCGCCGACGTCGGGATCACGGCACGTGCGGTCGTCGACCCTGGTCACGGTGGCGTCGAGGTGGGAGGACCCCCGGAGGCGGGGTTCGGGGGCGTCGCCGCGGGGCCAGAAGGCGACGGTGCCGAGCACGGCCGCCGCCCCGGCCAGCACCACGGCGAGGACGAGGGTCCGCGGCGCCCGGTGCGACCCGTCCTTCCCCATGACCACCTCCTGCCGTCCCGAGCCGAGGTCGACGCCGTGCCGGCGTCGTGCCGACCTGGGACGGAAGCTACTCGGGCCGTGGCTCCGGGACGGGGACCCGGCCCGGCGGCCGTTCACGTTCCGCCAGGGACCGCGACACGTCGGTGCAACACGGCACCGTTACCGTGGGTGGCAGATGGCCCGGCGGCACAGCGATCCGTACGACATCAGCACCGGACTGATGGAGCCCCTGCGGCCCCACGTCATCGTCCTGTTCGGCGCCACCGGCGACCTGGCCCAGCGCAAGCTGCTCCCGGGCCTGCTCCACCTGTCCGTCGCCGGCCTCGTGCCCGAGTGCCGCATCGTCGGCACGTCGCTCGACGACCTCGACGACGACGCCTTCCGGGACCTGGCCCGCCGGTCGTGCGAGAAGTTCTCGAGCCGAGAGATCTCGGACCAGCAGTGGGCCACCTACGCCGAGAAGCTGCAGTTCGTGCCCCAGCAGGCGGGGCCGGCGGGCCTGGCCGCCGCGGTGCGGGCCGCCGAGGAGGAGCTGGGGAGCGACGTGCGGCGCCTCCACTACCTCAGCGTGCCCCCGTCGGCTGCCGTCGAGGTGGTCCACATCCTGGACGAGGCGGGCCTGGTCGAGCGGTCGCGCATCATCATGGAGAAGCCGTTCGGGACCGACCTGGCGTCGGCGGTCGAGCTGAACGAGCAGCTGCACGAGGTTTTCGACGAGCGGCAGATCTTCCGCATCGACCACTTCCTGGGCAAGGAGGCGGCCCTCAACATCCTGGCGTTCCGCTTCGCCAACGGTCTCTTCGAACCCATCTGGAACCGGGTGCACATCGACCACGTGCAGATCGACGTGCCCGAGACGCTCTCCATCGGCAACCGCATCGGCTTCTACGAGAAGACCGGTGCCTACCGCGACATGGTGGTGACCCACCTCTTCCAGGTGCTGGCGTTCATGGCGATGGAGCCGCCCTCCGAGCTGGCCCCCCTGGCCATCTCGGAGGAGAAGAACAAGGTGTTCCGCTCGATGCAGCCCATCGATCCCCGCGATGTGGTCCGGGGTCAGTACCAGGGATACCGCGACGAACCGGGCGTCGACCCCCACTCCGAGACCGAGACCTTCGTCGCCCTCAGGGCGGAGATCGACAACTGGCGCTGGGCGGGCGTGCCGTTCTTCCTCCGCACCGGCAAGCGCATGGCCGAGGCGGCCCGCGTCATCTCCATCGCCTTCCGCGAGCCGCCCCAGAGCATGTTCCCGCCGGGGTCCGGCGTCGGTGGCCAGGGTCCCGACCACCTGACCTTCGACCTGGCCGACGCGTCCAAGCTGTCGCTGTCCTTCTACGGCAAGCGGCCGGGGCCGGGCATGAAGCTCGACAAGCTCAGCCTCCAGTTCGCGCTGCACGAGACGGGGCGGGCCAACGACGTGCTCGAGGCCTACGAGCGGTTGATCTACGACGCCATGAGCGGGGACCACACGCTGTTCACCACGGCCGAGGGCATCGAGCGGCTCTGGAAGATCTCCGAGCCCCTGCTCGAGAACCCGCCCCCGGTGCGGCTGTACCCGCCGGGCTCGTGGGGGCCCAACGCCATCCACCAGCTCATCGCCCCCAACGCCTGGCGCCTGCCCTTCGAGCGGGGCTGGCGCCAGGCCTGACGGCGGCACCGGGTGCATCAGTCGCCGAGGTCGGCCAGGCCGTCCGGGGTGTCGAGGTCCCGCGCCGGGGGACGGGTCAGGCGCTCGGCCTCGTCCATGGGGAACGGCCAGCGCGCCGTGCGGCTGGAGGTGCCCCGGGCGGCGGTGTGCTGGAGCACGGTGATGTCGTCGCCGGGGTCGCACATCCGCATGGCCAGCAGCATGAGCGCCACCGGGGTCGGCGCCGAGGCGAGCACGGTGCGGCGGAACCCCTGCCGCGGACCGGCGAAGCGCAGCTCCGTGGCGACGACCTCGTGGGCGGCGTAGGCGCTGCGCAAGAGGTCCCGCACCTCGGCGGCGGCACGGGTGAGGGCCTGCCGACCGGCGCTGCCCACGGCGGCGGGCGAGGCGTCCTCGCCGGCGAGGTAGCGGCCCACGTCCTCCACCAGGCAGCGCACCGGGCACGACGGGTCGACGCCGTCATCGCCCGGTGCGGCGTCGCGGGGCCGCGGTGCCGCCGTGCCCGGGCTCGGGGCGACCCCGTCGCCCTCGGTCCTGGCCTGGTGCTCGTCGTCCATGTCTTCCCCCTGCGCGTGTCGCCGGTCGTCGCCCACGGGAAGTTAGGTTTGCCTAACTCACGACGGCTGTCAACGGAGGGGCGGGTGGGCACGCCGAGGGGTCGGGCGCCTCAGCCAGGGAAGTCGCCGGCGTCGACCCGCACGATCCGGAGCAGGTCGGTGAGCGCGTCGAGCTGGTCGGGGTCCAGCGCTCCCATGCCGAACTGGGTGGCGGTCACCGCCTCGGTGGCCTTGCCCACGATCCGCCGGCCGTCCTCGGTGATCTCGGCCAGCGTGGTGCGCCGGTCGCGGGGGTGGGGCACGCGGCGGACGTAGCCCTGGCGCTCGAGCCGGTCGACGATGTTGGTGACGCTGGTGGCGTGCAGCATCAGCCGGTCGCCCATCTTGCCGAGGGGCAGGGCGCCCCGCCGGCTGAAGCGGAGCAGCACCAACGCCTCGTAGCGGGCGAAGGTGAGGTCGAAGGGGCGGAGGACGTCCTCGACGCGGCTGAGGATGATCTGGTGCACCCGCATGATCGACGTGGCGGCGGTCATGGCCGCCGGCGCGTCCCAGTGCCGCACCTCCCACTGGCGTCGGGCCTCGGCGAGCACGTCGAAGGCCATCGGCTTCGGGCTGGCCACCGGGGGAGCATATTCGGCGGGCGCCGCCCCCGGCGGGCATGCGCCCCGCCGGATCTCTCGGACGACCGAACCTCTACCGACCGAAACTCGGACGTCCAAGTAAGCTGAACCGGTGAGCGTGGCCGTCCGAGAGGCGCTGCCGTCCGTCGACGGGGAAGGGGCTCGGCCCTCCCTCCACCGACCCGTCCACCCCGTCCGGCTCGTCACGGCTGCCGCCCTGTTCGACGGCCACGACGCCGCCATCAACGTGATGCGCCGCCTGCTCCAGGCGCAGGGGGCGGAGGTGGTCCACCTGGGCCACGACCGGTCGGTGGACGAGGTGGTGCGGGCGGCGGTGCAGGAGGACGTGCAGGGCGTCGCCGTCAGCTCCTACCAGGGTGGGCACCTCGAGTACTTCCGCTACCTGGTCGAGCGGCTGGCCGCCTCGGGCCGCCCCGACGCCCGGGTGTTCGCCGGTGGCGGCGGGGTGATCGTCGCCGACGAGGTGGCCGAGTTGGAGGCCCACGGCGTGGCCCACGTCTTCACCCCCGAGGACGGTCAGCGCCTGGGCCTGGCGCCCATGGTGAACACCATCATCCGGGCGTGCGACGTCGACCTCGCGATCGACGGGCCCGACCTCGACGACCTCGTGGCCGGGGACCAGGGGGCACTGGCCCGGGCGATCACCCGGATCCAGGCCGGCACCTTGCCGCCCGATGCCCTGGCCGACCTTCGGTCGGTGGCGGCGTCGCGCGCCGTCCCCGTCCTCGGCATCACCGGCACCGGGGGCTCTGGCAAGTCGTCCCTGACCGACGAGCTCGTGCGACGGTTCCGGCTCGACGACCACGACGGGCTCCGCATCGCCGTCGTCGCCGTCGACCCCACCCGGCGGCGGGCGGGGGGCGCCCTGCTGGGCGACCGCATCCGCATGAACGCCGTCGACCACCCCAACGTCTACGTCCGCTCGCTCGCCACCCGCGGCGCCGGCCGTGAGGTGCCCGAGCACCTCGCCGAGGTCGTCACGGCCTGCGCGGCCGCCGGCTACGACCTGGTCGTGGTGGAGACGCCGGGCATCGGCCAGGGCGACACCGGCATCGTCGACCTGGTGGACGTGGCCCTCTACGTCATGACCCCCGAGTTCGGTGCCGCCAGCCAGCTCGAGAAGGTCGACATGCTCGACTACGCCGACGCGGTGGCGATCAACAAGTACGACCGGTGGGGCGCCGACGACGCCCTGCGGGACGTCCGCCGCCAGATCCAGCGGGACCGCGAGGCCTGGGACGTGCCCGCCGAGCAGCTCCCCGTCTTCGGCACCATCGCCGCCCGGTTCAACGACGACGGCGTCACCGGCCTCTACCAGCACCTCCGCCGCCGGCTGTCCGAGCACGGCCTGCCCCCGGCCGGTGGCGGGCTCGACCGGGTCGACACCCACGTCCCCACCGGGGTCACCACGGTCGTCCCGCCCCACCGGTCCAGGTACCTGGCCGAGGTGGCGTCGGCGGTGCACAGCTACCACGCCCGCACCGCCGCCCAGGTCGACGCCGCCCGCCGCCGGCAGGCCCTCCGCACCACCGGCGCCCTGCTCGACGCGGCCGGTGCCCCCACCACCGACGTCGACGCCCTGGCCGGTGCCGCCGAGCGTGAGCTCGACCCCTCCTCCCACGCCCTCCTCGACGGCTGGCCGGCCACCGTCGAGGCGTACTCGGGCGACGAGCACGTGGCCGTGGTGCGCGGCCGTGAGGTTCGCACCCGGCTGACCACGGGATCGCTGGCGGGCACGCCGGTGCCGAAGGTGGCCTTGCCCCGCTTCGGCGACGACGGCGACCTCCTGCGGTTCCTGCGCGACGAGAACCTTCCCGGACGGTTCCCGTTCACCGGTGGGGTCTTCGCCTTCCGACGGGAGGGCGAGGACCCCACGCGCATGTTCGCCGGCGAGGGCGACGCCGCCCGCACCAATCGGCGGTTCCACCTCCTGGCCGACGGCCAGCCGGCCGCTCGCCTGTCGACGGCCTTCGACTCGGTGACCCTCTACGGGTCCGATCCCGACGAGCGGCCCGACGTCTACGGCAAGATCGGCAACTCCGGCGTCTCGATCGCCACCCTCGACGACATGAAGGCCCTCTACGACGGCTTCGACCTGTGCGACCCGGCCACGTCGGTGTCGATGACCATCAACGGCCCCGCCCCCACCGTCCTGGCCATGTTCTTCGTCACCGCCGTCGACCAGCGGCTCGACGCCTTCCGGGCCGAGCACGGCCGTGAGCCCACCGCGGAGGAGGCGGCCGACGTCCGGAGGTTCGTCCTGCGCAACGTCCGCGGCACCGTGCAGGCCGACATCCTCAAGGAGGACCAGGGCCAGAACACGTGCATCTTCTCGATCGAGCTGGCCCTGCGGATGATGGCCGACATCGCCGAGTGGTTCGTGGCCGAGCAGGTGCGCAACTTCTACTCGGTGTCCGTGTCCGGCTACCACATCGCCGAGGCCGGAGCCAACCCGATCACCCAGCTCGCCTTCACCCTGGCCAACGGCTTCACCTACGTCGAGGCCTACCTCGCCCGGGGCATGGAGGTCGACGACTTCGCCCCCAACCTCTCGTTCTTCTTCTCGAACGGCATGGACCCCGAGTACTCGGTCCTGGGACGGGTGGCCCGGCGCATCTGGGCCGTGGCCATGCGCGACCGCTACGGCGCCGGCGAGCGGGCGCAGAAGCTGAAGTACCACGTCCAGACGTCGGGTCGCTCGCTGCACGCCCAGGAGATGGCCTTCAACGACATCCGCACCACCCTCCAGGCCCTCGTCGCCGTCGAGGACAACTGCAACAGCCTGCACACCAACGCCTACGACGAGGCGGTGACCACGCCCACCACCGAGTCGGTGCGGCGCGCCCTGGCGATCCAGCAGATCATCAACCGCGAGTGGGGGCCCTCCGCCAACCACAACCCCAACCAGGGTGCCTTCATCGTCTCCGAGCTCACCGACCTCGTGGAGGAGGCGGTGCTGGCCGAGCTCGACCGGCTGTCCGAGCGCGGCGGCGTGCTGCGGGCGATGGAGAGCGGCTACCAGCGAGGGCGCATCCAGGACGAGTCCATGCGCTACGAGCAGGGCAAGCACGACGGCTCGCTGCCCATCGTGGGTGTGAACACCTTCCTGGCCCCGCCGGGCGAGGACGGCGACGGTCCCGCCGCCCGGCCGCCGGCGCTGGCCCGGTCGACCGAGGGCGAGAAGCAGCGCTGCCTGGCCCGTTGCCGGGCGTTCCGGGCCGCCCACGCCGCCGAGGTCCCGGCCATGCGGGACCGGCTGCGTCGGGCGGCGCTGCGCGGCGACAACCTCTTCGCCGTGCTGATGGACGCCGTGCGGGTGTGCACCCTGGGCGAGATCAGCGAGGTCCTCTTCGAGGTGGGCGGCCGCTACCGCCGCAACGTCTGAGGGACGGGCGTCGGGGCCGCTCCCCGGCCGGGGACCGTCGTGCTCGCGCGCCCCGGCGCCGCGTGGCACGGTAGGGACCTCTCGCGGCATCACCACGTCGTGGACGTGACGCCACAATGCATGGTGTTGCCGACATTCGGTGTACAGATGTGGGACCATCAGTCGGCAGAGCTCGACTGATCGCCCAGGGGGTTCGTCCACATGGGGACCGGGCAGCACAGGCGGACCGTCGTTGGCGACCGGAGGGCCGGTCCCGGAGGGGCCGACCGGTCGCTACCCGCCGGCGCCTCGCTGGGGGCCGCTCCCGCGGCGGTGCTGGCCCATCGCCCGTCCCCGGGGCCCGACGGGCACCACCTCGCCCCGCTGGCGGAACCGGTGGAGCCCCCCGGGAGCGAGGGAGCCGGCGCGGTGGCCGTGCCGGCGAAGGTGGGGCGCGAGGCGAGGTCGGCGGACGGGGCGAAGGCCGAGGCAGAGCGCGAGGCGAGGAAGGCGGAGCGCAAGGCGAGGAAGGCGGCCGGGGCCAAGGAGGCCGAGGCGGAGCGCAAGGCGAGGAAGGCGGCCGGGGTGAAGAAGGGGAGGAAGGCGGCCGGGGTGAAGAAGGGGAGGAAGGCGGGGGCGGCCGGTACGGAGGACGGCGACGGGCACCGCGGGGAGGGCCACGGCCCCGCCGCCGTCGGGCACGTGTCGTCCCCCGGCGGGCGAGGCCGCGGCGACGCCGGGGTCCCAGCGGCCGCCGCCGGCACCGGGCCAGCCGAGGAGGTGCGGAGCTACCCGCCCGACGAGCTGGTGCACGACCTGCTCCTCGCACGCGTCTCCCGGGCGATCGACGACCGCGAGATCACCTTGCAGAAGCAGGGTCGCGTCTTCTTCCAGATCTCCGGGGCCGGGCACGAGACGCTGCTCCTGGGACTCGCCCACGAGCTGCGACCGGGCTACGACTGGTTCTTCCCCTACTACCGCGACCTGGCCCTCATGCTGGGGCTCGGCGTGTCGCCCGAGCAGATCCTGCTCCAGGCCGTGGGCTCGGCGGACGACCCGGCCTCCGGTGGCCGCCAGATGCCGTCCCACTGGGGCGACCGCGCCCGCAACGTCGTGACGCAGTCGAGCCCCACGGGCAGCCAGTGCCTCCCGGCGGTGGGCTGCGCCGAGGCCGGCCGCTACATCCTGCGCCGGCCACGGCTGGGCCTGCCGGCCCACGGCGACGAGCTCACCTACGTGAGCCTCGGCGAGGGGGCCACGTCCGAGGGCGAGTTCTGGGAGAGCCTCAACACCGCCTGCACCGAGCACCTCCCCGTGCTGTACGTCGTGGCCGACAACGGCTACGCCATCTCGGTGCCGTCCTCCGAGCAGGCTCCGGCACCCGTGCACGAGCTGGTGCGGGGCTTCGCCGGCCTGCAGGTGTGGAGCATCGACGGCACCGACTACTTCGAGGTCCGGCGGACGGCTCGGGAGGTCGTGAGCCACGTGCGGGCGGGCGTCGGGCCTGCGCTCCTCCACGCCACGGTCACCCGCCCCTACTCCCACTCGGCGGCCGACACCCAGAGCAAGTACCGGCTGCCCCGCGAGCTGACGTGGGAGGCGGAGAACGACCCCATCGAGCGGCTCGAGGCCGCCCTGGTGGGGGCCGGGCTGCTGTCGGCGGGGGAGGCGACCGCGGTGCACGACGACGCCCACCGGATCGTGGCCGAGGCAGCCAGGTCGGCCCTGTCCCGCCCCCGGCCCGACGCCGCCACCGTCCTCGACAACGTGGTGGCGCTCCCGGTGATCCCCGACCCCGGCGAGGCGGTGACGGCGCCGGGCGGCGACGAGGTGGCCATGGGCGAGGCCATCCGCCGGGTCCTCCACGAGGCCATGGCGGCGGACGAGCGCATCCGGGTGTTCGGAGAGGACGTGGCCGACGCCCGGGAAGCGATCCTGGCGGACGTGGAGGGCAAGGGCGGCGTCTTCGGGACCACCCGCGGCCTGCAACGGACCTTCGGGCGGTCGCGTTGCCACAACACGCCCCTGGCCGAGGCCAACATCGTCGGTCGGGCCGTGGGCCAGGCGATCAGGGGGCTGCGGCCGGCGCCGGAGATCCAGTTCTTCGACTACATCTGGCCGGCCATGCAGCAGATCCGCAGCGAGGCGGCCACCATCCGCTGGCGGTCGAACGGGGCCTTCACCTGCCCCATGGTGATCCGGGTGGCCATCGGGGGCTACCTCAAGGGCGGCGCCATCTGGCACAGCCAGTCGGGGGAGTCCATCTTCGCCCACATCCCCGGCCTCCTCGTCGCCTTCCCGTCACGGACCAGCGATGCCGCCGGCCTGCTGCGGGCGGCGTTCCGCGGCGAGGATCCCGTGCTGTTCCTCGAGCACAAGCACCTGCTGCGGCAGGCCTACACGCGGGAGCCCTTCCCGCCCGAGGACCTCGTGGTCCCGTTCGGGCGGGGCCGGTACGTGCGGCGGGGCACGGACCTGACCATCGTGACGTGGGGAGCGACGGTCGAGCGGTCGAGGCTGGCGGCCGAGCGCCTGGCCGAGGGGGCCGGCGCGTCGACGGAGATCATCGACCTGCGCACCCTGGTCCCCTGGGACAAGGAGATCGTGGCCGAGTCGGTGGCGCGGACCTCCCGGCTGCTGGTCGTGCACGAGGATGTCGTGCGGGGTGGCTTCGGGGGAGAGATCGCCGCCTGGGCCGCGGACCAGGCGTTCTGGCAGCTCGACGCCCCCGTCGGCCGGGTGGGCGCGCAGGAGTGCCACGTGGCCTACGCACCCGAGCTGGAGGACGCCATCCTGCCCCAGGTCGAGGACATCGTCGTCGCCGCCGGCCGCATCCTGGGGGCGTGAGCGGCGGGCCGGTGCTCCCGGTGGGGACCGGCCACCATCCCGGACGTGTGGCAGCGGGCGGCCGGGGTAGGCCGCGTGGTGGAACCGACGACCAGAGGAGACCAACGATGTCGACCGCCGAGACCGGTCAGGTCACGGGTACGAAGGACAAGGACTACAACATCATCTGGTACACGGAGAAGTGCCTCGACAACGCCCTGCGGCTCGAGACGTACATCAAGGACGCCGAGCGGGAGGGCGACGGCGACCTCGCCGAGTTCTTCCGCAAGGCGCAGGCCGACAGCCGCAAGGGCGCCGAGCAGGGTAAGGAGCTGCTCGCCGCCCGCCTCGGTCGCTGAGCGGCGGCCCGGCCGTCCCGCCGGCCGGGGCCGCGCCGGGCCGCGGCCCTGGCCGGTGCGGCCCCGGCGGCTTGCGGCGGTCGCTCGCGGTGGTCACTGTGACGAGGTGACCACGCCCCCTGTCCCCACGGCGACGGACGAGATCGTGGCGGCCAACGCCGCCCACGCTGCCGCCTACGACCCTGCCGCCGCCGGCTTCGATCCTGCCGTCGCCCCGCCGTCGCGCCTGGTGGCCGTCGTCACGTGCATGGACGCCCGCATCGACCCCGCCGCCGCCTTCGGCCTCCGGCCGGGGCAGGCCCACGTGGTGCGCAATGCCGGCGGCATCGTCACCGAGGACGTGCTGCGCTCGCTGACGCTGTCGCAGCGGGAGCTGGGGACCGTGGAGGTCGCCGTGGTCCAGCACACCGGCTGCGGCCTGCTGGGGCTGGACGACGCCGCGGTCGTGGCAGCCATCGAGGCCGAGACCGGGGCACCGCCACCGTTCGCCCCCGGGGGGTTCCCGGACCTCGAGGCGTCGGTGCGTGCCGGGTTGGCGACCCTCCGGTCGGCCCCCTTCCTGCCGTGGCGCGACGCCGTGCGCGGCTTCGTCTACGACGTCGCCACGGGCCGCCTGCGCGAGGTGGCCTGAGCGCCGCGGCCCGTCACGGCGCCGGCAGGGGGCCGTCCAGGGCCCGTGCCACCACCGTGCACGGGTGGACGACATCGAGGCCGGCGGCCGACAGGTGGAGGGCGCACCCCGGGTTGGCCGACGCCACCAGCGGGCGTCCGACCCGCTCGACGGCGGCCACCTTGCGGGCCCGGATGGCTCCCGCCAGCTCCGGTTGCGCCAGGGCGTAGGCCCCACCCGCGCCGCAGCACAGCCCGTCGTCGTCCAGCTCGACGAGCGTGGCGAACGGCGACAGCACCGTCCGCACGGAGGCGTGGGCCCGCTGGACGTGGCGCAGGTGGCAGGGGTCCTGCACCGTCACCACCGGCCGCCCCCCGCCCCCGGCGGGGCCCGGGCCGGCTGCGGCCACCAGCTCGCCGACGTGCTCGGCCAGCCACTCGTGCACGTCCCGGACGCGGGTGCTGAAGGCCCGTGCCTCCTCGGTGCCCAGCACGTGGCCGTAGTCCCGCAGCATGGCGCCGCACCCGGCCGAGTCGACGAGCACCGGGGCGTCCCCGGGCAGGGCGGCCATGGTCCGGCGGGCCAGGCGGCGGGCCTCGGACGCCAGGCCGGCGTGGAGCGCCAGGGCACCGCAGCAGCTCGCCCCCGGCCCGGGCAGCGCCACCCCGGCGCCGGCCGCCTCCACGACCCGCTGGACGTCGGCGTGGACGTCCCGCATCCACGCGTCCATCACGCAACCCGTGAACAGCCACACGTCGGTGCCGGACGGCCGCAGGCGAGGGCGTCGCAGGGGCAGGCGCGCCGGCAGCCCGAGGCGTCGGCTCAGCGTGGCGGGCAGGATGCGCAGGCGTTGCGCCCACGCCAGGGCGGTCGACCCGACCAGGAGCAAGCGGTGGTGCCGCAGGGCCCGGAGCCCGGCCCGGAGGGCCAGGGGGGGCCGGTGGAGCGGCCGGCGCCGAGCCCGGCGAGCCCGGCCGAGCCCCGGTGCCCCCCGGTGCGCGGCCCGGCTCGGCCGCGGGGCGCCGACCGGCTCGCCGGCCGGCGGCGGGCCCTCGGCGAGGGCAGCGCGCGTGGGCTCGACGAGGCGGCCGAACGGCACGCCCGAAGGGCAGGCCGTCTCGCAGCCGCGGCACTGCACGCACGTCTCCATCGACCGCAGGAAGGAGGGATCGACGTCGGCGCCCTCCCACTGCACCTGCCGCATGGCGGCCACCCGGCCCCGGGGCGACAGGGCCTCCTCGCCGGTGACCCGGTAGGTGGGGCAGTGGGGCAGGCACAGCCCGCACGCCACGCAGGTGGCCAGGTCGTCGTCGTCGATGCCCAGGTCCATCAGGCGGCCCAGGGGTGGCGGCCGGGGGCGAGCCGACCGGTGGGGTCGAAGAGGTCCTTGATCCGGTGGTGCAGGCCCGCCACCGCCGGTTCGACCGACCGGGGTGGCGGGGGCACGTCGGCGTGCACCACCCCCACGCCGACCTCGGCGACGAAGCGGCCCGGGACGCCGCCGGGGGGCGGGGACGCCAGGCCCCGGAGCTCGCCGGGGCGGAGCGACCAGCGATGGGGGGGCAGGGGCGGGGGGCCGGGCGCGTCGACCAGGCCATGGGCCGCCGCCTCGGCGGCCACGTCGCCGGGGTGGCCGGCGAGGAGCACCCACGTGGTCACCCCGTCCCACAGCACCGACAGCGGCCGGTGCAGCGCCCGGACCAGGTAGAAGGGGTCGGCCTCGGCGGTCAGCCACCGCTCGGTGGCGGGCAGGGGGCGGGTGCGCAGGGTCACCTCGGCCAGCAGCCCCAGCGTGCCGAGCGAGCCCACCAGCAGCCGGCACAGGTCGAAGCCGGAGACGTTCTTGACCGTCGGACCGCCGGCGGTGACCACGTGGCCCTCCGCCGACACGTAGCGCACCCGCAGGACGGCGTCGCGGACCGGGCCCCAACCGAGGCGCAGCAGCCCGCTGCGGCCCACCGCCAGGATGCCGCCCACCGTGGCACCCGGTGGCGCCGGCAGGGCGACCGCCTGCCCGACGCCGGCCAGCGCGTCGTCCACGGCGGCGACGGGGGTACCGGCCAGCACGGTCACCGTCATGTCGGCCGCCTCCAGTGCCACGACGCCGGCCGGCGCTCCCACCTCCCGGGCGCCGGCCTCCGGGTCGGGCCGGCCGCCGACGTCCCACTGCGTCCGGCCCCCCACGGCCACCACGGCCCCGGCGGCGGGGGGCCCGACCTCGGCGGCGAAGGCGGCGACGGGGTCGCTGTCCCTCACCGGCCCCGCCCCCCGGGGCGGGAGCCACGGGGCACCGCGGTCACACCCACAGGCCCTCGGGGACGGACTGGAGGTCGCCGCACCGGCTGCCGGCCGGGAGCACCTTGGTGGGGTTGGCCACGCCGTCGGGGTCGAACGCCTCGCGCAGCCGGGCCTGGGCGTCGAGGTCGGCCGGCCCGAACAGGAGGGGCATCAGGTCCCGCTTCTCCAGGCCGATGCCGTGCTCGCCCGACAGCACGCCGCCCGCGGCGATCGACACCCTGGCGATCTCGTCGCCGGCGGCGTGCACCCGCGCCATGGCGCCGGGCTCGCGGGCGTCGAACAGCAGCAGCGGGTGCAGGTTGCCGTCGCCGGCGTGGAAGACGTTCATCACCCCGAGGCCGTGGCGCTCGGCGATGGCGTACACCTCGGCCAGCACCTCGACCAGCCGGGTGCGGGGCACCACGGTGTCGTGCAGGTAGTAGTTGGGTGCCACGCGGGCCACCGCCCCGAACGCCGACTTCCGCCCCTTCCACAGCAGCGCCCGCTCGGCGTCGTCGGCCGCCACCCGCACGTCCCGGGCGCCGTGGGCGCGGGCGACGCCGTCGATGCGGTCGACGGCGTCGGCCACCCCCGCCGGCAGCCCGTCGACCTCGACGAGCAGCACCGCGGCCGCGTCCGTGGGGTAGCCGGCGTGGACGAAGTCCTCGGCGGCGCGGGTGATGCGCTGGTCCATCATCTCGAGGGCCGCGGGCAGGATGCCGGCAGCGATGACGCCGCTGACCGTCTCGGCGGCGGCCTCGACCGTGGCGAAGTCGGCCAGCAGGGTGGCGACCGCCGGCGGCTCGGGCACCAGCCGCACGGCGATGCGGGTGGCGATGCCGAGCGTGCCCTCGCTGCCGACGAAGGCGCCCCGCAGGTCGAGCCCGGGCGGCTCGGCGTCGAGCCCGCCCAGGACGGTCACGGTGCCGTCGGGCAGCACGACCTCGACGGCCAGCACGTGGGCGCTGGTCACGCCGTCGGCCAGGCAGTGGGGGCCGCCCGAGTTGTTGGCCACGTTCCCGCCGATGGTGCAGGCCTGCTGGCTGGACGGGTCGGGGGAGAAGCGCAGGCCGAGCGGGGCGAGCGCCCGGGTGAGGTCGAGGTTGACGACCCCGGGCTGGACCCACGCCACCCGGTCCTCGGCGTCGACCGAGAGGATGCGGTCCATCTTGGTGGTCACGATCACGACCGGGTCGCCCACCGGGACGGCACCGCCGGCCAGCCCGGTGCCCGAGCCCCGGGCCACGAACGGCCTCCCGTGGGCCCGGGCCACCCGCACGGCCGCCGCCACCTCGTCGGTGGTAAGGGGGAAGCAGGCCAGCGCGGCCTCGCCCGACAGCACCGAGGCGTCACGCCCGTAGAGCGCCAGCTCCACGCCGCCCGTGCGGACCCGGTCAGGGGCCAGCGCGGCCGCCAGGTCGGCGGCCAGGGCCGCGGTGCCGGCGGGGGCGGCGGGAGTCGTCCGGCTCACCCCCGCAGTCTGCCGCGGCGCCGGCCCGGCCGCGCCGGTGGGCGGCCGGCGCCTCAGGACGTGGTGGCGGTGAGCAGGGCGTAGGTGGGGTTGAGCACGGCGAGGCGGTTCTTGTAGATGCCGACGGTGCCGGTGAGCTCGAGGCGGCTGCCCACCTTGACCCCCGCCAGCTCCCGGCGACCGAGGAACACGGCCAGCAGCGTGCCGGAGCCGTCGTCGACCACGCACTCCAGGGTGGGGACGTCACGGCGGGATGCCACCCGGATCGACCGGACCGTGCCCCGGATCCGGACCCGGTCGCGCCAGCGGACGTCGCCGATGGGCGTGACCGACCCGACGTCCTGGCGTGGCGGCCGGTCGGCCACCGCCTTGGGTCCCGCCGTCGTCAGCTTGCCCCGCGCAGCCGGAGGGGCGATCTCGATGGCGTCCTCGGACATCCAGGCGTCGAGGTGGAACGGCACGGTCGTGACGTTGGCGTGCGGCAGCTTCGACACCTCGGCCTGGATGGAGTCGGCGGTGCGGTCGTGGAGGATGCGGTGCCACAACCCGTTGTACTTGCGGTCGGGCAGCAGGACGGACACCTCGGTCTCGCCGTCGGACAGCTCGTGGGCCACCAGCTCGACGGCGGCGTGGGTGAGCCGGCGGTCGGGGCAGGCCACGAGCTCCAGGCGGACCCCCGACAGGCCGAGGCGCCGCCACTCGGCGGCGAGCCGGTCGGCCGCCTCCTCGTCGACGACGAAGTGGACGGCCCGGAGCTCGTCGGGGGTGAGCGTGCGGGCGTACTGGATGGCCCGGGCCGCGGCCAGGTCGAGCCGGTCGACGAACACCAGGACGACGTGGCGGTGGAGGATGGGAGCGGTGACGGCCTCGGGCACGTCGGTCTCGAGGGCCACCCGCTCGCGCTCGTACTGGCGGTTGAGGCGCAGCAGGACCACCACCACCAGGGGCATGACGGGCAGGATCACCCAGGCGTCCTCGAAGCGGGTGATGGTCACGATCGCCACGATGGCGCCCGACAGGGCGGCGCCCACGCCGTTGGCCACGATGCCGCGGACGTAGCCCTTCTCCCGCTTGCGCATGTGGTGGCGGGTCATCCCCGACTGGGACAGCGTGAAGCCGGTGAACACCGAGATGGCGTAGATGGGGATCAGCCGCGTGACGGCGGCGTTGGACACCACCACCAGGACGGCGGCCGCGGCGGCCAGGGAGAGGATGCCGTTGGAGAAGACGAGCCGGTGGCCCCGCCGGGTCAGCTGGCGGGGGAGGAAGCTGTCGCCGGCCTGGAGGCTGGCGAGGCGGGGGAAGTCGGCGAAGCCGGTGTTGGCCGCCAGCACGAGGATGAACATGGTGGCCACGTTGAGCATGCCCGACATGACGGCGCCGCCGGTGCCCTCCCCGTAGACCACCTCGCCGATCTGGGCGAGCACCGTGGGGGTGCCCCCCTCGAAGGGGATGACCTCGATCTTCGAGGCGAGGAAGGACAAGCCGAGGAACATGACGCCGAGGCCGCTGCCCATGACCAGGAGCGTCTGGCGGGCGTTGCGCCACTCCGGCCGGCGGAAGGCCGGCACGCCGTTGGAGATGGCCTCGACGCCCGTGACCGCGGCCCCGCCCGAGGCGAACGCCTTGGCCAGGACGAAGGCCGAGCCGGCAGCCAGCAGCCCCCGCTCGTCGCCCAGCTCCACCATGCCGTGCTCGAACCGGCCGAGCACCGACAGGTCGCCGCGGAGGAAGGAGGCGACGCCCCAGCCGATGAGCACCGCCATGTTGAGCATGAAGAAGTAGGTGGGCGCCGCGAACAGCTTCCCCGACTCCCGGACCCCGCGCAGGTTGCCGAAGGCGATGAGGGCGATGAAGAAGAGGGAGAGGGGGACCCGCCACGACTGCAGCGACGTGACGGTGGAGGCGATGGCGGCGCTCCCGGCCGACACCGAGACGGCGACGGTGAGGATGTACCCGATGAGGAGCGCGGCCCCCGCCACCTGGGCGGGGACGAGGCCGAAGTTGTCCCGGGTGACCAGGTAAGCGCCGCCGGCCGAGGGGTACTCCTTGATCGTCTCCCGGTAGCTGACGATCAGCAGGGCGAGGACCACGAGCATGGCCCCCGTCACCGGGAGCACCAGGCTGAACGCCGCCAACCCGAAGTACGGCACGAGGACGTGCAGGATCTCCTCGGTGGCGTAGGCCGACGACGACAGGTTGTCGCTGGCGAAGATGGCCAGGGCGGTGGGCTTGCCGAGCCGCTCGTGCTCGAGCTCCTCGGAGTGCATGGCCTGGCCGAGCAGCCGGCGCTTGAGGCGGTAGCCGAGGCCGTCGGGAGGGAGCGGGACGAGCGGCTTCGACCTGGCGGGGTGCGGGGCCTCGTACTCGGCCGGCGTGCCGGCACCCCCTTCGGCTGGCGGGCTGGTGGCGTCGGCGGCCACGGGACGTGACATCAGGGGGAGCCTAGAGGCGCCGGCGGTCGACACCCCGCCGGGCCCGCCGCCCGGGCTCGTCGAATGCGCTGCTGGCCACGAGGCGCGCGTCCGGCGCCGCCCCTGGTGGGGCGGCGCCGGCGGGCACCACGACCCGGTCCGGTCAGGCGGCCAGCTCCTCGCCCTCGGCCCGCCGGGGGGCGGTGGCCGGCTCCAGGGCCAGCTCCAGCACCTCGGCCACGTCGCGGACGGGGTGGAACGTCATCTCGTCCCGCACCGCCTGCGGCACGTCGTCGAGGTCGGCCTCGTTGCGCAGCGGGAGGATCACCTCGCGGAGGCCAGCCCGGTGGGCGGCCAGCACCTTCTGCTTGACCCCGCCGATGGGCAGCACCCGGCCCGACAGGGTGACCTCGCCGGTCATGGCGACCGTCGAGCGCACGTTGACGCCCCGCAGCAGGCTGACCAGCGCGGTCGTCATGGTGATGCCGGCCGACGGGCCGTCCTTGGGGATGGCGCCCGCCGGGAAGTGGACGTGGAAGCGCCGGCCCTCGAGCTGGCCGGGGTCGATGCCGAGCACGTCGGCGGTGGAGCGGACGTAGCTGAGGGCGATCTGGGCCGACTCCTTCATGACGTCGCCGAGCTGGCCGGTGACGGTCATGCCGCCGGTCTCGCCGGGCATGGAGGTCGCCTCGACGAAGAGGACGTCGCCGCCCACGCCGGTGACGGCCAGGCCCGTGGCGACGCCCGGCACCGCGGTGCGGTCGGCTGCCTCGTCGTGGAAGCGGCGTCGCCGCAGGTAGGTCGCCACGTCGGCCACGTCCACCCTGATCGGCGTGGCGGCCCCCGTCGCCACCTGCGTGGCGACCTTGCGCAGCACCTTGCCGAGCTCTCGCTCGAGGTTCCGGACCCCCGCCTCGCGCGTGTAGCCCTCGACGATCTCGCCGAGCGCGGCGTCGGTCACCTCGACCTCGCCCTCGCGCAGCCCGTTGCGGCGGCGCTGGCGGGCGAGGAGGTGGTCGCGGGCGATGGCGACCTTCTCGTCGTGGGTGTAGCCGTCGAGCCGGATGACCTCCATCCGGTCGAGCAGCGGGCCGGGGACGGTCTCGAGCACGTTGGCCGTGGCCAGGAAGAGGACGTCGGACAGGTCGAGGTCGACCTCGAGGTAGTGGTCCCGGAAGGTGTGGTTCTGCGCGGGGTCGAGCACCTCCAGCAGGGCGGAGGAGGGGTCGCCCCGCCAGTCGGCACCGACCTTGTCGACCTCGTCGAGCAGGATGACCGGGTTCATGGTGCCGGCCTCCTGGAGGGCGCGCACGATGCGGCCGGCCTGGGCGCCGACGTAGGTGCGCCGGTGGCCCCGGACCTCGGCCTCGTCCCGCACGCCGCCGAGGGCGACCCGGGTGAACCGGCGGCCGAGCGCCCGGGCGATCGAGGCGCCGAGCGAGGTCTTGCCCACGCCGGGCGGACCGGCCAGGACCAGGATGGCACCGGGCTTGCGACCGTCGTCCCCGGTGCCGACGTCGGCGACCGCCGGCACGGCGTGCCCGTCGCCGACCTCGTTGCCGCGGTCGTCGCCGGTCTCGTGACCGCCGTCAGGGGCCGCGGCC
>DASUJB010000195.1:0-37017 GCA_036279475.1 Acidimicrobiales bacterium | reverse complement strand
CCGCCGCCACCGTCGCCGGGGTGACCAGGTCGGGACCGCCGGGGCCGAGCCCGCACACGACCACCCGGGGGCGGTCGTGGGGCCCGGGGAACCGGCTCACCGCGACCGGCGCCCCGTCCCGGTCGCCCCGTCGTCGTCGCTGCCGGCCGGGCCGGGCGGCGGTGCCACCGTCACGTCGTCGGCGTCCCAGCGCCCGTAGCGGGAGTCGACGGCCACGTCGGCGCCCCGCATGGCCTCCCCCACGGCCGAGCCCAGCTCGTCCTCGTCCAGCTCGGACCGCAGCCGCTCGATCCCGGCGAAGGCGTCGAGGTAGCGGTCGCGCACGTCCTCGGGCACGCCGTCGAAGGCGTCGGGCGCCCGCCGGTCGACCCGGCGGACGACCCGGGCGCGGTCGCGGGCGCTCACCTCGAGGCCCTCGTCCCTCAGCACCCGGGGGATCACCATGGACTGGACCTGGAGGGTCACCATGGCCCCCACGTACTCCTGCCGGTAGCTCCCCCGGGGACCGCCCTCGTCGCGCAGCTGCCGGCGGTCGACGTCACCGAACAGGACCGAGCGCAGGTCGTCGTTGTCGTAGACCAGGTCGAGCTGATCCTCGAAGTCCTGCCGGCCGATGGACTCGTCGTCCACCTGCACGGCGGCGGCGGCGGAGCCACAGCCCGAGGCCCCCACGGCCACCACGGCGACGAGCACGGGCAGGACGGCGAGGCGACGGTGCGACACGGGCCAGATCGTAGGGACTGGCGCAGGCCCGCACGAACCGACCCGCAACGGCGGCAGGGGGCGCCGCTAGGCGGCCTCCCTGGCCGGGAAGAGCGACGACAGGAGGCCGACCAGCTCGGCCGCCACGGCACGACCGCCCTTCGTCGGCACCACCAGCTGGCCCATGTCGGCCTTGTACAGGCCCTTGGGGACGAGGCGCTTGAGGCGGACCTCCTCGGAGACCTTCAGCTTCACCGGGCTCATGCGGGCGGTCCACACCGCGGCGCCGATGCCCGTCACCTTCACGACGTTGAGCTCGCGGATGCCCAGGCGGACCGCCTCGGCGCGCAGGCGGGCCACGTCCAGCAGCGCCGCGGCCTCGTCGGGCACGGGACCGTACCGGTCCTCCCACTCGGCCCGGATGTCCTCGACCTCGGCCTCGGTGGTGACCTCGGCCAGCCTCCGGTAGGCCTCGAGCCGCAGCTCCTCCTTGCCGACGTAGCCGGCGGGCAGGCTGGCGTCGAGGGGCAGGTCGAGCTTGACCTCGGCCGGCTCCCGCACCTCCTCGCCCTTCAGCTCGGCGACGACCTCGCTGACCATCTGGCAGTACAGGTCGTAGCCCACCGCGGCCACGTGGCCGGACTGGCCCGTGCCCAGCAGGTTGCCCGCCCCCCGGATCTCGAGGTCCCGCATGGCGATCCTGAAGCCCGAGCCCAGCTCGGTGGCCTCGCCGATGGTCTTGAGCCGCTCGTAGGCCTCGTCGGTGAGGGCGCGATCGCGGGGGTGGAACAGGTAGGCGTAGGCCCGCTGGCCCGAGCGGCCCACCCGGCCCCGGATCTGGTGGAGCTGGCCCAGCCCCAGCAGGTCGGCCCGGTCGACGACCAGGGTGTTCACCGTGGGCATGTCGATGCCCGACTCGATGATCGTCGTGCACACGAGGACGTCGTAGGCACCCTCCCAGAAGTCGAGCACCACCTTCTCGAGCGAGCCCTCGTCCATCTGCCCGTGGGCGATGGCGACCCGGGCCTCGGGCACGAGCTCCTGGAGGTGGGCAGCGACCCGGTCGATGTCCTGCACCCGGTTGTGCACGTAGAACACCTGCCCCTCCCGGAGCAGCTCCCGCCGGACCGCCTCGGCCACCGCCCGGTCGTCCTGCTCCCCCACGTAGGTGAGGATCGGCTGGCGCTCGGCGGGCGGGGTGTTGAGCAGCGTGAGGTCGCGGATGCCGGTGAGGCTCATCTCCAGCGTGCGGGGGATCGGCGTGGCGCTGAGGGTGAGCACGTCGACGTCGGCGCGGAACCGCTTGATCTGCTCCTTGTGGGCGACGCCGAAGCGCTGCTCCTCGTCCACGACGAGCAGGCCGAGGTCCTTGAACCTCACGTCGCCCGACAGGAGGCGGTGGGTGCCAATGACGATGTCGACCTCCCCGGCCTCGACGCCCTGCGCCACCTTGCGGGCCTGGCCCGGCGTGAGGAACCGCGACAGCACCTCGACCCGCACCGGGTAGCCGGCGAAGCGCTCGCTGAAGGTCTGGAGGTGCTGCTGGGCCAGGAGCGTGGTGGGGACGAGCACCGCCACCTGCTTGCCGTCCTGCACGGCCTTGAAGGCGGCGCGGATCGCCACCTCCGTCTTGCCGAAGCCGACGTCGCCGCACACCAGCCGGTCCATCGGCGTCGCCGCCTCCATGTCGGCCTTGACGTCGGCGATGGCCCGGAGCTGGTCGGGGGTCTCCTGGAAGGGGAAGGCGTCCTCGAGCTCCCTCTGCCAGGGCGTGTCGGGCGAGAAGGCGTGCCCGCCCTCCTGCAACCGCTTCTGGTAGAGGAGGACCAGCTCCTGGGCGATCTCGGCCACGGCCGCCCGCACCTTGGCCTTGGTGCGCTGCCACCCGTCGCCCCCCAGGCGGCTGAGGCCCGGCGTGTCGCCCCCCGTGTAGTGGCGGACGGCGTCGATCTGGTCGGACGGGACGTAGAGCCGGTCGTCCCCCTTGTACTCCAGCAGCAGGTAGTCGCGCTCGACGCCCCCGATGGACCGCGTGACCATGCCGCCGTAGCGAGCTACGCCGTGCTGGTGGTGCACGACGAAGTCGCCCTTCTTCAGGTCGTCGAAGAAGCCCTCGGCGTCGCGGCGACGGGGGCGGGCCTGGCGGTGGGCCCGACGGCGACCGGTCAGGTCCGCCTCGGCGAGGACCGCCAGCTTGACGCCGCGGAGCACGGCACCCCGCTCCAGGGGCGCCACGTGCACCTCGGCGGTGACGCCCTCGGCGGCCAGCCGGTCGCCCAGGCGGGCGGCGGAGCCCTCGCCGTCGGCGGCCACCACGATCCGGTAGCCCTCGCCGGCCAGGGACCGCAGCCGGGACAGCAGCGCCGTGCCGTCGCCCACCACGGGGTCCCACCCCGAGCCCTGCACCTGGGGGGTGTCCGGCCCGTCGGGCACGCTGACCACGTGCCAGGCGGCGGCCCGGGTCCGCGACAGCAGCCGGTCGAGGGTCAGGTGGAGGCGGGGGAAGCCGTCACCGGCGGCCGCTCCCCAGGTCACCGCCAGCGTGGCGGCCAGGTCGGCCTCCTCGGCGAGCAGGTCGGCGGCGCGGTCGCGCAGGCGACGGGGCTCGCACAGCAGCACCTGGGCCTCGTCGCCCACGAGGTCCAGCAGCGCCCGCTCGTCGCCGGCCAGCCACGGCAGCCACGACTCCATGCCGTCGAACACGAGCCCCTGGGCCAGCCGCTCCCACTGCTCCCGCCCCCACGGCTCGAGGCCCACCAGGCGCCCCGCCCTCTCCCGCACCTCGGCGCTGGGCAGCACCTCCCGGCAGGGGAACACGACGGCCTCCGCCAGGTCGCCGGTCGAGCGCTGGTCGGCCACGGAGAACTCGGCCAGGCGGTCGACCTCGTCGCCCCACAGGTCCACCCGCACCGGGCGGTCGGCGGTGGAGGGGAAGACGTCGACGATGGAGCCGCGGACGGCCACCTCGCCCCGGTGCTCGACCATGTCCTCGCGCCGGTACCCGGCACGCACCAGGGCGGCGACCAGCGCGTCCCGGTCGACCTGCCGCCCGGGGGCCACGCGGATGGGCTCGACGTCGTCGACGTGGGGGCCCAGCCGCTGGATCAGCGCCCGCACCGAGGCCACCACCACGGCCGGCGCCGTGGCGGCGCCGCCCGCGTGGCGGAGGCGCCACAGCACCCGCAGCCGCCGGCCCATGGTCTCCACGCCGGGGCTCACGCGCTCGAACGGCAGGGTCTCCCACGCCGGGAACAGCTCGACGGCGCCCTCCCCGAGGTAGACCGCCAGGTCGTGGGCCAGGCGCTCGGCCTCGGTCGACGTCGGCACCGCCACGACCAGCGGCCGGCGGGCGGTGAGGCGGCTGAGGCCGGCGGTCACCAGGGCCCGGGCCGCCTCGGGGACGGCGATCGTCGCCGAGCTGCGACCGAGGGCGCGCGCCAGGGCGGGCTCGTCCCGGAGGGCGGCGGGGAGGTCGGACAGCGGGGCGGGGCCGGGCGCGACGGCGGGCGTCCCCACGAGGGTGCGGGCGGGTGTCATGGGCCTCCCAACGCTACCGGGACGGGTCGCCCCCGCCCGCCTGGACCACCCATCGCGGTTCCGCGCTACGGTCGCGTCGTGCGCCGTCCCCCCCGAGCGTGGCGCCTCGCCGTCCTCGCCGCGGCCCCCGTCCTGCTGGCGGGGTGCGAACTGCCCGGCTTCGGCGCGCCCGAGCCCAAGGCGAAGCAGGGCGAGAGCATCTTCTCCCTGTGGCAGGGGTTCTTCCTCGTGGCCATGGCGGTCGGCCTGCTGGTGTGGGGCCTGATCATCTACGTGGTGGTGCGCTACCGGCGCCGCGACGACACCATCCCCCGCCAGAACCCGTACAACGTCCCCGTCGAGATCTTCTACACCGCGGCACCAGTCGTGGTGGTGGCGGCGCTGTTCGGGTTCAGCGTGGTCGCCGAGGACGACGCCACCGCGGTCGACCCCGATCCCGTGGCCCGGATCGACGTCGTCGGCTTCCAGTGGTCGTGGCAGTTCTCCTACGTCGACGAGGACGTCACCGTGACCGGCGAGCCCGGCCAGCCGCCGGAGATGGTCCTGCCCGTGGGGGAGCCGGTGGAGCTGCGCCTGGTGAGCGCCGACGTCAACCACTCGTTCTGGGTCCCCGACTTCCTCTCCAAGCGCGACCTGATCCCCGGCGTCGACAACGAGATCTCCCTGACCCCCACCGAGACCGGCGAGTACGTGGGGCGCTGCGCCGAGTTCTGCGGCCTCGACCACTGGCGCATGACCTACACGGTCCGGGTGGTCGAGCCGGACGAGTACGAGGACTGGCTGGCGGCCCAGCCCCGGGGCGGGGACCGGGTGCCGGTCAACGAGGACGAGGACGTGGCCGGGTCGGGAGGCGAGGGCGGCGGCGAGGGGCCCAGCGGCCCGACGGGAGAGGGACCGTGACCACGCTCGACGAACGGCCGGCCGTCGGCCCCGGGCCCGCGGAGCCCGAGGCGGCACGACCTCGCGGCCTGCTCGCCTTCCTCACGAGCACGGACCACAAGCGCATCGGCATCTCGTACATCGTGACCGCCTACGCCTTCTACGTGATCGGCGGGGGGCTGGCGATGGTGGTGCGGACGGAGCTGGCCAACCCCGGCACGCAGGTGGTGTCACAGGGCCGCTACAACGAGATGTTCACCATGCACGGCAGCATCATGCTGTTCCTGTTCATCGGCCCCTTCGCCTTCGGGCTGGCGAACTACTTCGTGCCGCTGCAGGTGGGCGCCCGGGACATGGCGTTCCCGCGCCTCAACGCCACCTCGTACTGGTTCTACCTCTTCGGCGGCTTGACGATGCTGTCGGGGTTCCTGACCGCCGACGGTGCCGCCGACTTCGGGTGGACGGGCTACACGCCGCTCTCGTCGGTCGTGCGCTCCCCCAACCTGGGCTCCGACCTGTGGCTGATGGGCATCGTGCTGACCGGCGTGTCCGGCGTGCTCACCGCGGTGAACATCGTGGCCACCGTCATCGCCATGCGCGCCCCGGGGATGCGCATGTTCCGGCTACCCATCTTCACCTGGAACATGCTCGTCACGAGCGTGCTCGTGCTCGTCGCCTTCCCCATGGTGACGAGCGCCGGCGTGATGCTGTTCGCCGACCGGCAGCTCGGTGCCCACATCTTCGACGCCACCAGCCACGGCGGTGTGGTGGGGTCGCCCGTCCTGTGGCAGCACCTCTTCTGGTTCTTCGGGCACCCCGAGGTCTACATCGTGGTGCTGCCCTACTTCGGCCTCATCACCGAGATCCTTCCGGTGTTCTCCCGGCGGCCGGTGTTCGGCTACGCCGGCCTGGTGTTCGCCACCATCGCCATCGCCTCCCTGTCGATCGGCGTCTGGGCCCACCACATGTTCGCCACCGGGGCAGTCCTCCTCCCGTTCTTCACCGCGTTCTCGATGCTGATCGCCGTGCCCACGGGGGTGAAGTTCTTCAACTGGATCGGGACCATGTGGGGTGGGTCGCTGGTCTTCCCCACGCCGATGCTCTTCGCCCTCGGCTTCCTCTTCACCTTCCTGCTCGGCGGGTTGACGGGGGTGATGCTGGCCTCCGCCCCCATCGACTTCCACGTGCACGACAGCTACTTCGTGGTCGCCCACATGCACTACGTCCTGTTCGGGGGGTCGGTGTTCGCGCTGTACGCCGGCGTCTACTACTGGTGGCCCAAGGTGACCGGTCGGACGCTCGACGAGCGCTGGGGCAAGGTCCACTTCTGGATGACGCTGGTGGGCTTCCACCTCACGTTCCTCGTCCAGCACGTGCTGGGCCTCGAGGGCATGCCCCGGCGGGTGGCCGACTACCTGGACAGCGACGGCTTCACCGGCCTCAACCAGCTCTCCACGGTGGGGTCATTCCTCCTGGGGGCGTCGACGCTGCCCTTCCTGTGGAACGCCGTCCAGACGCTGCGGGGCCGCCTGGGGGCCCCCGCCGGTGAGGACCCGTGGGACGGCCACACCCTGGAGTGGGCCACGTCCTCGCCGCCGCCGCCGGAGAACTTCGTCGGCGCCCTGCCCCCCGTGCGGTCCCAGCGACCGGTGTGGGACCTGAAGCACCCGGCCCACACGACCGTCGCCACCGGCGCCGGGGCCGACGAGCGGTGAGCGGGGGGACGGTGCCCGGCACGGAGGGTCCCGAGGGCCACGAGCTGCGCCCACCCGTCGACGACGGCAAGGTGCCGTGGCGGGTGTTCCTGGCCATCGGCACCTTCCTGGCCGCCATCGGTGCCCTCTACTGGTCGACGGCCTACGAGGAGAGCGGCACCGTGATGCTGCTGCTGGCCGCGGGGCTGGCGACGTGGATCGCGGCGTACCTGTGGCTCCACCAGCGGACGGCCACCGGCGCCCACCCCACCGGCCTGGCGGGCGGGCCGGCCGAGGCCGCGGCCGCCACCGGGGCGGCGCTGCCCGGGGCGGGCAAGGCCGAGGACGACGGGCACTACCTGCCCCACGCCAGCGCCTGGCCGTTCGCCATCGGCCTGGGTGCGGCCACCGTGGCCAACGGGCTGGCCCTGGGCCTGTGGGTGATCGTGCCGGGCGTGGCCCTGCTGGCGCTGGGCGTGGGCGGGTTCGTCCGCCAGACCCGTCACCGGGACTGACGGCGCCCGGTGCGGGCGCCGAAACGTGGCCGAAACGCGCGTCCGCCATCCTGGAGGGCGTGGTGGGAACCCTCACCGGACACACCGTCGGCATCACCGGCCATCGCCGCTGGGAGGAGCAGGCCGAGATGCTGACGCGCCGAGGCGCCCAGGTCGTCCACGGCCCGGTGATGCACACCACCCTGCTGCACGACAGCGACGCCACGGTCGGCGCCACCCGCGCCGCCGTCGGCTCGCCCGTCGACGTGGTGGTGCTCTCCACCGGCATCGGCACCCGCTCGTGGTTCGCGGCGGCGGAGAGCGTGGGCCTCGACGGGGCCCTGCGGGCCGCGGCCGGGGCGGCCACCGTGGTGGCCCGCGGCCCCAAGGCCCGCAGCGCCGGCATCGGCGCCGGCCTCGACGTGGCCTGGCAGGCCTCCGACGAGACCAACGCCGAGGTGGTCGCCCACCTGGCGCGAGCGGGCGTGGCCGGGCGACGCGTGGTCGTGCAGCGCGACGGCGGCGAGCCCGTGCTGGCCGACGCCATCCGGGCCCTGGGAGCCGAGGTCGTCGACGTGCCCGTCTACCGGTGGCACGCGCCCGAGTCGTCGGCGCCGGCGGTGCGGTTGATCGAGGCGGCGTGCGCCGGTCGGCTCGACGCCGTCACGTTCACCTGCGCCTACGCCGTGGGCAACACCTTCGCCCTGGCGCCCGACCCCGACGCCCTGCGCGCCGCCCTCGACGGCCCGGTGCTGGCCGTCGCCGTCGGCCCCGTCTGCGCCGCCGCCCTCCACCGCCACGGCGTCGAGCGCGTGGTCGAGCCGGCGCGTGCCCGCCTGGGCGCCATGGTCAAGGCGCTGGTCGCCGCCCTCGAGGCCCGTCACCGCCGGCTGCGCCACGACGGTGCCACCCTCCGCTGGCAGGGCTCGGCGCTGGTCGACGAGGCGTCGGGTGAGGTGACCACCCTGGCACCCGGCGAGGCGCGGGTGCTCGACGTCCTGGTCGCCCGCGCCCCCGCCGTGGTGCCCAAGGCGTCCCTCGTCGACGAGGGCGCCGACCCCCACGCCGCCGAGGCAGCCGTGGCCCGGCTGCGGGCCAAGCTGGGCCGGCTCGGCGGCGCCGTCCGCACCGTCCCCCGCCGGGGCTACGTCTGCTCGCTCACGGTCGAGGCCGCGGGCCCGCGGGGCGACGACCGGCCCCGCGTGGCCTGACCGGTCAGCGGCCCATCCTGGTGGGCAGGCGCTCGACCTTCACCGCGCACTGCTTGTAGTTCGGCTCGCGGCTGATCGGGTCGAACTGGTCGTCGGTGAGCCGGTTGGCGCAGCTCTCGTCCCAGTGGAACGGGATGAACACCTCGCCGGGGCGGCCGATGGCCGTCACCCGCACCCGGATCTGCTCGACCGCGCCCCGCGACGACGCCACCCGCACCCAGTCCCCGCCCCGCACGCCCAACCGGGCGGCGTCGGACGGGTGCACCTCCACCCACGCCTCGGGCGAGAGCCCCTCCAGGATGGGGATCCGGCCGGTCTTGGTGCGGGTGTGCCAGTGCTCGACGGTGCGGCCGGTGTTCAGGAGGAACGGGAACTCGGGACGGGGTGCGTCGCGGAGGGGCTCGGGGTCGACCGGCAGCACCAGGGCCCGCCCGTTCGGCCGGTTGAACACCTTGTCGCCGTACAGCCGGGCCGTGCCCGCCAGCGGCACGCCCTCGCCCTCCGGGCACGGCCACTGCACCCCGCCAGCGGCGTCGAGGCGATCGGCGGTGATGCCGCTGTAGTCGCACGGCCGGCCGGCCGAGACCCGCCGCCACTCCTCGAAGGCGTCGGCCGGGCCGGTCCAGCCGGGGAACAGCTCGTCGGCGCAACCCCAGCGGCGGGCGACGTCGAGGAAGATGGCGAGGTCGCTGCGGGCCTCCCCCGGCGGCTCGACCGCCGCCCGCACCCGCGACACCCGCCGCTCGCTGTTGGTGTAGGTGCCGTCCTTCTCCCCCCACACCGCGGCGGGCAGCACCACGTCGGCCAGCGCGGTGGTCGGGGTCTCGAAGCCGTCCTGCACGACGAGCAGGTCGAGGCGGCTCAGCGCGTGCTCGAGCACCTCGCGGTTGGGGAACGACACCAGGGGGTTGGTGGCGATGACCCACAGGCCCTTCACGTGGCCCGACATCACCGCGTTGACGATGTCGGGGTAGGCCTTGCCCCGGGTGGCGGGCAGCCGCGCCTCGTCCACGCCCAGCAGCGCCGCCAGCTCGGCCCGGGCCGCGGGGTCGTCGTAGGCCCGGTAGCCGGGCATCGACGCCGTGAAGCCGGCCTCGCGGGTGCCCATGGCGTTGCACTGGCCCGTGATCGAGAACGGCGATGCCCCCGGCCGGCCCACGTGCCCCGTGAGCAGGGCGACCGTGTTGATCAGGGTGACCGTGAGGGTGCCCTGCACGGAGTGGTTCACGCCCATCGTCCAGGCGATCGTGCACCGCTCGGCCCCGGCGATGGCCCGGGCCAGGTCGCGGATGGCGTCGACCCCGATCCCGCTCTCGGCCGCCGCCCTCTCGACCGTCCAGCCCGCCAGGTGCGCCAGCAGGTCGTCGATGCCGTCGACGTGGTCGCGCACCCCGTCGGGGTCGACGAGCCCCTCCTCTACCAGCACGACCAGCACGCCGTTGAGCAGGGCGACGTCGCCGCGGGGCCGCACCGGCAGGTGGGTGTCGGCGATCATGGCCGTCTTGGTGACCCGGGGGTCGACCACGATCACCCGGCGAGGCCCGCCCTCCCCCACGACCCGCGGCACCAGCAACGGGTGGTTGTCGGCCAGGTTGGCCCCCCACAGCACGAGCACGTCGGCGAGGGCGAGGTCGTCGTAGCAGCCGGGCGGCCCGTCGGTGCCGAAGCTGAGCTTGTAGCCGGCCACCGCCGAGGACATGCACAGCGTCGTGTTGCCGTCGTAGTGGTGCAGGCCCATGCCGAGCCGGGCCAGCTTGCCCAGGGCGTAGAACTCCTCGGTGACGAGCTGGCCGGTCGACAGGACCGCCACCGACTCGGGGCCGTGCTCGGCGAGCAGCGACCCGAAGCCGTCGACCACCCGGCCGATGGCCTCGTCCCACGAGGCCCGGCGGCCGTCGACCCGCGGCACGGTGAGGCGGCCCTCGGCCGCCAGCATGTGGTGCTCGGACAGGCCCTTGGGGCACAGGCGGCCCCGGTTCACGGGGTGGCCGGGGTCGCCCTCCACCGCCACGGCCCGGCCGTCGCGCACCCCGATGCGCATGCCGCAGCCCACCGAGCAGTAGCCGCAGGTGGTGCGCACCCAGCGGTCGACCGCTCGGCTGGCGCTCACCGGGCCGCGCCCGGGCTCGTCGACGTACGTGTAGCGGTCGCCGCCGTGGTCGAGCCCCAGCCGGTCGCCGACGCGACGCCCGATCCGCTCGACGATGCCGGCCATCAGCGTCGACCTCCCGGGCGGGGCGCCACCGACCGGCCGCCCCGCAGGAACGAGCCGGGCATGTCCAGGGGGACCACGGTGACGAAGAACAGCCAGCGGCCCAGGCCCTCGCCGAGGGCGAGGGCGGCGAGCACCACCGCCGCCGGCCCACCGGCGAGGGCGACCCCCACGCCCACCGCCGTCGCCAGCAGGCGGACCACCGTGGCCGGCCGGAACCAGCGCAGCTCGAGGCGTACGGCCCCCCGGCCCGTCCGGTCGGGCCGGCGGGCGAGCCGTGCCCAGTTGGCGGCCGTGGCCGCCACCGAGGCGGCGCCCCCGGCGGCTCCCAGCGCGGCGTGGCCGGCCAGCGGCGGGCCCAGGGCGAGGGCGGCGGCCAGGAAGCGGACCACGGTGAGCGGCGTGTCCCAGGCCGGGCGGCCCGGCACGATGTAGAGGCAGGCCGACGCCACCACCCCCGCCAGGCCCACGGCCGCGGCCACCGGCGCCAGGGCCGGGACGACGACGGCGCCCACCGCCAGCGCCGCGTACAGCGACAGGAGCGCCACCTCGCGGCTCAGCCACGACCGGCGGAGGTTCCGGAAGGCCTTCCACGCCACCACCGGCCGTCCGAGGTGGCCGAGCGCCCCCGCCATCCCTGCCGCCGCCAGGGCCGCGGCCAGGAGCCGGGTGGCGGGCGAGCCGTCGACGGCGGCGCTGGCGCTGGCGCCCAGGCCCGCCTGGCTGACGAGGGTGAGCCACACGAGCGGCCAGTGGGGGTGCTCGGGGCGGACGTTCCAGTCGCTGGCCGCGAACGTCTCGGCCGGCAGGTCGGCCGGCAACGTGATGCGGGTGGTCGACAGGGTCAGGTCGGCGCTGGGCAGCTCCGGTGCGTCGGCCGCCGCGTGGTCGGCCCGCCACTCGTCCACGTTCACCTTCTCGACGGTGATGGCATGGGTGGGGCAGGCGTCGACGCAGGCCGGCAGGTGGCCGGCTTCCAGCCGGGGACGGCACATGTCGCACTTGGTGACGATGCGGCGGTCCGGCTGGAAGGCAGGCACCGAGTACGGGCACGTCCAGGTGCAGTACTGGCAGCCGATGCAGTCGTCGGCGTGGTGGGCGACGATGCCGGTGTCGAGCTTCTCGTAGGCGCCGGTGGGGCAACCGTTGAGGCAGGCGGGGTCGAGGCAGTGGTTGCACGACATCGACAGGTGGAAGCGCCGCGTGTGGGGGTGGTCGCCGCCCTCGACCTCGCCGACCCGGCGCCACACCGTGCCGGCCGGCAGCCCGTTCTGCTCGGCGCACGCCACCTCGCACGAGTGGCAACCGATGCAGGCGGTCATGTCGAAGCCGAAGCGGTACTGCTCGCCGGCGTCGAGCGCCAGGAGCTCGGGCCGGTGCCCGGCGGGTGCGGGCCGGTCGGGGTGGGGTGCGGGCCGGCGAGGGTCGAGGCGGACGGCGACCTCGGTCATGGCCGGTCAGACCCCGCTCAGCCGGCGCGGCGACGGGCGCAGGAAGATGGCCCAGGTGACCAGCACGCACGCCACGTAGAAGGCGATGAAGCCCGCGTAGGCGGCGTCGGCGGTCCCGTTCGACAGGAACGACTGGCGCAGGCCGAGGTTGACGAACACCCCGCCGAACGCCCCCACCGAGCCGGCGATCCCGATGAGCGACCGGGACAGGCGCTGGGCGTTGCGAGCCTCGGCCTCCATGTCGGCCCCGGCCGCCACGTTGCGAGCGGCCTTGGCCGTGAAGATCGACGGGATCATCTTGTAGGTCGAGCCGTTGCCCAGCCCGCTCATGGTGAACAGGGCGATGAAGGCGACGATGAAGAGGGGCAGCGACTCGGCCAGGGACGCCACCAGCACCAGGCCGGCCCCGGCGGCCATGCCGACGAAGTTGGCGATCGTCACCCGGGCGCCGCCGTAGCGGTCGGCTAGCCGGCCGCCGAGCGGGCGGATCAGCGAGCCGATCAGCGGGCCGAGGAACGTCAGCGACGCCGCCTCGACGGGGGTGTCGAACTGCTCGGCGAACTGCACCTGCAGCACCTGGCCGAAGGCGAAGCTGAACCCGATGAACGAGCCGAAGGTGCCGATGTAGAGGAACGACATGATCCACGTGTGCGGGTCGCGGCTGACGTCGCGCATGCCCCGCTTCTCGTTGGTGGCGTGGGTCAGGTTGTCCATGAACAGGGTGGCGCACAGGACGGCCACGACCACCAGGGGGATGTACACGCCCAGCATCACCCGGGGGTGCTCCTTGCCCGCGGTGGCCAGCACGGCCAGGCCGACGAGCTGCACGGCCGCCACGCCGAGGTTGCCGCCCCCGGCGTTGAGGCCCAGGGCCCAGCCCTTGAGCCGCTGGGGGTAGTAGCTCTCGATGTTGGCCATCGACGACGAGAAGTTCCCGCCACCCACGCCGGCCACCGCGGCGATGGCCAGCACCGTCGAGAACTCGACGCCCGGGCGAAGCACGAACCAGGACGAGATGCACGGCACGAGGAGGAGCGCGGCGGAGACGATGGTCCAGTTGCGGCCGCCGAGCTTGGCCACCGCGAACGTGTAGGGCAGGCGGAGGAAGGCCCCCACGGCGGTGGGCACGGTGGTCAGCAGGAACTTCTGGTCCGGGGTGAACCCGTAGTCGTCGCCCAGGAACAGGACGAACACCGACCACAGGCTCCACACCGCGAAGCCGATGTGCTCCGACGTGATCGAGAGCATCAGGTTGCGGCGGGCGATCCGCCGGCCCGTGGCCTGCCAGAAGGCGGGGTCCTCCGGCCGCCAGTCGTCGATCCAGTGGCGGCGGCCGGCCCGGGGCGGGCCGCCCGAGGGGTCGGTGAGGTCGATCTCGGTCGTGGTCGACATGGTGGGTGCTCCTCCACGGGGCGCCGGGTCGGCGACGTCGGTCAGGGGACGAGGACGGGGCTGTCGGGCGACGACACGGGCTCGGGGCCCGCGGCCCAGCGCTCCGCCAGCGCGGCCTTGATCTGCTGCGAGAAGGCCTCGGGCGTGTAGCGGCGGACGGTGCGCCCCAGCGGCTCGCCCGGGTGGCGGAGCGCCTCCCAGGTGCCGACGATGGCGGTGACCGCGGCGTCGAGGTCGCTCTCGACGACCCGGCCGACGACCTCGCCCACCTCGTGACGGTCGAGGTCCGCCCCCAGGTACACCTGGTAGCCGTCGGCGGTGTGCCCGTCGACCCGCACCTTGGAGCCGGCCAGGCCGATGTCGCCGATCTGGTGCTGGGCGCACGAGTTGGGGCACCCCGACACGAACACCCGCAGCGACGAGTTCCGCCGCAGGGCGGCGTTGCCCGCCAGGCCACGGCCGGCCACCGGCGACTCGGTGATGCCGAGCGCGCACACCGACGCCCCCGTGCACGAGCGAATCTGGGCGGTCTGGCCCTCGCCCAGCAGGTACACCCCCCGCTCCGCCAGGGCGGCCCGGATGGCGGCCACGCCGGCCAGGGGAACGTTGCGGAAGGCGATGTTCTGGTCCCGGGTCAGGGTGAGGTGGCCGTCGGCATGGCGGTCGGCCAGGTCGCAGCACAGGTCGACCTCCGACGAGCACGTGTCCCCCAGCGGCAGGTCGATCGTCACCGAGGCCAGGCCCGGGGTCCGCTGGGGGCGGACGCCGGCGCTCCAGCCGCCGGGGGGCACGTGGCGCAGGACCTCCACCCGGTCGGCCTCGTCGAGCACCTCCACCTCGGGGACCGGCGGGTGGGGGCGGGCCCGGGCGGCGTCGAACGCCTCCTGCCAGGTGGCCCGGAAGCGGTCGGGCCCGAGGTCGGTGACCACGTACTTCATGCGGCCCTTGGTCGGCTCGTCGAAGCGGCCGTGGGCCACGAACACGTCGACGAGGGCCTCGACCGCCGCCAGCACGTCGGTGCGGGGCACGAAGGGCGTGAGCAGCACCCCGGGCGACGGCGACTTGCCGAGGCTGCCGCCGGCCCACACCTCGTACCCGGCCACGCCGTCCTCGACGGTCGAGATGAGCCCGGCGTCGTTGACGAGGGCGTCGTGGCGGCACCGCGGCGAGCCGCCCAGGGTGATGTTGACCCGGCTGGGGAGGACCACGTTGAGCTCGGCCGACCGGCCCACCAGGACGTCGGAGATCAGCCGGGCGTCGGGGAAGCAGTCGAAGGGCTCGTCGAGGCCCACGCCGGCGTCCTCGGAGGACATCACGTTGCGCACGGTGTGCCCGCACGCCGAGCGGGTCGTCAGGCCGTGGCGCCCCAGGGCGTCGAGCACGTCGGCCACGTCGTGGTCGCGCACCCAGTGCAACTCCACCTGCTGGCGGGTGGTGAGGTGCAGCCAGTCCTCGGCGTAGCGGGCGGCCACCCGCCCGAGGCCCCGCATCTGACCGGTGGGCGCCACCCCACCGGGGATCCTGACCCGGACCATGAACACCCCGTCCTGCAGCTGGGTGCAGACGCCGTGGGTCTTGAGGGCGAAGCGGTCCTCCGGGGTCAGCCACCCGTCGCCCTCCGCCGTGAGCCGGTCGATGTCGACGGGGAGGCCGGCACGCTTGGCCGCGGGGATGTTCGGTCCTGCCATGGGGCCGAGTGTGCGGGACCGGGCCGTCCCCGTGGTTTCCCCGGGGCGAACGTTCCCTCACGGCCGACGAGGACGTCCCGTGAGGCGGCGGTCAGACGCCGTTCACGTGGCCGGGGGGCGCCGTCGGACGACGTACGCTCGCCCGATGCCCGCGGGGGACGCGCAGATCGAGGGCGAACCGGCCGACGTCGACGCCCGAGCCCGTGACCTCCTCGACCGCATGACGGGCCACGAGGTGCTGCGCCTGCTGGCCGGGGACGGCGCCGCCGACGTCGTCGTGGCCGGTGCCCTCCCCCGCCTGGGGCTGGCGGGCATCCGCCTCGGGGGCGCCCCCGGCGACGGCACCACGCCCGGTGCCACGGCGTTCCCGGCGGCCGTGGCGCGGGGCGCGACCTTCGACCCCGTCCTCGAGGAGCGGGTGGGCGACGCCATGGGTGCCGAGTGCCGGGCGCGGGGCCGCGACCTGGCCGCGGTGTGCGCCAACCTCCTCTACCACCCGGCGTGGGATCGGGCCGACGAGGCGTTCGGCGAGGACCCGCAGCTGGTGGGCGAGATGGCCGCGGCGCTGGTGCGGGGCCTCCAGCGCCACGTCATGGCGGCCGTGGGATCCCTCCCCTGCCCCCCACCGGACGCCACCGGGTCCCGGGCCGACGTGGTGGTCGACGAGGACGACCTGGCCGAGGTCCACCTCCCGCCCTTCCGGCGCTGCGTCGACGCCGGGGCCGCGGCGGTGACGACCGCCGACCACCGGGTCAACGGCGAGCCCTGCGGGTGCAACGGCCACCTCCTCGGCGACGTCCTCAAGGGCGAGTGGGGCTTCGACGGCTTCGTGGCCGGCCTGGGGACACCGGCGCCCGGAGGCCGGGCCGTGGCCGCCGGCCAGGACCTCCAGGTGCTGTCCCGGTGGCGGCTGGCGTCGCTCGAACGCCAGGTGCGCCGCGGCGCCGTGCCGTACACCCGGGTCGAGGACGCCGCCCTGCGCCTCGTCCGCCAGCAGCTGCGGTACGCCGACCGGGCCTCCGGGCCGGGCCGTGACGGCGGCCCTGCCGCCACGGTGGCCGGCGAGGTCGCCGAGCGCTCGATGGTCCTGCTGCGCAACGAGGAGGTGGCGGTGGGCGGCGGGCGGTCCCCGGTGCTGCCCCTGGACCCGGCGCGGGTGCGCTCCCTCGCCGTGCTGGGCGCGCTGGCCACAGTGCCGGTGGCCACGATGCCGGGGCGGGCGGTCCCCGCTGCCGCCCCGGGACCCGGGGCGGCCAGCATCCTCGACGGCCTGCGGGCCGCCGGCGAGCGCCACCTCGTCCACGTCGACCACCGCCGGGGGGACGACCTCGACGCCGCCGGCCTGGCGGCGGCCGCCGCCGACGTGGCGGTGGTGGTCGTGGGCGACGCCGGGGCCGCCGGCGGCCCGGGCGGGCGCCGCCACCGCCGACCCCTGGCGCTGGCCGCCGCCGACGAGGCGCTGATCCGCACGGCCTCGGCCGCCAACCCCCGCACGGTGGTGGTGCTGCTGGCAGCAGGACCCGTCCTGACCGAGGGGTGGCGGGGCCAGACCGGTGCCCTGCTGGTGGCGTGGTACCCGGGCCCCGAGGGGGCCGGGGCCGTGGCCCGCCTGCTCTTCGGCGAGGCCGAGCCCGGTGGGCGGCTCCCCTGCACCTGGCCGCAGAGCGCCGAGCAGCTGCCCCCGCTCCCCCCCGGCGCCGGCCGGGTCCGGTACGGGCCGCTGCACGGCTACCGCCTGATGGAGGCCACCACCCGCTCGCCGGCGTTCCCCTTCGGCTTCGGCCTGGGCTACACCACCTTCGAGCACGGCCGGGTCACGGCCACCCGCCGTCCCGGCGGTGGCGTGCAGGTGGCCGTGCCGGTGGTGAACACGGGCGTACGGCCGGGCGACGACGTGGTACAGGTCTACCTGGACCAGGCACTGGGCTCGGAGCGGCGCCCGCTGCGCACCCTGCGCGCCTTCCGGCGGGTCACGGTGGCCCCGGGAGAGCTGCGCGACGTCACCCTCGAGCTCGACCCGGCCTCCCTGGGCCGGGCGGCTCGCACCGCCGCTGGCGCCGTGCGGGTGCACGTCGGCCGCGACGCGGACCCGGCCGGCCACCGCACGGTGGAGTTGTGAGCGGTGCCGCGGTCAGCGGCCGGCGCCCACCTCGGCGGCGTCGACGTCGTCGCCGGCGGCACCGTCGCCGCGACGCAGCCGGCCGGGGATCTCGCCCATGGTCACCCGGGACGCGGTGGGCACGCCGTCCCGGGCGGACAGCTCCTTGCACAGGCGGTACGTCACCCAGCCGGCGGCCACCGGTAGCAACAGGACCAGGAACCGGAACGTCCACAGGATGGCGTTGACCGACAGGCCGAAGGTGGCGGCCAGCACGTCGGCCGCGCCGCCCAGGAACAGGACGAGGTAGAACGCGGCCGTCGCCGCGCCCAGGGCGGTGCGCACCGGGCGCTGCCGGGGCCGGTCGAGGAGGTGGTGCTCGGCCCTGTCCCCGGTGACGCGGGCCTCGAGGAACGGCCAGGCGAACAGCAGGCCGAAGGTCACCCCGGCCAGCAGCACACCGGGGAAGAACGGGTTGGGGACCTCGAACCCGAAGGCGCGGATCTCCCACCCGGGCATGATGCGCAGCGCCCCGTCGAGCCATCCGACGTACCAGTCGGGTTGGCTGGCCGCCGACACCTCGGCGGGGTCGAAGGGGCCGTAGATCCAGATGGGGTTGATCTGGAAGACGCCGCCGAGGAAGGAGAGGACCGCGGCGGTGAGGAAGAGCAGGCCGACCGCCTTGGCCGCGTAGGTGGGCCACAGCCGCTCGCCGACCACGTTGCCCTCCCTCCGGCCCGGCCCCGGGAACTGGGTGTGCTTCTGGCGGACGACGATGGCCAGGTGGGCGCTCAGCAGCACCGCGATGGCGGCCGGGACGAGCAGGATGTGGATGACGTAGAGCCGCTCGATGATGTCCGGCCCCGGGAACTCGCCCCCGAACAGCAGGGACGCCAGCCACGTGCCCACCAGCGGGATCGACAGCGTGATCGAGTACACGATGCGCAGACCGGTGCCGGAGAGCTGGTCGTCGAGCAACGAGTAGCCGAAGAGCCCGTTGAGCAGGGCCAGGACCAGCAGGGTGCAGCCGATGAGCCAGTTGAGCTCCCGGGGCCGCCGGAAGGCCCCGGTGAAGAACACGCGACCCAGGTGCACGACGAGGGACGCCAGGAACAGCAGCGCCGCCCAGTGGTGGATCTGCCGCATCACCAGGCCGGCCCGCACGTCGAAGCTCAGCTCCAGCGCCGAGCGGAAGGCCTGGCTCATCGTCACGCCCTGCAACGGCTCGTAGCTGCCGCGGTAGACGACCTCGGTCGTGCTGGGATCGAAGAAGAACGTGAGGTAGACGCCGGTCAGCACCAGCACGATGAAGCAGTAGAGCCCCAGCTCGCCGATCATGAACGACCAGTGGTCGGGGAACACCTTGTTGAGGGTGGTGCGGGCCAGCTTGGCCGCCCCCAGCCGGGCGTCGACCCAGCGGGCGAGCCGATGGGTGAGCAGGCGCTCGGGGCGAGGGCCGGGGGCGCTCACGGGGTCACCGGTCCCGGTCCCAGAAGCCCGGCCCCGTGGGGCTGGAGAAGTCACCGGTGGCGATCACGTGCCCCTCGCCGTCCACCGCCAGCGGGAGCTGCGGCAGCGAGCGGGCCGCCGGCCCGAAGACGGGCCGGGCACCGTCCATGACGTCGAAGGTGGACTGGTGGCAGGGGCAGAGCAGCAGGCCGAGCTCGGTCTGGTAGAGGCCCACCGGGCAGCCGGCGTGGGTGCAGATCTTCGAGTAGGCGACCAGGTTGTCGACGGTCCAGCCCCGGCGGCCGGGCCGGGGCTCGAAGCCCTGGTCGTCACGGAACCGGATCAGCAGCGTGGGAGCGTCGGCCGAGTCGGTGTGCCCCTCGGGGAAGACGGTGAGGAACCCGCCGGGCTCGATGTCCGCGGGTCGCACCGGCGAGCCGTCCTCGCGCACCACGCGCACGCGCCCGCGGTCGAAGGCCGTCCGCTTGAGGCCCCGCCCGGGTCGGGGCCCGAGGGAGCGGACGGGGAAGAGGAGGGCGACGCCCAGCGCCGCGCAGGCCCCCCCTGCCGTGGCCACCAGGACACGGCGGCTGCGCAGGGTGGACTCGCCGGCCTGGAAGTCCTGGGCGAACGCCGCCACCTCGTCGCTGGTCGAGGTCAGCGGCGACCGGTCCTCGACCACCCCGTCGTCGTGCATGAAGTGCTTGGCCCACAGCACGATGCCCGTGCCGATGCCGCCGAGGGCCACGCCCAGCAGCACCCCCTCAAGCTGGGGCTGACCCCCCTGCCAGTAGACGACGGCCAGGCCGACGGCGGCGAGCAGGGCGACGACGAAGCTGGCGGCGGCACGGCGCTCGACCTGGACGCCCCGCGGGGTGAGCACCTGCGCCCCCACCGCCGCCCGCGGCTCCTCGTTGTCGGCGTCGGTCACGCCCGCCTCCTGCGGATGGGGAGGCGGCTGCCGATCCACGCCACCACGCCCAGCAGCGCCGGCACCCCCACGAGCCAGGCCACGAACCCCTCGGGGATGGGCCCGGTGCGGCCGATGGGGATGCCGCCGGGGTCGGCGGGATCGCGCAGGTACACCACGTACGCCGCCAGGTCGTCGAGCTCGTCGGCGCCGATCACCTCGGGGCCGAACACGGGCATCTGCCCGGGACCCACCCGGACGGCGGACCCGATCTCGGCGGGCTGGGCGTCGGAGAGGCGGGGAGCGGCCCGGCCGTAGTTGAGCGCGCCACCGCTGCCCGACGCGCTGTGGCACGCCTGGCAGTTGTCCCGGTACAGCTCGCCCCCCGCGGCCACGTCGGCCCCGTCGACGTCGACGTTCGGCACCCGGGGACCCTCGCCGAGGGTGCCGACGTAGGCCACCAGCGCGGCGATCTCCTCGTCGTCGTAGGCCGGCTCCTTGCGCACCGGCTGCTCCTCGGTGTTGGCCAGGGGCATGCGGCCGGTCGAGAGGTAGTAGTAGGCCGCGGCCTCGCCGGCGTTGGCCAGGGTGGGGCCCCGGGTGCTGCCGTCGTCGGTCTCCACCCCCCGGCCGTCGGGGCCGTGGCAGCTCGAGCACCCGGTCTGGTAGAGGCGGCGACCCTGGGCCAGGAGGTCCTCCTGGCGGGCGTCGTCTCCGCCGGGACGCTGGACCAGCGGCGTCACGCCCAGGGCCACCACCACGGGGGTCGCCACCACCACCCGGCGCAGCCAGCCCCGGGCGCGGCCCGGCGCACGATCCCGTGCCAACCGCCCGGTCACCTCAGCACGTAGATGGTCAGGAACATGGCGACCCACACGACGTCGACGAAGTGCCAGTAGTAGGCGCACACCTCGACCGTCTGGTGGGCGGGGGCCCGCGACCGCCCGGCGATGGCCACCGCCACCGCTCCCATCAGCACCAGCCCGCCCAGCACGTGCAGGCCGTGGAAGCCGGTCATCAGGTAGAAGATCGAGCCGTAGGCATGGTCGTCGATGCGGAAGTCGGCGACGGCGTACTCGCCGAGGACCAGGTTGGCCAGGAACACCAGGCCGGCGGCCCCCGTCACCGCCAGCCACCGGACGGCGGCGCCACGGTCGTCGCCGCGGGCGGCCGTCACCGCCCGCTGCATGCTGGCGCTCGAGGCCACCAGCACGGCGGTGGCCACGGCGGTGCGGGCCGTCTCCAGCTCGACGCCCTCGGGAGGCCAGGGGTCGTTGAGGCCCCGCAACGTGAAGTAGCCGGCGAACAGGCCGGCGAAGAACATGAGCTCCGAGGCCAACCACACGACCACGCCGACGCCCAGGGTGGACGGCGCCGAGGACTGCGAGGTCGACGAGGCGACGGGCGAGGTCGGGCGGGAGGTCACCGACACGCCTGCCGTTGTAGCAGGTGCCGGGATGCCGTGCCGACGGTCGACGGTACGCTCGACCCGTGGCCGGCCCCGGTGCGAGCGACCTGGCGACCGGGTGGCAGCTCGACCCGGCGTCCCTCTCGGTGGCGGCCCTCGCCGGCACCCTCTACGCCGTGGGGGTGCGCCGGCTGGCCGGGCGGGGCCGGCGGTGGGCCACCGGCCGGGCCACGGCGATGGCGGCGGCGCTGGCGCTGGGCCTCGTCGCCACCCAGTCGGGCATCGGCCGCTACGAGTCCGACCGGATGTGGGTGCACATGGTGCAGCACGTGCTGCTGGGCATGGTGGTCCCCCTCCTGGTCGTGCTGTCGGCGCCGCTGACCCTGGCGCTGCAGGCGGCGCGAGCGCCCACCCGCGCCACCCTGCGCCGCTGGCTGCACGGTCGCCCGGCCCGCGTGCTGGCCGAGCCGGTGGTCGCCTGGCTGCTGTTCGGTGGCGGGTTGGTGGCGATCTACCTCACGCCCGTGCTCGGCCTCTCGGCCCGCCACGACGGTGTCCACGTGCTGGTCCACGCCCACGTCCTGCTGTCCGGCACGCTCTTCCTCGCCGTGCTCGTCGGCGTCGACCCCCTGCCGCACCGGCCCTCGCCGGCCGCCCGGCTGCTGGCCCTGCTGGTGGCCGTGCCGTTCCACGCCGTGGTGGGCATGGCGCTGCTGTCGGCGGGGTCACCGGTGGCGCCCGAGGCGTACCCGTCGCTGACCGACCAACGGACGGCGGCGGGGCTGTTCTGGGGCGCCGGCGAGATCTTCACGCTGGTGGTGGCGGCCGTGGTCCTGCGCCAGTGGTGGGTGGCCGAGCAGCGGGCCACCGCTCGGGAGGACGCGGCACGGGCCCGAGCCGAGCTCCCGGTCACGAGCGAGCGTTGACCCGGTTCATGGCGGCGTCGATCCCCTCGTCGGCGATCAGCTCGACGGCGTCGGCCGCCTCCTCCACGGCCACGTCCAGCTCGGCGCGCTCGCGCTTGCCGACCCGCTTGAGGACGTGGTCGGCCCCCCGCTCCCGGCTGGGCGGCTTGCCCACGCCGATCCGCACCCGCAGGAAGGCGTCGGTGTGCAGGTGGGCGGCGATGGACCGCAGCCCGTTGTGCCCGGCCAGGCCTCCCCCCCGCTTCAGCTTGAGCTTGCCGACGGGCAGGTCGAGCTCGTCCTGCACCACCACGATCCGGGCGGGGTCGTCGATGCCGTAGCGCCTGACCAGCCGGGCCACCGCCTCGCCGGACAGGTTCACGAAGGTCTGGGGGAAGGCGAGGGCCACGCGCCGGCCGGCGACGGTCACCTCGGCGGTCAACGCCCGCTCCCGGGATCGCCTCAGGGTGGCACCGTGCCGACGGGCCAGCACCTCGACGACCTCGGCACCCACGTTGTGCCGGGAGCGCTCGTACTCGGCGCCGGGGTTGCCGAGGCCGACGACGAGGAGGTCGGCGGGCGTGCCGCGGCGGGCCGCCGCGGCACCGTCCCGCCCGAGCAGAGCCATGGGGTCGGGGACCCGGACGCCCGCCGACGGCTACTCGCCGGCGTCGCCGGACGTCGACCCCTCGCCGGCCTCGCCCTGAACGCCCTCCTCGGCCGCGTGCTCCTCGGCCAGGGCCAGGCTGGTGACCTGGGCGGTGACGACGGTCTCCTCGGGGTCCGCCTCGGTGGTGACGCCGGGGGGCAGGGCGAGGTCGGCGACCGTGATGGTCTGCCCCACCTCCATGTCCGAGACGTCCACCGCCAGGTGGCCGGGGATGGCGTCGGGCTTGGCGTGCACGACGATGGCGTTCAGCACCTGGTCGACCACGCCCTGCTCCCGCAGGACGCGCGTCGCCTCGCCCTCGAGGACGATGGGCACGTCGGTGACGATGGGCCTGTCGACGTCGACGGCGAGGAAGTCGACGTGCAGGACGTCGCGGCGGACCGGGTGGCGCTGCAGGTCCTTGACGATGGCCTTGGTGCTCCGGCCGCCCACGTCCAGGGTGAGGAGGGCGTTGAGGCCCTTCTCGGTGGTGAGGGCGCCCCGCAGCTGCCGCCAGTCGACGGTGAGGGGGGTGGGCTCCACGCCCCGGCCGTAGAGGATGGCAGGGACCCTGCCCGACGCCCGGAGGCGTCGGGAGGCGGCGGAGCCGGTGGGGCGGCCGGTCTCGGCCACGAGGGTGGTGTCGTCAGCCATCGGTGGTTCTCCTACCTCTGACGGCGCGCCGGAGCGCAACGGTTGGACGGGGCGGCGCGAGGCTAGCGGCCGCGGCGCCGGGCGGTCAGCTCAGGTTGTTCCCGCCGAAGATCTCGGACACCGAGGTGTCCTCGAACACGGCGTCGATGGCGTCGGCGATGACCTGCGCCACCGACAGCACCTCGATCTTGTCGATCTGCTTCTCGGAGGGCAGGGGCAGCGTGTTGGTGACGACGACCTTGGCGATGACCGAGTTCTTCAGCCGGTCGACGGCCGGCCCCGACAGCACGCCGTGGGTGGCGGCCGCCACCACCCGGGCCGCACCCTGGCCGACGAGCTGCTCGGCCGCGGCCACCAGGGTGCCACCGGTGTCGATCATGTCGTCGATCAGCACGCACGTGCGACCGGCGACGTTGCCCACCACCTCCTTGGCCTCGACCATGTTGCGGGCCCCGGTCACCCGCCGCTTGTGGACGATGGCGAGGTCGGCGTGCAGCACGTTGGCGTAGCGCTCGGCCACCTTGACCCGGCCGGCGTCGGGGGACACGACCACGAGGTCGTCCCCGACGGTGCCCCGCAGGTAGTCGACGAGCACCGGCATGGCGACCAGGTGGTCGAACGGGCCGTCGAAGAAGCCCTGGATCTGCCCGGAGTGGAGGTCGACCGACATCAGGCGGTCGGCACCGGCGGCGGCGAACATGTCGGCCACCAGCTTGGCGGTGATGGGCTCCCGGCCCTCCGCCTTGCGGTCCTGCCGGCCGTAGCCGTAGAAGGGCATGACGGCGGTGATGCGCTTGGCCGAGGCGCGGCGGGCGGCGTCGACCATCTCGAGGTGCTCCATCAGCGCGTCGTTGATCGACATGGTGCCGTTGGCGCCGTGGCTCTGGATGATGAACACGTCCATGCCCCGGACCGACTCGCCGAAGCGGCAGTGGATCTCGCCGTTGGCGAAGTCGGCGCAGTTGGCCTGGCCCAGCTCGACCTGGAGGCAGCCGGCGATCTCCCGGGCCAGGGGCAGGTTTGCCCGGCCGGACACGATCTGCAGCTTCTTCTTGGTCACGAGCTCCATGCCGACCTCCCGCCTACCCGGCGGCGCCAGTGTAGAAGGGCCCGGTCCGCGCCCCCGCCTCCACCCGGGCGCCCGGCTCGAGGACGGCGTACGGCCCCACCACGGCGTCGTCGCCGATCTCGGCCCGGTCGGCCACCGTCTCGCCCACGCGGGCCCGCTGGCCCACGCGGGTGTCGCACAGGCGGCTGGCCGGTCCCACCTCGCTGCCCACGCCCACCACCGTCCTGCCCTGCAGGAGGGCGCCGGGCAGGAGCACGACGTCGGGGGCCAGCTCCACCGTGGTGTCGATGTAGGTGGCGGCGGGGTCGACGATGCCGACGCCCTCCCGCATCCACCGCTCGTTGGTCCGGCGCCGCAGCTCGGCCTCGGCCACGGCGAGCTGGGCACGGTCGTTGACGCCCCGGGTCTCGTCGGCATCCTCCGCCACCAGCGACACCACGGGGTGCCCGGCCTCGGCCAGCACCTGCACGACGTCGGTGACGTAGAGCTCGCCCTGGGCGTTGTCGGGGACGAGTCGGCGCAGCGCCGGGGCCAGGAGGCTGCGCCGGAACACGTAGATGCCGGTGTTGACCTCGTCGACGTCCCGCTCGGCCGGGGAGGCGTCGCGCTGCTCCACGACCCGGCGCACCCGCCCCTCGCGGTCGCGCAGCACCCGGCCGTAGCCGGTGGGGTCGTCGAGGCGAGCGGTCAGGACCGTGCAGGCGGCACCGGAGAGCCGGTGCTCGCGGACCAGCGCCTCCAGCGTGGCCGGCCGGACCAGCGGCGTGTCGCCGGGCAGCACCACGACGTCGCCGTCGTCGGCCGCGAGGAGCAGGTCGTCCTCGGGGAGCCCGGTCAGGCCGACGGCCACGGCGTCACCGGTGCCCCGCTGGACCGGCTGCTCCACGAACTCGAGGGGCACGGGGCCGGGGTCTTCCTGGAGCGTCTTGACCACCATGTCGGCGCCGTGGCCGATGACGACCACGGCCCGCCCGGCGTCCACCCCCGCCAGGGCGTCGAGCACGTAGCGCAGGAGCGGCCGCCCGCACAGCCCGTGCAGGGGCTTGGGGCGGGCCGACCGCATGCGGGTGCCCTGGCCGGCGGCGAGCACCACGGCCGAGAGGGGTCGAACCGTCGTCATGCCCCCCGTTGTAGCGCCGCCGGCCCGCGTCCGCGCCCGTCGGGGGTCACCCGTCGAGCCACCAGCGCACGGCGGCGTCGGCCACGGTGGGTGGCACGGTGTGGCCCCCGGCGAACTCGTCCAGCCGTACGTCGTAGCCCGCCTCCCGCAGCCCGGGCACGAACGAGCGGCTGCACCTGTCGATGGGCAGGATGGGGTCGGCCGTGCCGTGGGACACGAACACCCGGGGGCGACTGACGGCTCCCGGCACCAGGGCGAAGCCCGGCGAGAAGGCCAGCACGGCCGGGAAGACGTCGCCGTTGGCCAGGCCCACCGACAGGGCGTAGCTGGCGCCGTCCGACACGCCGCCGAGCGCCAGGCGGGTGGTGTCGACGTCCAGGTCGGGGTGGTCGGCCACCGCCTCGAGCACGCGGTCCAGGAAGGCCACGTCGGGGCCGAACCGGCGGGAGGCGATCAGGTCCCACGTGACGGCGTGGCGGGAGTCGGGCGCCACCAGGACCACGCCGTGGCGGTCGGCGGCGGCCAGCACCGCCCGCATGTGGGACCGGCCCGATCCCGTGGCGCCGTGCAGGAACACCAGCACGGGCGCCGCTGCCCCGGCGCTGGCGGGCACGTGCACCACCCCGTCCCGGCCCGGGGCCAGGCCGAGGGGCTCGTCGCGGCCGCCCCGCGGCCCCGTCCCCGAGCCGCGGGCGGGACGGGGCCGGAAGCGCAGGCGGGCGGGCAGGTCGTCGCCCATGCCCGACGATGGCACATGGCGGCGGGCCCGCGCCGGCTCACAACGCCTCGGCCGCCTCCGCCCAGCCGTCGCGGCGGAGCAGCCGCACCAGGGCGACCACGGGCAGGAGCCCCACGGCCACGATCAGCAGGGCCGGCAGCGCCGCGGTGTCGAAGCGCGAGTCCTTGGTGGCCTCCCACACGGTGACGGCCAGGGTGTCCCCGCCCAGGGGCCGCAGGAGGGCGGTGGCGGGCAGCTCCTTCATCACCTCGACCAGCACCAGGAGGGCGGCGGCGGCCACGCCCGGCCCCAGCAGGGGGACGTGCACGTCGGCCAGCACCCGGGCGCGGTCGGCGCCGAGCGCCCGGGCCGCGTCGTCGAGGTCGGGGCTGATGCGGCTCATCCTCGACTCGATCGACACGTACGCCAGGGCGTGGAAGCGCACGACGTACGCCAGGACGAGGCCCAGGATGGTGCCCGTGAAGAGCAGGTCGATGCGGGCACCGGCCACGGCGTCGGCCAGGTCGACCAGGCGGCGGTCGATCCACACGAGGGGGGCGTAGACGGCCACCGCCACCACGCTGCCCGGCACGGCGTACCCCACGGTGGCCAGGCGCGCCGCCAGGCCACCGGTGGCGGAGGCACGGGTGCGCTGGCCGTAGGCGACCAGGGTGGCGGTGACGACGGCCACGACGGCGGCGATGCCGGCCAGCAGCAGCGTGTTGAGGGCCGCCGATCCCAGGCCGTCGTCGACCTGGCCGTCCACCACGGTCTCGACCGACCAGGCCACGAGCTGGACCACCGGCAGGACGAACACCACGGCCAGCAGCAGGATCCCCGGCACGGGAGCCAGCCAGCGGCGCCGGCCCCGCAGGGGGCGGGGCACCACGGCATCGCCCCGGCCCAGCGCCTGCTCGTAGCGGGCCCGACCCCGGAACGCCCGCTCGACCACCACCATGGTGAGCGCCAAGCCCACCAGCACCGTGGCCAGCTGCATGGCCGCCGCCTGGTCGAAGGCACCGTTCCACACCCGGTAGATGGCAGCGGGGAGCGCCTGGACGCCCAGCAGGTCGACGGTCCCGAAGTCGGCCAGGGCCTCCATCACCGCCAGCGCCGCTCCCGCGGCCAGGGCCGGGCGGGCCAGGGGCAGGCCCACGCGCCGCACCGCCCGGCCGTAGGAGCACCCCAGGCTCCGGGCCGCCTCCAGGGCCTGCCGGGACTGTCCCAGGAACGCGCTGCGGCCCAGCACGTACACGTAGGGGTACAGCACCGCGGTGAGCACGGCGATCGCCCCGCCGCGGCTGCGGATCCACGGCAGGTGCAGGCCGTCCCCGAAGAGGTTGGACTGCAGGGGGGTGGCCGTCCCGTACTGCCCGAGCACCACGAACACCAGGACGTAGGCCGGCATGGCCATGGGCAGCACCAGCGCCCAGTCGAGCACCCGCCGGCCGGGGAAGTCCCAGAACGACAGGAGCACGGCCAGGCCCCCGCCCACCAGGAGGGTGCCGGCGCCCACGCCCACGCCCAGCACCAGGCTGGTGGTCAGGGCCCGGGGCAGCAGCGTGCGGGCGATCTCGTCGAAGGCCTGATCCTGGCCCACGAAGCTGGCCGGCAGGGCCACCAGCGGGCCCACGATCACCACGGCCACCACGACGCCCACCACGGCCCAGCCCGGCACCCTGGGGTGCCGGGCGTGCCGGGGGCGGGTCACCTCCACCCGACGTCGAGCATCATGGCCACCGCCCGGTCCAGCAGGGGTCCCGCCCTCTCGACGGCGATGGGGTCGATCTTGACGTCCGCCCAGTGGCGCACCTGGGGGGCGGGGGGCACGGCCGGGTTGGCGGGGAACTCGCCCCGGGAGGCGATCTCCCGTTGCGCCCGGCGGGTGGTCAGGAACTCGATGAGCCGCGTGGCCTCGTCGACCCGGTCGGACCCTCGCACGACCCCGGCGCCCGACACGTTGGCGTGCGCCCCCCGACCGTCCTGGTCGGGCCAGGCGGGGGCGACCGGGAAGTCGGGGTCCTCGGCGAGGGCCCGCTCCAGGTAGTAGTGGTTGACGAGGCCGAGGTCGCAGTCGCCCGCGGCCATGACGGCCAGCAGCTCGCCGTCGGAGTTGAGGACCTGGGGATCGTTGGCCATCCACGACCGCAGCAGCTCACGGGTGCGTGCCGCACCCCGCTTGACGATCATGTCGGCGACCAACGACTGGTTGTACTCGTTGTTCGACGTGCGCAGGCAGGTCCGGCCCCGGAAGCGGGGGTCGCCCAGCGCCTCGTAGCCCGTCACCGCGGCCGGGTCGACGCGACCGGTGGCCACCACCGGGATGCGGAGCCGGGTGGTGAGGGCCCACCACGCCCCGTCGGCGTCGCGGAGGGACGGCGGCACGTTGCGCTCGAGGGTCGGGGTGCGGACGGGCTGCAGCAGGCCGGCCTGGTCGGCGCGCCAGAGGTTGGCCAGGTCGGTGGTGACGAGGACGTCGGCGGGGGTGTCGTCCCCCTCCCGCCGCAGGCGCTCGTACAGCTCCGGCCCCGTGCCCCCCCGTAGCTCGAGGTCGATGCCGGTGGCCTCCTCGAAGTCGTCGAAGACCTGCTCGTCACCGTAGTGCGAGCGCCCGTTGTAGACCACCAGGGCGTCGTCGCCGCCGCTGGCGGCCACGAGGCCGCCACCCACCAGGAGGGCGACGACGGCGACGACGATGACGGGGATGGGCCACCGGCGGCGGATCAGGCTCGACAGCATGGGCGCTCGCAGGGTCGTGAGGGACCGGGAACTCCCCTTAGTGTAGGGACGTAGGTCGGCCGAACACGAGGCGACGGTGCGCCGAAGGCCGGGGTGGTGCCCGCGGTAGCCTGCCGGCGTGACGAGCCCCCCGGCCATCCGGGCCACCGACGTCCGCAAGTCGTTCGGCACCACGGTGGCGGTCTCCGGCGCGTCGCTCCAGGTGGCCCAGGGGGCGGTGGTGGCGCTGCTGGGCCCGAGCGGCTCCGGCAAGACCACGCTGCTGCGCTTGGTGGCCGGGTTCGAGGTGCCCGACGCCGGCACGGTGGAGATCGGCGGTCGGCAGGTGGCCGGCCCGTCCAGCTGGGTGGAGCCGGACCGCCGGCGGGTGGGGATGGTGTTCCAGGACGGTGCCCTCTTCCCCCACCTGACCGTGGCCGGCAACGTGGCCTTCGGCGAGCCCGCGCCGGGCCGGGCCGAGGAGTCCCTCGCCCTCGTGGGCCTGTCCCACCGGGCGCGCTCCTACCCCCACGAGCTGTCGGGGGGCGAGCGCCAGCGGGTGGCGCTGGCCCGGGCCCTGGCCACCGACCCCGACGTCGTGCTGCTCGACGAGCCGTTCGCCTCCCTCGACGCCGGCCTGCGGGAGTCGCTGCGTGAAGAGGTCGTGGCCATCCTGCGCGCTGCCGGTGCCAGCGCCCTGCTGGTCACCCACGATCAGCAGGAGGCCCTGTCGCTGGCCGACGAGGTGGTGGTCATGCGGGCCGGCCGGGTCGAGCAGTCGGGCCGGCCCGAGCACGTGTACGGGCACCCGACGTCCCGGTGGGCCGCCGAGTTCCTCGGTGCCGCCGACGTGGTGCCCGGCACCGCCGACGGCCGGTTCGTCGAGTGCGAGCTGGGTCGCCTGGCCGCCGACCGGCCGCTGCGGGGGCCCGTCGAGGTCGTGATCCGCCCCGAGAGCGTCGCCATCGGCCCCGCCCACCCGCCGGTCGCCGGCGAGGGGCCCGACGTGCCCGACGGTGCCGTCAAGGCCACGGTCGTGGGCCGCTCCTACTACGGGCACGACCAGCTCGTCCGGCTCGAGCTGGCCAGCGGCCTCCGCCTGCGCAGCCGGGGCCCGGGCACCACGCCCTGGCACCGGGGCGACGAGGTCCGGGCCTGGGTCACCGGACCGGTCAGCGTGCTGGCGCCCCCCGCCGGGTGACCGCCGTCGCCGGGGTCGCCCCCCCGGACCAGGGCCCGGCGGCCGGCGGGGGTCCACGGCACGGCGCGGCCCTGGCGGTGGGGGGTTGCCTGGCGGTGTCGGTGGCGTCGCTGGCCCTGCCCGCCACCCTGGCGTTCGACCCGTGGGCGTGGCTGGTGTGGGGCCGGGAGGTGGGCGAGCTGGGGCTCGACACCACCGGCGGGCCGTCGTGGAAGCCGCTGCCCGTGCTGGTGACGACCGTGCTGTCGGTGGCCGGCGGTCACGCGCCGGTGCTGTGGCTGGTGCTGGCCCGCACCGCCGGCCTGCTGGCCCTGGTCGCCGCCTTCCGGCTGGCCGCCCGCTTCGCCGGCCCCTGGGCGGGTGCCCTGGCCGCCGGCCTGCTGGTCCTGACCCCGGACGGCGGTCCCCGGTTCCTGCGCCTGGTGGCGGAGGGCCACACGGCGCCCGTCACCGCCACCCTGTCCCTGTGGGCGGTCGACCGGCACCTGGCGGGCCGCCCCCTCGCCGCCCTGCTGGCCGCCACCGCGGTGGCCCTCGACCGCCCGGAGGCCTGGCCCTTCCTGGCGCTGTACGCGGCATGGCTGTGGCGTTCGACGCCGGCCTGCCGGCCCGTGGTGGCGGCGTGCCTGGTCGCCGTGCCCGTGCTGTGGCTGGGCGGCGACTGGTGGGGCTCGGGCGACGCCTGGCACGGTGCCGACGCCGCCCGGGTGGTGGCGGGCACCCCCGGTGAGCGCGCGTCGTGGGCGTGGCAGCGCGTGGCCCGGGCCGTCGCCTCCCCCGCCTGGCCGGCGGCGGCCGCCGCCGTGGCGACGGCGTGGCGCCGGCGGGAGGCCGCCCTGCTGGTGCTGGCGGCGGGGGCGGTGGCGTGGTCGGCGCTGGTGGCCGCCATGAGCGTCACGCTGGGCTACGCCGCCCTCAGCCGGTTCCTGCTGCCGGCGGCGGCGGCCCTGTGCGTGCTGGCCGGTGTGGGCGTGGTGCGCGTGGTCGCCGCGGCCCGGGGACGCGCCGGGGCCCGGGCGGTGGTGGCGCTCCTGCTGGCGGCGGCGGTGCCGCCCGTCCTGGCCCGGGCCACCTCGATCGGCACCGTGGCCGAGGGCGTCGCGTCCCGGGCCCGGCTCGAGGCCGACCTCGACGTCGTCATCGACCGGGCGGGTGGACCCGGTGCCCTCCTGGCCTGTGGCGGGGTCGCCATCCGCCCCTCGGACGTGCCGCGGGTGGCGCTGGCGTGGAAGCTGGACGTGCCCCTGCGGCGGGTCGACGGACGGCTCGGGGACCGGCCCGGGGTGGTGCTGGTGGGCGCGGGCGAGGACGAGGCCGCCCGCCTGGCGGCGGCCGGCGACGACGGGGTCGCCGAGCTGGCGCGGTCGTCCCGGTGGGTGGCCCACGCCGTCGCCTGCCGCCCGACCGGATCCTCTTAGGCATGGCTACTCCCATATAGTCGGCTGGGTGACCACCCTGTCCGTCGTCGTCCCGGCGACCGACTCCCCGCCCACGCTGCCCCGTTGCCTGGCGGCCCTCGCTGCCTCGGACGACCGGGCCGACGAGGTCGTGGTGGTGGACGGCCCCGCCACGCTGTCGGCCGCCGCCGCCCGCAACGCAGGGGTCGAGCGGTCGAGGGGCGACGTCGTCGTGTTCGTGGACGCCGACGTGGTGGTCCACCCCGACGCGCTCGGGCGCCTGCGCGCCGCCTTCACCGCCGATCCCGACCTCGCCGCCGCCTACGGCTCCTACGACGACGCGCCCGGCGACCAGGCCACGGTGTCGGCCTTCCGCAACCTGCTGCACCACTACGTCCACCAGGCGGCAGCCGGGCCGGCCGAGACCTTCTGGACCGGCATCGGCGCCGTGCGCCGGGCCGACTTCCAGGCGGTGGGCGGCTTCGACGAGCGCCGCTACCCCCACCCGTCGGTCGAGGACATCGAGCTCGGCCACCGGCTCGCCGCCCGCGGGACCCGGATCGTGCTCGACCCCGCCGTCCAGGGCACCCACCTGAAGGCCTGGACCCTGCGGTCGATGCTGTGGACCGACTTCGCCCGCCGGGGCGTGCCGTGGGTGGCCCTGCAGGCGCGGACCGGGAAGGTGTCGAGCGCGCTCAACTGCGGCTGGCGCCACCGGCTCAGCGCCCTCGCCTGCCTGCTGGTCGTGGCCTTCGGCGTGGGGGGGATGGTGGTGCAGGCCACCGTCGCCGGGGCCGTGCTCGTGGCGCTCAACCGGTCCTTCTACTCGCTTCTCCTGCGGCGGCAGGGGCCGGCCCGGGCGGCGGTGGGCGTGCTGCTCCACGGCCTCCACCACATCGTGTCGGTGGCGGCCGTGCCGGTGGGCCTGGCCGTCGCCTCGGTGGCCTGGGCCACGTCGGTGGGCCACCCGGTCGTCGAGCGGGCGGGGGTCGAGCCGGCACCCGCCGGTGGCGGCACCACCCGGTGAGCCCGGCTCCCGTCGAGCTGGGGCTCGTGGGCTGCGGGCGACTGGCCGAGCTCGGCTACCTCCCGGCGCTGGCGCTGGTGCCGCAGGTCCGGCTGGTGGCCGTGGCCGACCCCGACCCGGACCGGCGGGCCGCCGTCGCCGCGGCCGGGGAGGGCGTCGCCACGTTCCCCGACGCCGCCGCCCTCCTGGCCGGGGCGACGGTGGACGGCCTGGTGGTGGCCACCCCCGCGGCCGCCCACGTCGACGTGGCCGAGGCGGCCGCGTCCGCCGGCGTCCTGGCCCTGGTGGAGAAGCCGCCGGCCCCCGACGCCGCCGGTGCCGCCCGCCTGGCGACGCTGGCACCGGCACCGGTGGTGGGGTTCAACCGCAGGTTCGACCCCGGCGCCGCCGCCGTGCGGGCCGCGGTGCCCGGGCGCGGCGACGTCGACCTGCGGGCGACCATCGCCTACCGGCGACGGGGGTGGGCCGCCCACACGGTGGCCGACGACGCCCTGGCCGACCTCGGCCCCCACCTCGTCGACTGGGCCCGGTGGATCACCGGTTCCGAGGTCGTGGCGGTGGCCTGCCCCGAGCTGCGCCCCCAGCGGGCGATGCTCGAGCTGACGTTGGGCCGGGGCCGGGCCCGCCTGCGGGCCGCCACCGACCGGCCCCACCGGGAGCTGGTCGAGCTGGGGGTCGGCGGCCGGCTGGTCGCCCGCCACCGCCTGGGCGGCCCGGTCGCCGCCGTGCGGGGCGTGGTCGGCCGCACCGGCCCCACCGCCCTGGTGGCCACCCTGGCCCGCCAGCTCGAGGCCTTCGCCGCCGCCTGCCGCGGCGGCGCCCCACCCCGCGCCCCCCTCGGCACCGCCGGGGACGGCCACGCGGCCATGCTCGTGCTGGGCGCCGCCCGCGCCAGCGCCGCGGCCGGCGGCCGGCCCACGCCCGTCACAGGAGCCTGCTGATGCTCGCCATCCTCCAGTTCGACGCAGCCAGCGCCTCGCTGCTGGCCAAGATGCTGGCCGCGGGGCGGCTCCCCGCCCTCGACGGCCTGCGGCGGCGGGGCACGTGGCACGACCTCGACGCCCCCGCCACCCGCTTCGCGGCCGGCGCCCAGCACACGCTGTACAGCGGCGTCGAGCTGGGCGAGCACGGGCTCTTCTACCCCTTCCAGTGGTCGGCCGCCGACCAGCGCGTCCACTACATGGGCGACCTGCCCGCGCCCGCCCCCGTGTGGGAGCGGCTGGGCCGGTCCGGCACCCGCACCCTGGCGGTCGACCCCTACGAGAGCCGCCCGCCGGCCGAGCCGCCGCCCGGCGCCCTGCTGTGCGGGTGGCAGCTCCACGACCGGGTGGTGCTGCAGCGATGGTCGTCGGGCACGGACCACGGCCGGTTCGAGCGGCTGTTCGGACGGCCCGAGCCGGTCGACGAGGTGTTCGGTCGCCACACCGCGCCCGAGATGCTGGGGCTGCGCCGTCGCCTGCTGGCCGCGCCCGGGCGGGTGGCCGACGTCGCCGGGCTGCTCCTCGCCGACCAGCCCTTCGACCTGGCCTGGCTGACCTTCTGCGCCGCCCACGTGGCCGGCCACCAGTTCTGGGACCTGTCCCAGCTCGACCCGGCCGGCCTCGACGCCGACGCCGAGCGGGTGCTGGGGGCCACCCTGGAGGACGTCTACCGGGCCGTCGACACCGCCCTCGACCGGGTGGTCGCCGCCCTGCCGCCGGGGGCGGACGTCATGGTGGTGTCACCGGTGGGCATGGACGTGAACACCAGCCGGGCCGACCTGCTGCCCGAGATGCTGCGGGCCGTCCTCGAGCCCGGGGCCCGCCAGCCCGGTCCGGCGGCGTCGATCTGGAAGTTGCGGGCGGCCGTGCCCAGCGGGCTTCGGGCCCGGGTCGCCGCCGCCCTGCCCGAGGGGCGGGCCCTCGACCTCACCGCCCGGCTGGAGATGCGGGGCGTCGACTGGAGCCGCACCCGCGCCTTCGCCCACCCGGCCGAGAACCAGGGCTACGTGCGCCTCAACCTGGCCGGCCGCGAGCGCGACGGCATCGTCGACCCCCACGACGCCGACGCGCTCATGGACGAGATCGCCGACGGCCTGCGCACCTTCGTCGACATGGACGGCTCCCCCGCCGTCGAGTCGGTCGACCGGGTCGCCGACACCTTCGGCACCGGCGGCCGGGCCCACCAGCTGCCCGACCTCGTCGTGCGCTGGACGGCCCGCCCCGCCACCCGCCTCGAGGGCGTGCGGTCGGACCGCTTCGGCACCGTGCTGCGCCACGGGGTGGGCAGCGGCCGCCCGGGGAACCACACCGAGGGTGACGCCTGGGCGCTCGTCGTGCCCGGCAACTCCCACCCGGTGACGCCGACGCGCCAGGCCCGCCTGGAGGACGTGGCCGCCACCGCCGCCGCCCTGGCGGGCGCCGACACGTCAGGCATGGCCGGAGAGCCCCTGCTGGAGCGTTGACGCGCTCAGCTCCAGGTGAAGCCGTGGGGGCGGTCGGCACCCGACGGCGGGCGCGCTGATGGGGCGGCCCCAGCGGTCGTGGGCCTGGAGGGTGCCGGCCTCCGGGTCGCCGTGGAGGCTGAGATCGCCATGGTGGAGAGCCCGGTGGTGGCGGGGGCAGAGCAGGGCGAGGTTGCCGGGCGTGGTGCGACCGCCAGCGGCCCAGTGGACCAGGTGGTGGGCGTGCACAGGTGGTGGGCGTGCAACCAGCGCCGCTGGGCGCACAGGGGATGGACGCATCCCTGGTCGCGGCGGGCGAGGTAGCGGCGCATGGCCGGGCTGACGGTGCGCTCGGTGAGGTCGATGCCCACGAGCCGACCGGCCCGGTGGGAGACGACCTGGACGCGGGCGTCGCAGGACAGGTAGCGGGCGACCGCGTCGGGCACGACCGGCCCCAGGTCGAGCTGGGCGGCACCGAGGTGACCACCGGGCTCGACGTCGTGGTGGAGGACGACCAGGGCACGCTGGCCGCGGTGGCCGCGGTGGCCGGTGCGGCGAACGGTGGGATCCAAGGCGTCGGTGGCCTCGACGGCCGGGCGCACCAGCCCGTCCGCCCAGCTCACCGCGGCCGTGGCCTCGGCTGCGGCGGGCGGTGCCGGGTCGGCGGGGTCGACGTCGTGGCGGTCGCGCAGCTCCGCGTCGCGGGCGGCGATGAGCCCACCCGGCACCAGGGCCCCCTCGTCGGCGGGGAGGCAGAAGGTCCCGCGGACCCAGCCGTCCCACTCGTGGTGCACCCGGCACGCCCGTTCGAGCTCGGGTCGCCCGGGGGTGCCGCCGGCCTGCTCGGGGAGGGCACGGAGCAGCCGGTCGAGCTGGGAGATCGACGACCGGGGGGCCAGGGCGGTCGATCTCGGCATCGCGGGCGGCCGGCACCCGCCGGGCGATGCGGACCATGGCGTCCTCGCCCAGGCGACCTTCGCAGAACAGCGCGGCGCACGCCGGTAGCTGGTCGAGCCAGCGGGCGATGGCGACCAGGCCCTCGGCCCGTCGGTGGGACATCCCCGCCTTCCAGGCGAGCCAGTACTCCGGCGAGCGGATGCCCGCCCCTCCCCACCCCTCGGCGTCGAGCAGGTACCGCACCGACGCCACCAGGCGGGCCACCTCGGCGTTGACCGCCCCCATGACCTCGGCGGGGACGCCCTCCGCAACCAACCACGCCCGCTCCTGGGGCGACGACCCCACCGGCCCGGGGACGTCGCCGGGGAGGGCGCACGGGAGAGCGGTCACCGACATGCGAACGACCCTAGGGACCGGGTGTGACATGGTCGGCCACGGCGGCCCGCGCCAGCCCGACCGCCGTGGCCACCTGCGCCACCAGCACGAGGCCGGCCGGCACCACCCCGGCACGCAGGCCGGCACGCACCAGCGCGGCGTAGAAGCCCGGTCGCTGGAGGCGGTCCCCGGGGCCGGCGGCACGGTGGAGCATGTACGCGCCCCGCCCGTAGCGCTCCTGCTGGCGCCAGAACCGCCGCCACGAGAGGTCCTGGTGGTGCTGGACCCACCCCGCCGGCTCGTAGACCAGCGCCGCGCCGTGGGCCGCCAGGCGGGCGCACCAGTCGCGGTCCTCGCCGGCGGCGGCGGGGAACCGCTCGTCGAAGGGCACCGCCCGGTGCAGCTCCGCCGGGCAGGCGACGTTGCTGGTGGGCGCGAAGCCGATCCGGCCCGTCGCCCGGTCGAGCGACGACTCGGCCAGGTGGTTGGTGATGGCCTGCGAGGCGGCGGCGTAGGGGTCGCAGGGCCGGCCGTTGCGGGTGGGCCCGGCCACCGCGGTCGCCGGGCCCACCCGGGCCGCGAGGGCGGCCACCCAACCGGCGCCGGGCCGGCAGTCGTCGTCGGTGAAGCACAGCACCGGGGCGCGGGCCGCGGCCGCGCCCCGGTTGCGGGCGGCGGCCGGCCCCCGGCCCTCGCCGCGCACGAGGCGGGCGCGCGGCGCGCCGGCGACGACGGCGGCC
>DASUJB010000194.1:0-33008 GCA_036279475.1 Acidimicrobiales bacterium | reverse complement strand
GAGGGCGGCCGCCGAGGCGCTGGCCGAGCCCCAGCCGGTGCCCGCACCACCGTCGCCGCCCGACCAGCGGGCCACGCCGGGCGAGTGGGTGCGGGCCAACCTGTTCCCGTCACCGGCCAACGGGGCGCTGACCCTGGCGCTGGCGGCCGTCGCCTGCTGGGGCCTCTACCGCCTGGGCCGCTGGACGTTCGTGACGGCCGAGTGGACGGTGGTGCGGGTCAACCTGCGCCTGTTCATGGTGGGCCGGTTCCCGGCGGACCAGCTGTGGCGCCCGTGGGCGTCCGCGTTCGTCCTGGCGGCGGTGGCCGGCCTCGCCGCCGGGGCGGCGGGACGGGCCGCCACCGGCGACGGGCCGGTCGACCCCCGGGCCGCCGAGGCGGCGCGGGCCGACCGGCGTCCCCTCTCCCTGGCCCGGCGCTTCTGGCCGTTGATACTGGCCACCGTCGTGGTGCTGTCCTTCACCCGCACGCCCCTGCCGGCGCTGGCCAGCGTGGCGCTGGTGGCGGTGCTGGCGGGCGCGGTGACGGTGGGGCGTCGGCTGCCCGCCGGGGCCCGGCGGTGGACGACCGTGCTGCTGGTGGCGGGGATCGTGGCCGCGGTGCAGGTCGTCACGTGGGGGCCGGGTGGCGTGGGCTGGGACGACTGGGGCGGCCTGTTCCTCACCGTCACCGCCACGGTGGCAGGCATCGCCCTGGCCTTCCCCCTCGGGCTGGTCCTGGCGTTGGGCCGGCGGTCGTCGCTGCCGGGCATCCACGTGCTGGCGACGGCCTACATCGAGGCCTTCCGGGCGGTCCCCCTGGTGACGCTCCTGTTCGTGGGCCAGTACATGATCGGCTTCCTCTTCCCCACGAGCGTGGACCCGCCCAGCTTCCTCGTCCGCTCGGTCATCGCCATCACCGTCTTCGAGGCCGCGTACATCGCGGAGATCGTGCGCGGCGGCCTGCAGGCGGTCCCGCCCGGCCAGGTGGAGGCGGCGCAGGCCCTGGGCCTGTCGACGACCGGCGTGCTGCGCCTGGTGGTGCTCCCCCAGGCGCTGCGGGCGGTGATCCCCGCCATGGTGGGCCAGTTCATCAGCCTGTTCAAGGACACCTCGTTGCTCAGCATCGTCGGCTTCTTCGAGCTCATGACGGTGGCGGAGGCGGCCGCCATCCAGGACCGGTTCCGGGGCCGGGGGCTGCAGGTGGTGGCCCTGGCGTTCGTGGGCCTCCTCTACTGGGCGGGTTGTTCGACGATGGCGCGCGAGAGCCGGCGGCTCGAGCGACGCCTGGGGGTGGGAGAGCGATGACGGAGACGGCCGAGCAGGTCGAGGCGGGCGCCGAGGGGTCAGGCCCGCTGATCGTGCTGGAGGGCGTGGAGAAGTGGTTCGGGCGGTTCCAGGCCCTCAAGGGCGTGGACCTCACCGTCGACCACGGCGAGGTCGTGGTGGTCATCGGCCCGTCGGGATCCGGCAAGTCGACCCTCATCCGCTGCATCAACCGCCTCGAGCAGCACGACCGCGGGCGGATCGTCGTCGACGGCACCGAGCTCTCCAACGACGTGCGGCACATCGCCGAGGTGCGGCGCGAGGTGGGCATGGTCTTCCAGTCCTTCAACCTCTTCCCCCACCTGACCGTGCTCGACAACATCACCCTCGGTCCTCGCAAGGTCCGGCACTGGCCGCGGGACCGGGCCGAGGCGGTGGCCCGCCAGATGCTCGAGCGGGTCCGCATCCCCGAGCAGGCCTCCAAGTACCCGGGGCAGCTCTCGGGGGGTCAGCAGCAACGGGTGGCCATCGCCCGGGCCCTGGCCATGCAGCCGAAGGTCATGCTGTTCGACGAGCCCACGTCGGCCCTCGACCCGGAGATGATCGCCGAGGTGCTCGACGTCATCCGGGAGCTGGCCCGATCGGGCATGACGATGATCGTGGTCACCCACGAGATGGGGTTCGCCCGGGAGGTGGCGGACCGGGTGGTCTTCATGGCCGATGGCGAGATCGTCGAGGCCGGCTCACCCGAGCACTTCTTCCGGGAGCCCACCGAGGAGCGGACCCGGGCCTTCCTCCGCCAGATCCTGTAGGGCACCTCCCCGGGGGCCCGCCTCCCCCAGGTCCCGCCACGGGGCGCGGGGCGGCGTCGCACCCCTCGGCTAGCGTGCCCTCGGGTTCGTGATCTCCCGGCCGGTCCTCCGGCGCTGGTCACCGGTCCACGGTGCCGGCCCCGAGGTTCGCCATGCCCGTCACGTCCCCACCCGACCACCACACGCTGCTGGCGCTGGCCAGGGTGGCCGACGCCCGCTTCGCCGCCCACGGCGAGGGCGTCGTGCTCGGCGTCGTCCCCACCCCGCCCGGGTCCGGGCCTCCGTCCCGGTCCGGGCCCACCGCCACCCCAGGCGCCCGCCACGGGCTGGTGTGGGCCCCGCTGGGACCATGCCACCCCTACGCCGCCCTCCAGGGCGGCGTCGCCCCGCCACACTGGCAGGCCCTGGGCGTGTGCGCCGAGGCATGGGCCACCGGGGCCACGGGCACCGACGACGCCGTGGTCACGCTGCTCATCGGCCGCGACGGCTGCAGTGCCTGCCTGCTGCGGCGGGACCGGGCGGTCACCTCGCTGCCGGGCCGTCCCGACGGCACCGTCGCCGACGCCTGCCGACGGGCGCTGGGGCTGCCCACCGCCCCGCCGCCTGGACCGTCCCTCCTGTTGTGGACGTCCTGCTGGCTCGACCGGGTGGTCGAGGCGGCGGCGGACCGCGTGCCGCCGCGCTCGCCGTCGTGGTCGGCGGTGGCTCGCCTCCATCCCGCCGCCGCCCCCGCCGCCCCCGCCGGCCCGGCATGGCGGCCCGCCGGCGGTGCCGGCTCCCCCGGTCCCGCCGTGCCCGGACCAGCGGCCCTCGTCGTGGCGGGCGCCCGCCTCGCCGAGGCGTGGCCGTGGGACCGGCTGCGCGCCGAGCCGGCGGTGGTCGACGTGCCCGGCGGACCGCCTGGCGCTGCCACGTCCGCCTGGATGGACGACGGCATGTGGGCTCGTCACGTCCTGGCCGCCTACCCGTCCCTCGACGACCTGGTGGCCGCCGCCCGGGCGCTGGTGGCGCCGGTGGCGGCCGACGGCATCGAGCTCGTGGTGGCCGCGGCCCGGGACGGCGCCGGGGCGTGAGCACCGGGGGGAACGGGGAGGACGCCCGGGGACGTCGGGTCGGGGACCAGCCCGGTTGCACCGAGGCCCCCGCCGACGATCTACGGTGGCAGCCGCTGGGGAGCGGGGACGCACGACCGTCGGGTCTCCACTCCGCGACATTGCGAACCCATGTCGATGATGACAAACTCTTCGCACCAACCGCATCGGACGGCACGCGCTGGGGCGCCCCGGGTTGCTCTTCCACCTCCTCGACGCCTCGGAGGCGCGCGCCGGCAGAAGGAGAGCCGTCGCCGATGATCCCTCGGACAGAGCACCCTCGGCGACCGGACGAGGACCAGAGGGACGCATCGACCCTCCGCCGGGCCGTCCTCGGTGGTGCTGCCGGGGTCGCCCTGCTGGTGGGGCCCGTCCTGCTGGCCAACGTCGTCGTGCCCGACGATGCCGGCGCGGTCGAGGCGACGACGGGGTCCGAGACGTCGCTCGTGGCGCAGCGGCGCACCGCCGCCAGCGTCGACCTGGCCCGGGCGACCGCCGTCCAGTCGTTGCGCACCACCACCACGCTGCCCCCCACCACCACGACCACCGTCCCTCCCACCACCACCACGACCACCGCGCCACCCACCACCACCACGACCGAGCCCCCTCCCACCACCGAGGCGGCGGCCCCGGAGCCCGGCCCCGCCGGGAGGGACGACGGCGGTGCCGTGGGCGACCCCAACAGCTACGCCACCTGGGACGCCCTCGCCGAGTGCGAGTCCGGTGGCAACTGGGCGCTCAACACCGGCAACGGCTACTACGGCGGCCTGCAGTTCTCGGCCGAGACGTGGCGGTCCGTTGGCGGCAGCGGACTCCCCCACCAGCACCCCCGTGAGACCCAGATCCACTTCGGCCAGGTGCTGCAGTCCCGCTCCGGCTGGGGCCAGTGGCCGCACTGCGCCGCCGAGCTTGGCCTCGGCTGAGCGCCGACACCGGGCCGGGCGGCGCCACCGAGCTGGGCCTCGGCTGAGCGCCGCCGGAGCCGAGGGCCGGCCGACGGGGGCCGGGCCTCAGCGACGCTTCGTGCGCCGGCCGTCGGCCTTGCCGGCCGGCCGGGGGCGCCCACAGACGAACAGGCCAGTGTCCTTGCTGACCCGCAGGTGCCCGCCCCCTGCCCGGAAGCGGTCCCGCACGACGTCGACCACGCGCCCGCGGTCGGCAGGATCGCCACCGTCGAGCGGCGGGGTCGAGGCCAGGTACTCCACCACGTCGTCGGGATCCCGGCAGTCGAGCAGGTCGCGGTACGGCTGCCAGGTCACCTCGGCGAACCACGCCGGTAGCAACCGGGCGCCGGCCTCGGCCCCGAAGGTCGACGCCAGTGCCTCGGCCTCCAGCTGGCCGAACACCTCCCGGCGGATCTGGTGCAGCTCGGTCACGTGGTTGTCGCCGACGCAGGCGACCACCACGGTGCCGCCGGCGCGCACGACCCTCGCCATCTCCGCCACCGCCCGGCCGGGGTCGGGCACGTGGTGCAGGACGTAGTTGGCCACCACGACGTCGAAGGAGGCCGAGCGGAACGGGAGTTCCTGGACGTCGGCCACGCGCCCCTCGGTCCGCCGGTAGCGCCCCAGCGAGCCCACCCGCTCGACGGCCTCCGCCACCATGCCCGGGGAGATGTCGGACAGGGTGAGGTCCAGGTCCGAGGGCAGGCGAGCCGCTGCCTCCGCCCACATCCAGCCGGCGCCGCACCCCACCTCGAGCACCCGGGCCGCCGGCGGCCACCGCACCTGGGTGGCGAGCCACGGGAACCAGGCGACCGGCGCGGTGCCGTACTTCACGTGCAGCCGGGCGCGGGCCGCCAGGCGGGAGCTGTCACGATACTGCACCTGGCGCAGGTAGGCCTGGGCGTTCCCCACGGCTGGCTGCTGGCCCGGCATCGATCGGACCGTAGCCGCTGGGGGACCGGGACGGCCCGTCCGGGAGGCGCCGGCGCACCCCGCCGGTCGCCGGGGCGGGGTGTGGACCGTCAGAAGGCGGTGACGGCCTCCACGACCTCCTCCGCCACGTCGGCCTCCGTGCGCTCCAGCCCGATGGCCACGACCCGGATCACCGACAGGGTGGTGAGCCATGCCCCGAACATCGCCCGCTCGGCCCCCAGCTCGGCGACCACGTCCGCCATCGGCGGCCGGATCCCCCCCGCCGTCGATGCCGCCACGCCCAGGAGGCGGGCCAGGAGCTCCAGGTTGTCGGCAGGGACGGCCCCGTCGAGGGCCAGCTGGTCGAGCAGCTCCACCTGGTCGAGGGCCTCGTCGGTCTCGGCCACCATGCGGCGCAAGGCCACCGCCGCGGCGTCGAGCAACCCCCCGGCGACCTCCTCCACCCCCAGGTCGGCGACGGCGTTGCTGAGCACGAGCGCCGCCTGCGCCGGCTCGTGCTCGAGCACCTGGGTCTCGATGGCGTCGCGGAGCGCCTCGGGGAGGTCCATGGGGCGATGGTAGGGCGCCGGCCGGCGTAGGTTGCCCGCGGTGCCCGCCCGCCCGCCCGACGTCGTCGAGTTCCACGAGCAGCGCCGGTGGGCGCTGGTCGTGCGCATGGTCGGCCTGGCGACGTCGGGCGCCGGTTGGGTCAACCTCTCCCCGGGGCTCGACGTCGACGTGCCACCGCCGGGCCCGTCACCGCTCGCCTCCCTGTTCGGCAGCCGCGGGCCCACGGTCCCCCTGGGCACGTGGGCCCCGGCCCCCCGGCCGGACGCCGCCGCCTCGGTCGGCATCCGCCACGGCCGGGGCCCGCGGGCGATCGGGCGGCTGGCGGCCCGACACGTCACCGTGCCCGCCGGCTGGCGGGTGGTGCAGGACCACCCCAAGCGGGGCCTGGTGCTCGCCGTGCCACCGCGGCCCGGCGAGCCCGGCCCCGCCGGTGGCGGCCCCGGCACCACCCTCCACGACGACCTCGACACCGTCCTCCGGTGGCTGCTCCGGGCCACGGCGGCCCTGTGCCCCGTCCCCCGGACCGGTGAGTGGCGGGCCGAGGTCCACGAGCGTTGAGGGTCCCCGTCCCGTCACCCGGCGACCGGGCCCGGCTCACTCCTCGTAGGCGTAGGTGGGCACGATCAGCCCCCGGGCCACGGCTTGCTGCCAGAGGTTGAAGCCGACGAAGGCGGGCGTGGCCGACTCGGGGACGCCGAGCTTCTCGCCGCCGACGGCGTGGACGGCAAAGACGTAGCGGTGCGGCCCGTGGCCCGGCGGGGGGAAGGGACCAACGTACTGCTTCATGCCGGCGTCGTTGGCGACGTGGAACGCCCCCGCCGGCAGGTCGCCACCGCTGCCGGCACCGGCCGGCAGCTCGGTCACGTCGGCCGGGATGTCGACGAGCACCCAGTGCCAGAAGCCGCTGCCGGTGGGGGCGTCGGGGTCGTAGCAGGTCACGACGTAGCTCCCGGTCCCCTCGGGCGCTCCCGACCAGCGCAGGCTGGGCGAGACGTTGTCCCCCGGGCGGCCGAGGGCGGCACCGGCGGTCTGGGGCAGGGGCACGGGCTCGCCGTCGCGGACCTCGTCGCTCTCCACGGAGAGCGACGGGAGCTGGGGCAGGAAGTCGTAGGGAAGGGGCGGTCGGTCGGGCATGGCGAGCCTCCTGTCGCAGCGTCGTCGGCGGACACGGCGAGCCTGCCCCACGGGGCGCACCGGCACCAGTGCCGATGTGGCGGTGGCGGGCGGGACGGGTCGGGTCAGCCGCGGGCGTTGCCCGTGAAGGCCCAGCCGGCCAGGTGCACGCTGGGCACGTGGGCGGCCGCGCCCTCGCCCCCGACGAGGCGAGCGTCGTCGCCCAGGCCGAGCACCCGGCCCGGGCCGAAGGCCTCGACGACGGACTGCGTGAAGCGCAGGTCCTGCACGGGGGCGGCCAGGCGCCCCTCCTCGATGAGGAACAGCCCGTTGCGGGTGACGCCGGTGACGACCTGGGTCCTGGGGTCGAGGATGCGGTTGTACCAGAGGTCGGCCACCAGCAGGCCCCGGTCGACGTCGCCCACCAGGTCCCCGGGCGGGCGGTCGCCCCCACCCATGAACAGGTCGGTGGGGCGCCCGCCCACCACGTCGCTGCCCACCGCATGGCCGGTGGGCGCCACGCCGGCCCGAGCGGCCGACCGGCGGTCGTGGGCCAGGCCCACCGACACGCCCTCCCGGACCAGGTCGAGGCGTCGCTTGGGGGTGCCCTCGGCGTCGAAGGGGTCGCCGAGGGCCCTCGCGTCGGTGGCGTCGTCCCAGATGTCGACGGCGGCGTCCCACTGGGCCCGCCCCAGCCGGACGAAGGACGTCCCCTCGGCGCGGGCCTTGCCGCCGAAGCCCATCGCCGGGAACTGCAGCACGGCGGCCACGGCCCGGGGCTCGAGCACCACCTCGTAGGTGCCCGGCGGGAGCTCCACCGGCCCGACCCCGGCCCGGGCCCGGGCCACGGCCCCCTCGCCGCACGCCCTCCCGTCGATGGTGGCGAGTGCGGTCGACGTGGCGTGGCCCAGGCCGTCGCTGGTCCCCACCCGGCGGACGCCGTCCAGCCGGGCCACCGTCGACCTGGTGGTGGCCCGCTGCCCGGTGGTGGCGAGTAGGGCCCGGCAGCGCCAGCGGGTGGCGCAGTAGCCGGCGGCACCGGGCCCGGCGCCGCCCGTACCACCACCGGCGGCCACGAAGGCCGCCACGACCTCGGCCCGGTCGGCCGGCGTGGCCTCCGCGGTGGCGGCGTCCCGGTGGTCGACGCCGGGTACCTCGGCGGGGGGCGCGAACCCGGGGAAGGCGGGGTCGGCAGGGCGGAGCGCGGCCGCGGCCAGGGCGCGCTCGACGGCCGCGGCCAGGCCCTCGTCGTCCGTCCGGTTGGTCGACGACCGTGCCACCCGACCGCCCGCGGCCACCGTGATCCGGACGTCGACCACGCTCTCCGTCACGTTCTGGTGGATGTACCCGTTGGCGAACCGGGTGAGGGCGGCCTGGCCCCGGGAGGCGGTCACCACCGCCTCGCCCCGGCCGCCCACCAGGGCGAGAGCGCGCTCGCACAGGTCCTCGACCACGGTGGCACGGTAACGCCCGCGTCGGCGCCGGGCGCCGTTACCCTGCACGTCCCCTGACGGCGGAGGTCCGACGTGGGCAGCAACGGCAACTCGTCCGGCATCGAGGTCGTGGCCTTCGACGGCGACGACACGCTGTGGCACAGCGAGACCCACTTCGTCGACGCCCACCAGAGCTTCGTGGCCCTGCTGGCACCGTACGTGGACGACCGGCGCCGCATCGACGAGCAGGTCGTCGCCACCGAGCGCCGGAACCTGGCGCTGTACGGCTACGGATCCAAGGCGTTCACGCTCTCGCTGGTGGAGACGGCCATCGCCCTCACCGAGGAGCGCATCACCGCCCGGGAGATCCGGGCCGTGCTGGACCTGGGCAAGCGCCTGCTCGGCCATCCGGTCGAGCTGCTCGACGGCGTGCGCGACGTGGTCGAGGAGATCGCCTCGTCGGGTCGGCGGCTCATCATCGTCACCAAGGGAGACCTGTTCCACCAGGAGGCCAAGGTGGCCGGATCGGGCCTGGCCGACCGGTTCGAGCGGGTGGAGATCGTCTCCGAGAAGGACGTGCCCACCTACCACCGCGTGATGGCCAGCGCCGGCGTGGCACCCGAGCAGTTCCTCATGATCGGGAACTCCGTGCGGTCCGACGTCCTGCCCGTCGTGGAGCTGGGTGGCCACGCCGCCCACCTCCCCTACGCCTACACGTGGGAGCTCGAGCAGGTGCCCGACGCCGACGCCGAGCGGCTCGGGTTCCACGAGCTGACCTCCATCCACGAGCTGCCGGGGCTGGTGGAGTCCCTGTGACCCCCGGCCGGCGCCCCACCTAGCGGACGCCGACCCGCACGTCGCGGAAGCGCGTCGGCGCCGCCGGGTGCCCGGTGTGGCCCACCTGCAGGGGCTGGCCCTTGCCGCAGGTGGGCAGCCCCCACGCCGTCCACTCGTCGGGCCCCCCCACGGCGTCGAGGGATGCCCAGAACGTGGGCCCGATCCCCGTGTAGCCCGGGTTGCGCACCATGCGGCCCAGGACCCCGTCCTCGACCTCCCAGCCGATCTCGCAGCCGAACTGGAAGTTGAGGCGGCGGTCGTCGATCGACCACGACCGGTTCGACTCCATGTAGACCCCCCGCTCGGTGCCGGCGATCATCTCGTCGAGCGACGAGTCCCCGGGCAGCAACCCCACGTTGGTCATGCGCACCATCGGCAGGCGGCCCGGACCGTCCGCCCGCACCATGCCCCCCGACCGCAGGCCCAGGGCCGGCGCCGAGTCCCGGCCCGACAGCACCCCGACCCACCGGCCGTCGCGCACGATGTCGACGGCCTGGGCCGCCACGCCCTCGTCGTCGTAGCCGAAGCTCCCCAGGGCCCCGGGCAGCGTGGCGTCGGCGGTGACCTGCATCAGCTCGCTGCCGAAGCGGAGGGTGCCAAGGCCCCGGGGATCGAGCCAGGAGGTCCCGGCGAACCCCGCCTCCCATCCCAGGATGCGGTCCAGCTCGACGGCGTGGCCCACCGACTCGTGGACCTGGAGGGCCGTCTGGCTCGAGTCGAGGATGAGGGTGGTCCTCCCCACGGGGCAGGCCGAGGCGCCCAGGAGGGCCTGGGCCTGGTCCGCCATGCGGGCGGCGTTGGCCACGAGGTCGAGCTCCCGCACCAGCTCCCAGCCTCGGGTGCCGTACTGCCCCCGTACGCCCGGGTACGACCGCCGCTGGGTCTCGCCGTCGCCGACGGCGGTGGCGTCGACCACGGCCCCGCACTCGACCACACGCTGCTCGATGCGGGCTCCCTCGCTGGAGGCGAACCACGTCGTCCTGTCCCAGGCCTGCGAGGCGGCACGGGACAGTGGCACCCCGGCGGCGACCGCCGCGGCGGTGGCGGCCACCAGCAGGTCTGCCCGCTCGGCCAGGCCCACCTCGTCGAGGGGGTGCTCCACCCAGGTCGAGGACCACGAGCCCACCACGACCGGGGCCGGCGCCAGCTCGATCGGCGGGCCCGGCACCCGAGCCGACGCCCGGGCCACCGCCGTGGCCCCGGCGCCCGCGGCGCGGGCGTGGGAGGCAGCCAGCTCGGGGGTGGCCTGGAACCCCCACGACGATCCGACCAGGGCCCGTACGCCGATGCCTGCCACGTCGTCCTGGGCGACCTCCTCGACGGTGCCGTTGCGAGCGGCGAGCAGCTCGTGGCGGGCCACCGCGACCCGGGCGTCGGCATAGCGTGCCCCGGCGGCGAGCGCGGCCTCCACGGCCGCGGCGGCGAGGTCGTGCATGGGGCGACGCTAGCGGGGACGGCCTCGGGGCCCCGTCACACCAGCGGCGCCACCTGCGACCCGAAGGCCCGGAGCTGGTCGTACAGCTCGTGGACGTCGCGGCTGCGGAAGGACACCTCGATCTGGTCGACGCCCAGCCCGGCCAGCACCCGCAGGAACACCGCGACCTGCTCGGGGCCGCCGTGCACGGCCCGGCCGACGTCCCAGCGGGGCTCGCCCACGTATAGCGGGCCCGACCGGGCCCCCACGGTGAACGGCTCGTCCGCCCGACCCGCCCGCTCCCGCAGGGCCCGCAGGCGGGCGATGCCGGCGGACATGCCGCACTCGGGGGGGCAGGTGGCCATCCACCCCTCCCCGTGCCGAGCGGCCCGGCGGAGCGCCACGTCGGTGGCGCCCTCCACCCACACGGGGAGCCGGGGTTGCACCGGCCGGGGGGCCACGCCCATCTCCTCGTAGGACCAGGCCTCGCCCCGGTGGGAGGAGTACTCGCTGTCGAGGGCGGCCCGCACCGCCACCAGGGCCTCGTCGACGAGGGCGTCGACCCGTGCGTGGTCGACGCCCAGCGCCGCCAGCTCGCCTCGCAAGCCCCCGGCGCCGACCCCCAGGATGGCCCGACCCCGCGAGAGGACGTCGAGGGTGGCCCACTGCTTCGCCACGGCGAGCGGATGGCGGAGGGCCAGGCCGTAGCCGTGGCTCAGGAGGCGCACGCGGGACGTGGCGGCGGCCAGGTAGGACAGCGTGGCCACGCAGTCGTACCAGGTGGTCGACAGCTCGGGGGCCTGCTCCTTGGGCACGGCCACGTGGTCGCACACCGCCACGTATGCGAAGCCGGCGTGCTCCGCCACCTGGGCGATCGAGGCCACCTCGTCGGGACCGGCGCTCGCCTCCCATGGCTCGGCCTCGAGCGTGGACTGCGCCTGGACGGGCAACCGGATGCCGAACGGCACCCGTCGTGGACCGTCGTCGTTCCCCAACCTTGACTCCTCGTGCCTCCCGGCCCGCTGCCCCGACGCTACCCCCGGCGGAGCGTGCCCACCACGACGGGGAGGGTGATCAGAACACCGTGTAGCCACCGTCCACGACGATCGAGTCGCCCGTGTGGAAGGTGAGCGACGGGTCGGCCAGGTAGGCGGCCAGGGTTCCGAAGTCCTGGGGGACCCCCCACCGGCGCACCGGCGTTCGCCTGACGGTGGCGTCCACCCAGCGCCGGTTGGCCTTGGTGGGCTCCATCATCTCCGTCTCGGTCCAGCCCGGCACGATGGCGTTGCACCGCACCCGGTGCCGGGCCAGCTCCACGGCCAGGCCCCGGACCAGGGACAGCAGCGCAGACTTCGAGGCGGCGTAGTGCTCCATCGCCGGGGCGCCGTGCACCGCCGACACCGACGAGGTGGCCACCAGGGCACCACCCTCGCCCCGGTCGACCAGGTGGCGGGCCCCCTCCCGCAGCGTCAGGAAGGCACCGTCGAGGTTGACGGCCATCACCCGGCGCCACTCGGCCAGCGACATGTCGACGAAGGGCACGAAGCCACTGATGCCGGCGTTGGCGAACACGGAGTCCACCTTGCCGAGCCGCTCGACGGTGCGGGCCATGGCCGCCACCACCTGGGACTCCTCGGCGACGTCGCAGGGCACGCCCATGGTGCGGTCCTCCCCGAGGGCGGCACAGGCCTTGGCCGTGCGGGCCTCGTCCCGGGCCCAGATGGCCACGGTGGCACCCGCGGCCACGAGGCCCTCGGCGAGGCCGTAGCCGATCCCACGGTTGCCCCCCGTGACGACGGCGACGTGGCCGGTGAGGTCGTTCACTGCCGGATCTCCTGGTTCAGGACGGCGGGCGCTGCCCGGTGGTGCCGGCGTAGACCTGCCGGGCCACCGCGAGGCGGGCCTCCGCAGGGCGGACGCCCCACAGCTCGAGGGCGAAGAGGTGCGCCGCCACGCCGGCCAGGGTGGTGACCACCACCGCCGCCTGGGCCAGGGGGTCGACGCCCAGGTTGCGCCCGTGGGCCTGGACGGCGCCGATGACCCGGGCCAGCTCGGCGGTGAGGGCGTCGAGGAGGCGCACCCGGACGGCGTGAAACCGGCGGTCGCCCTCGTCGCTGCCGGCGTCGACGACCCGCAGCACCGGCCGGTGGGCGTCCCAGAAGGCGAGGAAGGCGTCGGTCAGGTCCAGCGCTGCCTGGAAGCCGGCCCGGCCCCTCCAGCTCCCGTCCGCCACCCGACGGACGAGGCGCTGGCCGTCGAGGGCCGCCTCCCGGGCCAGGGCGAGGACGGCAGCGTCGACGTCGGCGAAGTACTGGTAGAAGGTGGCGGGGGACGTGCCCGCCGCCCGGGCGATGTCGACCACCTTGAGCGCCCGGTAGGGGGTGGAGCGCAGGTGCTCGTCGGTGCTCTCCAGCAACCGCCGGCGCGTGGCCCGCCCCCGACGCCCGGGCACGCGACGGTCGGCCGCCCGCAGCTCGTCGACGGGCTGCACGGGCTCGGCCATCGTGGCCAGGCTAGCCGGCCCTGACGGCGCGTCAGGGCCGGCTAGGCCCCCGAAGGTGGCCGGGGGGAGCGGCCGTGCCGCTCGGCTCAGTCGTTCCACCGGGCGACGATCTCGTCGACCGTCGTGACGGTGGCCAGCAGGCTGAGGGTGTTGTCGATGACGTCCTCGACGTAGCGGGCCGGGGCCCCGCACACCGCGTCGCGGGGCAGCACCACGTCGTAGCCGCGGTTCACGGCATCCATCACCAGGTTGGTGACGGCCACGTTGACCGACGCACCGGCGGCGACGATGGTGGTGACGCCGAGGTGGCGGAGCACGGCGTCGAGCTCGGTGCCCGCCATGGGGTTGAGCCCCTGCGAGCGGGTGACCACCACGTCGGTGGAGGCCGCGCCCACCTCGCCGGCCAGCTGGGCGGCGACGCTGCCGGCGACCAGCGCGGTCGGCGAGCCCCCGGGCCCGGCGAACAGGCGGGCGTTGTGGTTCGAGCCCTTGCCGTCGGCCCGCTGCACGTACGTGCCGTGCACCACCTCGGCCCCGGCGGCACGGGCGGCGTCGACCAGGTGGAGGAGCCGGGCCAGCATGGCCGCGCTCGCCGCCCGGCCCGGCGTCGGCACCGCCGAGCCGTCGCCGACGATCCCCTTCTGCACGCCGGCGGTGACCACCGCCGTGCGCCACGGGGCGACGAGGCTCGAGAGATCGGCGGGCATGGGCGAACGATAATCCCGGGGGCGGGCCGCGGCCCCCGCTCGCCAGGTGGGCGCCGACCCGCTGCCGGAAGCCGGGGTCGCCCACCGCCCGGTGGACGAAGTCCTCCAGGCCGACGCCCCAGCGGGCGGCAACACGGCGGAGCACCTCGCCCTCGGACAGGCCCGGCCATCGCCGGCCGCGGGCCGGCACGGCGGCGAGGGCCACGGGGGTGCCCCCGGCCAGCAGGGGCCCGGCGACGGCCGTGTAGCAGCCCACGGTCGCCGGCCCGCCTCCCGCCCTCCCGGCCGGGACGTCGAGCGCCCGACCGTCGCTCACCACCAGCGCGGGGTCCACCGGCACGCGCCGGTAGGCACGACCGAGCGACTCGCTCTCGTCCAGGCGGGCCCGTTGAGCGCCGGTGACGAGCAGCAGGGACGCCGCCACCGTGGTGCCCGGGGAGGGGAGGGCCGTGGCAGGCACCACGGCGTCGGCCGAGACCCGGGCGGCGAAGACCACGTCGTGGTGGCGCAGGCCGACCGCCACGGCGGCCACGCGGCGGTCGCCGGGGACGCCGGCGAGCTTGCGACGTAGCTGGGCGGGGGCGGCGTTGGACCCGATGGCCAGGACCGCCGTCCGACCTGCCCACCAGGCGGGGACGTCGGCCGGCCGGAGCGGGTCGACGTCCCCGCCGCCGACGTCGAGGACGAAGGACCCCGGGGGTCGCGGGTAGGGGTAGCCGAGAGCCCGGGCCACCAGGTCGGCCGGGAGGCCGGACCCCGACCCACCGGGGCCGGGTGCCAGCCACGGCCGGCCACCCGCCGTCGCAGCCATGCCCCGACGCTACCCCGGGCACGGGTCCGTCGATCGGGCCTGGCCGACGTGAAAGGGTTGTGACAGGGTGAGTTCGCAGAGCCGACGCGGCCCGTTGCGCGGGGGGCAACCGGGCGAGGGCAGGGTGGGGCGACGGTGACGGGACGATCGAGGGAGGCGCGGGAGGACATGGCTCGGTACGAGCTCTGGGTGGAGGTGGCGGACCGGCCCGGCAACCTGGCCGCCCTGGCCGGCGACCTGGCAGCGTGCGGTGCCAACATCGTCCACCTCGACATCCAGCCCGGCAACGGCGTGACGGCCATCGACCGCCTGGTCGTCCAGGTGCCCGACGACCGTGGCGTCGAGGTGGAGGAGGTCGCCCGGCGTTGCGGCGGGCACCTCATCGCCCTCGACGACGCCAACACGGGCTCCGTCCCCGTGGTGTCCGGTCCCGTCGTCGTCCGGTCGGCCGTCTCGTTGACACCGCAACAGCCGGCGGCACCGCCGGCACGGCGATCGCCGGTCACCCTCGAGCGGCTGGTGGCGCTGGCCGACGGCGGCCTCGTGCGCCTGCGCCACCTCAGCCACGGCGACGGCCCTGCGCTCGCCGCCTTCCGGCGCCGGTGCTCCGACGGCGCCGGAAGCCGCGGCCGGGGCCCGACGCCGGATCCCGGCGCCCAGCCCGAGGGCGCCGTGGCGCTGGCCGCCCTCGCCGGTGCCGACATCGTGGGGGTGGCGCGCTACGAGCTGGCCGACGGTGGCCGGCGGGCGGACGTCGACGTGGTGGTCGAGGACGTCCACCAGTGCCGGGGCATCGGTGCCCTCCTGGTCAACGAGCTGGCGACCTTGGCGTCCAACGCCGGCGTGGACCACCTCCGGGCCGTGGACCCCAGCGGTGGCGAGCGCCTGGCACGGACGCTGCACCGGGGTGGGCTCGACACCGTCGTGCACCGGCAGGGGGAAGCCCTGGTGCTCGACTGCGCGCTGCCGCACGGCCTGTCGGCCAGCGCCTGACCGCACTCGCTCCGGGCCCCCGGCGGCACCTCCGGGCCCCCGCCGGCACCGTGGGGCGTCGCCGGCACCGTGGGGCCGTCGCCACCTTCCGCCGGGCGTCGCCGCGGGAGCGAGGGACCCGCTCCGGTCGGGGCCGGCCGGCCGCCGCCGCGGGCAGCCGCCTCCCGGCCGGGCGTCCACGGGGTTCCCGGCCGGGCGTCGGGCCCGGGAGCGCCGGGATCCCGGCCTCGTGTCGACACGACACCGGCAGCGCACGGTTCCCGGCCGGGCGGAGCGGTCCCGCCCCGGCCGGGAACCGTGCCCCGGCGGTCAGCCGGCCGTGGCGCCCGCGGACCCAGCGGGCTCGGGCGCCGGCGGCCGGTGGAACGCGGCCAGCAGGGCGGCCGCCAGCACCAGCCCCCCCACCAGGGCGATCAGGAACCCGGCGGTGCCGTTGAGGTCGATGCCCAGTGCCTCGTCGAGGCTCCACTCGCCGGGCCCGATGGTGGCGGCCGAGACGCCGATGGCGCCGAGCACGAGGTTGTACTCCCAGCCCTCCTGGAACACGAGGAGCCCGTGGCCCTTGTGGACCGTCCAGAACGCCACCGCCATGAGGCCGACGAGGCCGAGGCCGGCCAGGGTGGTCAGGAGGCCAAGCGCCAGGCACAGGCCCGTGGCCAGCTCCCCGGTGGCCGCCAGGCGGGCGTGCAGGTGGCCCGGGCGCATGCCCAGGCTCTCGAACCACCCCGCCGTACCGGGGATCCGGCCGCCCCGGAAGAACTTGGCGTAGCCGTGGAAGGCGAACACGAGGCCGACGACGACGCGCAGCACGAGCAGCCCCGCGTTCAGCTCGTCGGCAGTGGGCAAGGTCTCCATGGCCGGCACACTAGCCCTGGTGGCCTGACGCCCCGTCAGCCCTTCGTGGGTCCACCGTCCCCCGCCCGGCGGCGACCGCCTCCTAGCATCCGCCCGTGGCGCGCCGCCCGGTCCCCACCCTCCCCCACCTCCTCGCCGAGCTGGGCGCGACCACCGTCGAGGGCGGCGGGGCCGACCATGCCGACGAGGCCCTGGCGGCATCGGTCCGGCTGCTCGAGGCCGCGGCCCGGGAAGCCGCCACGGTGGGCGGCTGGACCGCCGACGACCCGCTCCGCCTGGCCAAGGGCCGGGTGGGCTGGCTGGCGCGGTGCCCCCGGCGGGCGCTGGCCCCCACCGACGGCGACCTGACCGACGACCTCGTCGCCGGCCTGGTCGTGGACGCCGCCGCCAAGCTGGCCACCCTCGTCCCCCACCGGCGGCCCACCGTCGAGGCCGCCGTGCGGTACCTGGAGGCCACGGGTGACACCGCGGTCGCCCGCCACCTCGCCGACCGGGCCGACGGTGGCGCCCTGCAGGCCGACGTGGCGGGCCGTGTCGCCCTGCTGGCCGGCCTGTGGCCGGAGCTCGACGCCGGCTGGTGGCCACGGGTCGAGGAGCCGGTGCGGATGGCGCTGGCCGGCGGCGCCGTGGTGGTGAGCGGCCGGCTCGACCTGCTGCTGGGTGGACCACCGACCCCGCGGCCCGCGGTCGTCGTCGAGGTCAAGGGCGGGCGGTGGCACGACAGCGCCCGGGCCGACGCCCACCTGTACGCCCTGCTGCTGGCCCGGCGCGACCGCCGGGCCCCGGCCGCCGTCGTCACGGTCGTCGCCGACGGCACGACGCAGGTGGAGCCCGTCCGCCCCGCGGTGCTGGCCACCGCGGCCGACCGGGTGGTCCACGCCCTGGAGGTGGCGGCCACCATCGCCGCGGGCGAGCCGGCACCGGCCCACCCCGGGCCCCACTGTGCGCACTGCTCGCTGCGCCGCGGCTGCCCCGAGGCGGCGTTGGCCCCCACGGCGGGGTCGTGAGGGACGCCGCCACCGTCGCCGAGCGGCTGGCCGGCCACCTGGCCGCCACCGTGACGGCCATGGTGGCGGCCGCACCCGCACCCGTGGCCCCCGTGTACGTGTCCTGGGGGGCGGCGGCCGAGGTGGCGACGTGCCCACCCCGGTACCGTGCCGCCGGCGAGGCTGGCTGGCGGTTCCCGGGGTGGGCACCCGCCACGGCGGGGGCCGCCGCCGGCCGGGCGGCGCTCGACCACCACCTGCAGGCCACCACGCCGCCGGCCGGGCCCCCTCCCCTCCCCGCCCCCCTCGAGGCCGTGCGGTCCTGGATGCGGAGCGGCACGGCCGTGGGCGCCCCCGGCGTGGCCGGCTGGGTCGCCGAGCTGCGGGTCCGGGGGGACGGCACCACCATGGCGGCCACCGCGGCCACGGCCGCCCGGTGGCTGGCAGGGTTCGTCCGCCTCTGGGGCTGGCCACTGCCGTCCCGGCTGGCGTTGCTCAACGTGCCCCGGGAGGGCGGGGCCGGCGGCGCACCGCGCTGGTGGCCCGCCCGCCGGTCGCCGGTGTCGGTGGCCAGCGGGGCGGACGCCCGCCTCGGGCGCCCCGGCCGGACCGGCGACCTCTCCCTCGTGGTCCACCGGCCGTCGTCGGGCGGGGACCGGGACGTCCACCGCCGGGCCGCCTACGAGGCGGCGGCCGGGGCCCTGGCCCTGCGGGTCGCGCCCGAGGCCGTCGTGGTCAGCGGGGGCGACACCGGCGAGCGGGTCCGCGTGGTCGTCGACGACGACCTCCTGGCCGCAGGGGCGGAGATGATCGCCGCCGTGGTCCGGGCGCGCGTGACCGCCCTGACCGCCGGCTTCGATCCCGGCGACGCCCGCCCCTCGGTGCTGTGCCGGTGGTGCGAGGAGGCGGGCCGGTGCCCGGCGGGGGCGGCGTGGTTGGCCGGTCCCGGCCGTTGGCACGCCGGCCTCCCCGTGCTGGCAGCCGAGGGGTGACCCGGCCCTCCCCGGCGGCCACCGGGCCACCGGGCCACCGGGCCACCGGGCCACCGGGCCACCGGGCCACCGGGCCACCGGGCCACCTTGTCCCGAGGCGGTCCAGCTCGTCCTGCCGCCTCCGGTGACCGTCGGCCGGTCGCTCAGGCTCCGGGGGGTGGCCAGGCGGCCAGCTTGCCGACGGGACCGTGCCCCGCCCCGAGCCGCCAACCGGACGACGCCACCAGCCCGGCGTGCACGAAGGCCTTGGCCGCCGCCAGCGCCTCCGGCACCGGCCGGCCCCGGGCCAGGCCGGCGGCGGTGGCCGCGGCGAAGGTGCAGCCGGTGCCGTGGTCGTTGCGGGTCTCGACCCGAGGCGCCCGCAGCTCGGACACCCGGCCCGTGGCCGTGTCCACCACGACGTCGACCGCCTCGGCGCTGGGCCCGCCGCCGGGCCGGTCCACCTGGTGCCCACCCTTGACCACCACCCACCGGGGGCCCAGACGGCCGATCTCCACCGCGGCCTCGACGGCGGCGGCCGCGGTGGCGACCTCCCCGCCCACCAGCGCTCCCGCCTCCCGGGAGTTGGGCGTGGCGACCAGGGCGTGGGGCAGCAGCACCTCGGCATAGGCAGCCTCGGCCCCCGGGTCGAGCAGGCGGTCGCCGGTCGAGGACACCAGGACGGGGTCGACCACCAGGTTGGGCAGGCGACCGCCGGCGGCGGCCGCCGCCACCGCCCGTACCACCACCTCCCGGGCCAGCATCCCCGTCTTGACCGCGGCCACGGGCAGGTCGTCGAGCACGGCGTCGAGCTGGGCCCCGAGCACCTCGACCGGGGGCACGTGGACGGCCCGGACCCCCGTCGTGTTCTGGGCGGTCAGGGCGGTGACCACGCTGGTGCCGTGCACGCCGTGGGCGGCGAAGGTCAGGAGGTCGGCCTGGATGCCGGCGCCGCCCCCCGAGTCCGAGCCGGCGATGGTGAGCGCCACCGGGGGCGTGGCGGAGGCTGCCGGCGTCGGGCTCACCCCCACCTCCCGCCGGACCCGGCCCGCGCCCACCGGTCGCCGTTGCCCCCGGCGAGGGCGTGCCCCTCGGGGCGGGCCACGGCCGGTGCCCCACCGCCGGGCCCTCGGACGGGCGCGGCCCGCCCGGCGGCACTGGCGGCCGCCGCCACCACGCCCTCGGGGTCGGCGGCTCGCATCACCGCCCCCATCATCGCCACCATGGCCGCCCCGGCGGCCACGCAGGCGGCGGCGGTGGTGGGGTCGACGCCGCCGAGGGCGGCCACGGGCAGGCCCGGCACCGAGCGGCACCCGCTCGCCAGGCCCCCGATGCCGAGGACCGGGCCGTAGCCCGGCTTGGAGGGGGTGGCGAACACCGGCGAGTACGTCACCCACGCCGCGCCGCGGTCCCGCGCCTCGCGCAGGTCACCCGGCGTGTGGCACGAGCGGCTCACGGCCATGCCCACCCCGGCGGCACCCGACCCTGGGCCGGCCGGCCCGGTGGGGGGGTCGCCCGGCCACGGGTCGGTCCCCCCCAGGTGGACCCCGTCGGCACCGGCCCGCCGAGCCAGGCGGACGTCGCCCGCCACCACCAGGCCCGCCCCGGCCCGGGCCGTCACCCGCCGCAGCGTGGCGGCCAGGTCGGCGCGCTCGCCGGGCGGCAGGTCCCTCTCCCGCAGCAGCACCGCCGCCGCCCCCCCGCGCACGGCGGCCGCCGCCACGGCCGCCAGCGTGCGGCCGCCCGCCGCCGCCTGCCGCCGATCGGTCACCACCACGACCCGGCTCACAGGTCGGCCAGGCCCTCGGAGCTGGACGAGGCCTCGGCGTACAGCCGGCGGGGGATGCGACCGGCGGCCCGGGCCAGCCGCCCCGCCTCGACGGCGTGGCGCATGGCCCTGGCCATCCGCACCGGGTGGCGGGCCCGGGTGACGGCGCTGGCCAGCAGCACCGCGTCGCAGCCCAGCTCCATGGCCAGGGCGGCGTCCGAGGCGGTGCCGATGCCGGCGTCGAGCACCACCGGGATCCCGGCGTCGGCCCGGATCATGGCGATGTTGTGGGGGTTGCGGATGCCCATGCCCGAGCCGATGGGCGCCCCCAGCGGCATGACGGCCGCCACCCCCAGGTCCTCCAGCCGGCGGGCGAGCACGGGATCGTCGTTGGTGTAGGCGAGCACCACGAAGTCGTCGTCCACCAGGTCCTCGGCCGCGGCCAGCAGCTCCACCGGATCGGGGAGGAGGGTGCGCTCGTCGGCGATCACCTCCAGCTTCACCCAGTCGGTCTCCAGGGCCTCGCGGCCCAGGCGGGCGGTGCGCACGGCGTCCCGGGCGGTGAAGCACCCGGCGGTGTTGGGCAGCGGCCGGATGCCATTGCGGGCCAGGACGTCGAACAGGGAGCCGGGAGCCCCGGGATCGACCCGGCGCAGCGCCACCGTGGTCAGCTCGGTGCCCGACGCCACCAGGGCCCGCTCCAGCTCGTCGAGGCTGGGGGCGCCGCCCGTGCCGACGATCAGGCGCGACCGGAACGACTCGCCGGCGACGACGAGCGGGTCGTCGTCCCACCCCTCGGTGGGCCCGGCGGGACGGTCCCCGGCGCCCTCTCGCCGCACTCCCACCATGGTCAACCTCCTCGGGCCACGGACAGCACCTCGACCCTCTCCCCCGGCGCCAGCGATCGGTCCGGCCAGGTGCGGCGGGCCACGACCTCGCCGTCGACGGCCACCGCCACGCCGCGAGGCTCGATGCCCAGCTGCGCCAGCAGGCTGGCCACCGTGGTGCCGGGGGCCACCACCAGCGAGTCGCCGTTGACCGACACGCGCACCTCGCCGCCCGTCACCGGCTGGCCCCGAGCCCGGCCTCGGTGGGAGCGGGGAAGCGGCCCGGATCGCACGCTGCCACCTCGCCGGGCACCGTGGCACCGGTGACCGTGGCCGCCACGGCGTCGGCCGTCACCGGCGTCAGCAGCACGCCGTTGCGATGGTGCCCGGTCGCCACCACCAGGCCGGGCAGCCCCGTGGCGCCGACCATGGGCAGGTCGTCGGGCGAGCCCGGGCGCAGGCCGGCGCGGGCGGCGACGAACGTGGCGTCGTCGAGGCCGGGCACGAGGGCCAGGGCGTCGCGCAGCAGCTCGTAGGCGCCCCCGGCCGTGGGCGTGGTGTCCCAGCCCCGCTCCTCGACGGTGGCGCCTACGACGACGCGCCCGTCGGCGCGGGGCACGAGGTACACCGATGCACCCCGCACGATGCCGCGCACCGTGCGGGTGAGCAGGGGATCACCCGCCGGTTGGGCGAGGGTGAGGACCTGGCCCTTCACCGGGCGCACGGGGGGCCGGACGTCCTGGGGCACGCCGGCCAGCGTGGCCGAGCGGCACCCGGCCGCCAGCACCACCGTGTCGGCGTCGACGGCGGTGGGCCCGGCCGCGGGGGCCACGGGCCGGACGACGACGCCGACGGCCCGGGCGCCAGCGGCGTCCAGCGCCAGCTCCTCGACCACGCCCCGCAGGAGCGTCACCCCGGCCCGCTCCACCGCGACCACGAGGGCCTCGACCAGGGCGGCGGGATCGACCGACCGCTCGTCGGCGGCCAGCAGCCCCGCCCGCACGCCGGGCGCGAGGCCGGGCTCGAGCGCCCGGGCGTCGCGCCCGCGCAGCCGGTCGACGGCCAGCCCCATGGTGCGGTGGCGGGCGGCCAGGTCGTCGAGGACGGCGCGGTCGTCGGCGTCGAGCGCCACCATCAGGGTGCCGTCGTCGCGGTAGCCCACCGGGCGACCCGAGGCCGCCTCCACCTCGGTGGCGAAGGCCGGCCACCGGGCCCACGACTCCCGGTTCAGTCGCCACAGGGCGTCCTCGCCCAGCCTGGCCTCGGTGACCGGGGCCAACATGCCGGCGGCCACCCCGGAGGCGCCGGAGCCGGGCGCGGGGTCGACCACCACCACCGAGCCGCCGGCCTGCCCCAGGCGCCAGGCCGAGGCCAGCCCGATCACGCCGGCACCGACCACCACCACGTCGGCACGGCACCGACCGCTCACCGCGCCTCCCCGGCGACGCCGGCCCCCACGGCCTCGGCCACCGCCACCAGGAGCTGGTGGGTGGCGACGTGGGGGTCGACCGCCTCGGCCACCGCCCCGATGACGGCCACGCCGTAGGCACCGGCCGCCAGGACCTCGGCCACCACGCCCGGGGTGATGCCGGAGATGGCGATGACCGGCACGTCGACGGCCGCGGCCACCGCCCGCACGCCGGCGACGCCGATGGGCTCGGGCAGCCCCCGCTTCGACCGGGTGGGGAAGCAGGGTCCCACGCCGAGGTAGGTGGCGCCCTCGGCCACCAGGCGGCGGCCGGAGCCCGGGTCGCGGGCGGTGCCACCGATGATCGCGCCGGTACCGAGCAGGCGACGGGCGACGGGCACCGGCAGGTCCTCCTCGCCCAGGTGCACGCCGTCGGCCCCCACGGCCAGCGCCAAGTCGACCCGGTCGTCGACCAGGCACGTCGCCCCGGCGTCGCGGCAGCGCTCGAGGATGGTGCCGGTGAGCCGCAGCCGGTCGACGTCGGCGCCCGACTTGAGCCGCACCTGCACCGTCGGTGCCCCGGCCTCGAGGGCGGCCTCGGCGAGGCCGAGCGTGTCGACCAGCACGTGGAGCCGGCCGATCGCCGGGGCGGTGGGGGGGCGCCCGGCCGTCACGGGGCTCCGCGGTGGGCGGCCGGCCCCGCCGGGTCCTCGACGTAGACACCGCCACCGGCCGCCACGAACTCGACGGACTTCTGGCGCATGCCCTGGCGCACGGCGTCCTCGGCGGCCACGCCCTGCTCGGCGGCGTACGCCCGCACCTTGTCGGTGATGGCCATCGAGCAGAACTTGGGACCGCACATGGAGCAGAAGTGGGCCGTCTTGGCCGGCTCGGCCGGCAGGGTCTCGTCGTGGTACGCCCGGGCCGTGTCGGGGTCGAGGGCCAGGTCGAACTGGTCCTGCCAGCGGAACTCGAACCGGGCCCTCGACAGGGCGTCGTCCCACGCCTGGGCCTGGGGGTGCCGCTTGGCCAGGTCGGCGGCGTGGGCGGCGATCCGGTAGGCGATGACGCCCTGCTTGACGTCGTCGCGGTCGGGCAGGCCCAGGTGCTCCTTCGGCGTGACGTAGCAGAGCATGGCCGTGCCGAACCAGCCGATCATCGCTGCCCCGATGGCCGACGTGATGTGGTCGTAGCCGGGGGCGACGTCGGTGGTCAGGGGGCCGAGCGTGTAGAAGGGCGCCTCCTGGCAGAGCTCCCTCTGGAGGTCGACGTTCTCCTTGATCTTGTGCATCGGCACGTGACCGGGGCCCTCCACCATCACCTGGACGTCGTGCCCCCAGGCCACCTGGGTGAGCTGGCCCAGCGTGGCCAGCTCGGCGAGCTGGGCCTCGTCGTTGGCGTCGGCGATCGATCCCGGCCGCAGGCCGTCGCCCAGGCTGAAGGCGACGTCGTAGGCGGCGAAGACCTCGCACAGCTCCTCGAAGTGCTCGTACAGGAAGTTCTCGCGGTGGTGGGCCAGGCACCAGGCGGCGAGGATGGACCCACCCCGGCTCACGATGCCGGTGAGGCGGCGGGCGGTCATCGGCACGTAGCGGAGCAGGACCCCGGCGTGGATGGTCATGTAGTCGACGCCCTGCTCGGCCTGCTCCACCACCGTGTCCCGGAACAGGTCCCAGGTCAGCTCCTCGGGCACGCCGCCGACCTTCTCCAGCGCCTGGTAGATCGGCACGGTCCCCACGGGCACCGGGCTGTTGCGGACGATCCACTCCCGGGTGGTGTGGATGTCGCGCCCCGTCGACAGGTCCATCACGGTGTCGGCCCCCCACCGGGTGGCCCACGTCAGCTTGGCCACCTCGTCGGCGGCCGAGGACGTCACGGCCGAGGTACCGATGTTGGCGTTGATCTTGGTGAGGAACCGGGTGCCGATGGCCATCGGCTCGGACTCGGGGTGGTTGACGTTGGCCGGGAGGATGGCTCGGCCCCGTGCCACCTCGTCCCGCACGACGGCGGGGTCGAAGCCCTCGCGCAGCGCCACGAACTCCATCTCGGGGGTCACCTCGCCCCGGCGGGCGTAGTGCATCTGGGTGACGGTGCGCCCGGGGGCCGCCCGCAGGCAGGGCCGGTCGGCACCGGGGCCGGGGAAGGGTTCCGCCGCCGAGCGCCCCGCCCGGAACGACGCCCGACCGTCGTCACGCAGGGTGCTCACGCGCCCGGCATGGTGCTCGACGTCGCCCCGCTCGTGGATCCAGGCTGCCCGGAGCGGCGCCAACCCGACGCGGGGGTCGCCCCCGGGCCCGCTGGTGTCGTAGAGGGGCACCGGGTCGTTGGGCGGCTCGAGCACCACCTCGCACACCGGCACCCGTAGGTCCGGGCGCGACCCCTCGACGTAGGCCTTGCGGCGGTGTCCCATCGACATCACTCCCTTCGCCGGCATGACCCGGATCAGGTTCGGCGGTCGGCGCCCAGGTGCGCCCTCTCAGCCCGTCGCCGGGCTCCCGCGTGCTCACGGTCGGCCGCCACGGTAGCGGCCGGCACCCCGATCCGGGCCGGCGATCGCCCCGGACGCCGCGACCCCGCGGGCGGCGGTGGCAGACTGGCGCACCGTGCCGGAGCTGACCGTGGGGAGCCTCAACCTGCACATGGGGCGGGGCTGCGGTGGCCACGACGCCCCCTTCTACGACGTGGTGACGGCGTGCAAGGAGGTCGACACCGACGTCCTCGTGCTCCAGGAGGCCTGGGTGCCCGACGACGCCCCCGGTGACGTGCTGGTCGTGGCCTCCGCCCTGGGGTACGCGGTGGCGGCCACCTTCCGGATGGCCCGGGCCACCTGCGACGACCAGGTGCGACTGGTCGCCCGCGACGGCGCCGGGGGCGACGGCGACTGGGTGGTGGCCGTGCTGTCGCGCCTGCCCGTGCGGGCCGGGGTCGCGGTCCCCCTCCCCCAGCTCCGCCGCGACCCCGCTCGCCGGGCCGCGGTCCGGGTCGTGGTCGACGTGGACGGGGCGGCGTTCACGGTCCTCGGCACCCACCTGCCCCTCCTGAAGGATCCCGTGTGGCGCCTCCGACCAGCCCTGCGAGCCGCCCTGCCCGGGCCCGGCGCCCCCGCGGCGCTGGCGGGCGACATGAACATGTGGGGCTGGGCCGTCGACCGGATGGTGGGCCCCGGCTGGCGCCGCGCCGTGCGGGGCCGCACCTACCCGGCCCACCGCCCCCACAGCCAGACCGACCACATCCTCGTCAACGAGCCCGTGGCCGTGGTGCGCTCCGAGGTCGTGCGCCAGGCGCGGTCGGACCACCGGCCGGTACGGGCCCACCTGCGGTTCTGACCCGACCGGCGCTCCGGCTGCGCCTCGGGGCGCGGGTCGGGTGGCCCGCCGGGTACACCAGCACCATGGCCGCGACGACGTCCCCGGGGCACGAGGCCACCACGCCGACCGATCTGCCCTCGGCCGCCGGTCCCCCCTCGCCCCCCACCCCACCCCAGACCGCCCACGAGCGACGGCGACGCCGGCTCCTGAGCCAGGGGCGCCGCCGGGCCACCGGCCTGCTGGCCGTCGTCGCCGGCGGGTGGGTGGCCCTCCAGCTCCTCGGGAGCGAGGCCACCTGGGCCGGCTACGCCGTCGCCTTCGCCGAGGCGGGCATGGTGGGCGGTCTGGCCGACTGGTTCGCCGTGGTGGCCCTGTTCCGCCGCCCCCTGCACCTGCCCATCCCCCACACGGCGGTGATCGTCGAGCGGAAGGACCAGTTCGGCGAGACGCTCGGCGACTTCGTGCAGACCAGCTTCCTGACGCCGGACATCATCGCCGAGCGGGTCCGGGCCGCCCACGTCGTGCCCCGCGCCGCCGACTGGCTGGCCGATCCCGACAACGCCGCCCGCCTCGCCCGCCACGCCGCCGATGCCGCCGTGAGCGCTGCCGACCTCCTGCGCGAGGAGGAGGTGCACCGAGCCCTCGAGCAGGTCGTCCGGCGCCGCGTCGAGACCGCCGCCCTCGCCCCGCTGGCAGGGCGGGCGCTGCGGGCCATGACCGAGGACGGCCGCCACCACGACGTGCTCGACCTCGCCCTGCGGGCCGTGGACCGCTTCCTCGAGGAGAACCACGACAGCCTGCGGGCCCGCTTCTCGGCCGAGTCGCCGTGGTGGCTGCCCGACGCCGCCGAGGACCGGATCTTCCAGCGGCTGCTCGACGGGGCGCGGCGGGCGCTGGGCGAGGTGGCCGCCGACCCCGAGCACGAGCTGCGGGCCGACTTCGACGCCCGTGTCCGCCGCCTGGTCGAGGACCTCCAGACCTCCGAGGCCATGCGGCAGCGGGGCGAGGAGCTGAAGCGGGATCTCCTGGCCCAGCCCGAGCTGCGGGCGTGGATCGCCGGCGTGTGGACCGACGTCAAGGTGACGCTGCGGGCCCAGGCCGCCGATCCCGGCTCGGAGCTGCGCCAGAGGTTGGCCGGTGCGGTGGTCGCCCTGGGCGAGCGGCTGCGCCGCGACCCGGCCTTGGCCGGCCGGGCCGAGGACGGTGCCGAGGCAGCCGTCCGCTACGTGGCCGAGCACTTCAGCGACGAGATCGGCACGATGATCAGCGGGACGATCGCCCGGTGGGACGGCCGGGAGACCGCCGACCGCCTCGAGCTGCTGCTCGGTCCCGACCTCCAGTTCATCCGGATCAACGGCACCCTGGTCGGCGGGCTGGCCGGCCTCGCCATCCACGCCACCGGCCAGCTGCTCTAGCGTCGGCCCGGTCGGCACGCTCCCCCCCCACCACCACGATCCGTCCCTGCTGCCGCCACGCCGCGTTAGCGTGGGGGCCACCGACCGGCCAGCGACCGCCGGCTCCGGCGGACGCTGATCGCCGACCGCCGGCCGGTGACGAAGCGGAGGTACGCCCATGGCCCGCTGCGAGGTCTGCGGCAACGACTACGACAAGGCGTTCGAGGTCGTGGCGGCCGGCGCCCACCACACCTTCGACAGCTTCGAGTGCGCCATCCACCTCCTGGCCCCGATCTGCGAGCACTGCGGCTGCCGGATCGTGGGGCACGGCACCGAGGTGGCGGGCCGGTTCTACTGCTGCGCCCACTGCGCCAACGCCGCCGAGGACGGTCGGGCCGTCGTCGACCGGGTCGACCCGACACCCTGACCGGGCACCAGCGGCTGCCCGGAGCCGTCGGCCCCGCCGCCGGGGTGGTGGCCCCGGTGCGCGCGGTGCACAATCTCGGGGGACCTCCCGATCTCGGCGGACCTCCCGACCTCGGGGGACCTCCCGGACGGGCGCGGCCGCCGTCGTGCGACTCGATGGTGGTACGCCGGTCGTCGCCGTCCTCCCACCCCACTCGTCGCACGACCGCTCGTGACCAGGCAGGCCCGATGCCCAAGCCCTTCGACATCGACGTGACCGACCACGGCGGGGTGCTGGTGGCGCACCTGGCCGGCGAGCTGGACCTCGTGGCCCGCGACTCGGTGACCGCGGAGCTGGCCCCCAGGGTGGCGGCCGCCGGCGTCGACCGCCTGGTGGTCGACATGGCCGAGGTGACGTTCTGCGATTCCAGCGGCCTCGCCGCGCTGCTCGACGTCCGCCGGGCCGCCGAGGACGCCGGCGTCGACATGGTCCTGCGCTCCGTCACGCGCCAGGTCGAGCGCCTGCTCGACCTGGCCGACGTCGACGGCCACCTGACTCGGGAGTGAGGGTGGCGGGCAGGGGTGGCGCACCGGCGCCACCGGCCTTGCGCGCGCCCCGGTCGTGGCCCCACCTGGCAGCCGTGGTGCTGGTCGTGCTGGTGGGGGTGGTGGCGGCGTGGGCCGTGGCCAGGAGAGCCGCCGAGGACGCCGACCAGCGGGAGCGGCTGCTGGCCCAGCAGACCGGCAACGTCACCGAGGCCACGGTGCGCCAGGTGTTGGCGGCCCTCGGCGGAGCGTCCGGCCTGGCCGCCCCGGACGGCTCCGTGTCGGCGGCCAGCTTCCGGTCCTTCGCCACCGGTGCCGTCCGGGCCGCCCCGTTCGAGACCCTGGCGTTCGCCCCTCTCGTGACGTCCGGGCAGCGTCCGGCGTTCGAGCGGTCGGTGGGCCGCCCGGTCGTCGACCGACCGGGCGGGCCACCGGCGCCCTCCCGCCCCCGCTACCTGCCCCTGCGCTGGGTCGTGCCCGCCGTCGGCGAGACCGACCGGCTCGTGGGCTTCGACCTCGCCGTCGACGACGCCCGGCGGACCACGACGGAGCTGGCCGCCGCCCGGGGCGAGCCAGTGGTCAGCCAGGTCGTGCCGGCAGAGCCCAACGGGCGCCCCTCCGTGGTGGTGGCCCACGCCGTCTACCGGCCCGGCGCCCCCCGGCGGGGCGCCGAGGAGCGTCGCGCCGCCGTGGTGGGCTTCGTGGTCACCGGGGTCCAGGGCGAGGCCCTCCTCGACGACGTCGACCAGCAGCTCGGCGACATGGTGAGCGTCGACGTGCGGGACGCCGCGCCGGGGGGCGACCGCCTGCCCCTCTACACGTCCGACCCCGCCCCGGCGGGCGGCACGACCGTCGAGCGCACGGTCGGCGGCCGTAGCTGGCGCATCACCGTCGACGACCGGCGTGGCGTGCCCGCCGGCGGCGCCTGGTGGCTGCTGGCCGCCACGGGCGCGCTGGCGGCGGCGCTCCTGGTGCTGGCCCGGCGGGCCGAGCGGTACAACCGGCTGGTCGGCCGGCACGTGGCCACCGTCGACCGCCTCGCCGGCCTGGGACGGTCGCTCGGTGGCGTCACCACCGCCGATGCCGTGTCCCACATCGTCCGGACCGAGGTCCCCGGGGTGCTGGGGGCCCGGACGGCGACGCTGGTGCCGGACCCGCTCCTCGGCAGTGGGGGCGACGGTGCGACCGCCCCGGCGGACGAGCGGGCTCGCCAGGTCACGGTGCGGCGCCGCATCCCCGACGACCGCGGCGCCACCGTGGCGACGCTGGTCGTGAGCTGGGCCGCGGGGCGTCCCCTCGACGACCTGGAGGTCGCCGGACTGGCCACGGTGAGCGAGATGTGCGGGCAGGCTCTGGCCCGGGCCGCCCTGCTGGATCGCGCCCGGCGGGACGCCGTCACCAGCCGCCTCCTGGCCGGCCTGGCCGAGGCGGCAGCCACCGCCGGCACCACGGAGCAGGTGGCCCTCACCCTCGTCGACCGGGCCGCCGAGGTGGCGGGGGCGTCGGCCGTCCGGGTGGGGTTGCTGGAGGACGACGGCCGGTCTCTCGCCGTCGTCGGGCGGACGGCCGGTGCACCGGGCCATGTCCGGCAGGTGGTGGCCCTCGACGCCCCGGGACCGATGGGCGATGCCGTCCGCCAGGGAACCACCGTGCTGGTAGGGGACCTGGACGAGGCGGCAGCCCGCTATCCGGGCATCGTCGAGGGGCTGCGAGCCGCCGGCACCCCGGCCGTGGCCGCCGTGCCCCTGGTGGACGGCGACGGCAAGCCCTTCGGGGCGCTGTCGCTGTCCTGGCCCACCCCCACCCGGCTCGACGCCGCCCTGGCCACCACGCTGCAGACGACTGCCGAGCTGTGCGCGTCGAGCCTGGCGCGCGCCCGCGCCACCGACAGGGCCCAGGCCGGCACGTCGGCCCTGGCCACGTTGGCCAGCCGCCTGTCGACGGCCCGCAGCGTCGAGGAGGTGGGAGCAGCCGTCGTCGCCGACGCGCCGCCGGTGCTCCACGCCGACGCCGCCCTGGTCGGCCTGGTGGAGGGGGAGCGGCTCCGCCTGCTCGCGCCCGACGGGGCGGGCATGGTCCTGCCCGCCCCGTACCGGGACGCCGACATGGGCAGCGACCTCCCCACCGTGCGCGCCGTGCGGGAGCGCCGCCTCGTCACGTCCCGGACGCTCGACGACCCGGCCGCCGGGGACCACCGCGTCGCCGAGGAGCTCGACCGCCTCGGCCTGGGAGCGGTGGCCTGCGCGCCGCTCCCCGGCGGCGACGGCGAGCCGGCCGGGGTGCTCACGGTCCTGTGGCGGGTGGCTCCCCCCTTCGAGGAGGACCGCCGTACCCGCATCACCGCGGTGGCCCACCTGTGCGCCCGGTCGATCGAGCGGTCGCGCCTCTTCGACGCCGAGCACCGGGTGCGCCGGGACCTCCAGCGCAGCGTGCTGCTCCCCGCGCCCACCGTCCCTGGCCTGGCCATCGCCACGCGCTACCGGCCGGCGGCCCGTGACGTGGGCATGGGGGGCGACTGGCACGACGAGGTCGTCCTCGGCCACGGGCGGGTCTGCGTGGTCGTGGGCGACGTCACCGGTCACGGCGCGGGCGCGGTGGCGGCGATGGCGCAGATCCGCACCGTGGTGCACACGCTCGTGGTGGGGGGCCTGAGCCTGGTCGACGTGCTGGTCCGAACGTCGGAGATGATGCGCCACCAGGGCCTCGGCTATGCCACGATGCTGCTGGCCACCGTCGACGTGGGCTCTGGCAGCCTCCGTTACGCCACGGCCGGGCACCCGCCACCCGTCCTGCGCGAGCCCGGCGGCACGGTGGGCGCCCTGACGGGCGGCCGCCACTCGCTGCTCGGCATCGAGGTGGTCCCCCGGTCGGAGGGCGAGGTGCCGTTCCCGGTGGGCTCGACGCTCGTCGCCTACACCGACGGCCTGATCGAGCGGCGCGACGCGTCCATCGTGACGTCCATCGAGGAGCTGGTCACCCAGGTGGGGGCGGCGGACGCCGGCGACCCCGACGGCCTGGCCGACACCTTGCTGGCCGCGCGGCCGACGCCGCGGCCGCCCGAGGACGACGTGGCCATCGTCGTGGTGCACCGCACCGGTTGACGGGTCCGCCAGACGAGCTGGCAGCACCGGTCGACCGCACCGGTCGACCGCACCGGCAGGCGGGCGGGGCGGCCGACGCCGCGCCCACGTCGAGGGCCCCCCGGCGACCCCGGCGACCCCGGCGACCGGGCCGCTCCGGCGGGCACGGACCGGTCACGCCGGGCACGGGCCGGTCAGCGGGGGCCGAGCCTCGTCGCGTCCACCGCGGCGGCGGCCTCGGCCAGCGCCACCGGGTCGGCGCTCACCACGCCGGACGCGAAGGGCAGCGCCGCTCGCACGGCCCGGCGCAGCCATCGCAGGGCGACGGCCCCGTGGCTGGGCTCCACGTCGGGGTCCACCGGGTGGCCCGAGGCGATCTGGACGGCGGCACGGCGAACCCGGTCGAGGTCGGGCTCGACGCCCTCGGCCCGGGCCCGGTGCACCAGGTGCGACGCCACCATGCCGACCTCATCGGCGCCCCGGCCGACCGAGGCGACCACCGCGGGCACGGCCGTGGCCACCAGGAGCGCCGGGGTACGGCGGGCCAGGAACCCGAGGGGCCGGAACCGACCGGCCAGCTTGAGGGCGACGGCGGCGGTCGTGGCGCTGCCGACGGAGGGGACCGAGGACGTGTCGGCCAGGGCGGTGCGCAGCCGGCGCTCGTCGGCCAGGGCGACGCGGCCCGGCGAGGCGGCCTCGGCCACCACCCGCCGGCTCAGCGAGCGGGCGGCGCCGTCGAGGGCCTCGGGACAGCGACCCGCGACGTGGTGCCCGCCCGGGTGACGGCCTCCAGGGCCCTCTGGACGACCCCCCGGACGTCGTCGGGCACGGGCGCCCCCGGAGCCGCCGGGAACGACGCGTCGCCGGCCCCCGCCCGGCCGGGCTCGCCGCCGGCGCTGCTCGTGGTGTCCGTGGCTCGGGTGATCATGGCTGCCGTCCTCGCTGTGGGCTGCCGGGAGGTGTACCCGCGCGCTCTCGCCACCACACGGCCGCCTGCGGGGCGGTCCCTCGCGGGTGGCCGGCGGACGCGGCGAGGGAGGCCCCTGGGGGCCTCCCTCGACCGTCGTACGTCGGAAGAACCTGACCGACCGTCTCACTTCCCCGGGTGGGACGAGTCCCCGGCGCTCGATCAGGCGGTGGACTGGGTGGACTCCACCGAGTGGTCCGACCAACCGCTCTAGCGGCCAGCCACCTCCAGGGTCCCAGGACTACCGTCGTTCATGCGTGGACCACCTCCTCTCTCTGGTGGTCGCACCCTAGCAACGGCCGGCCGGTTCCCACCCCCGTCGACCCCGGGTGGCTCCCGGCGGTGAGCCGCCTCAGGTAGGGCGGAGGTCGAGGCGGCGCAGCAGCTGGGCATTGGCGGCCACGACGATGGTCGAGGCGCTCATCAGCAGGGCGCCCACCGCCGGGGACAGCGTCACGCCGGCCCAGGCCAGCACCCCCGCCGCCAGCGGGATGGCCGCCACGTTGTAGCCGGCCGCCCAGGCCAGGTTCTGCACCATCTTGCGGTACGACGCCCGGGACAGGCGGATGGCCGCCGTGACGCCCCGGGGGTCGCTGCCGGCCAGCACCACCCCTGCCGACTCGATGGCGACGTCGGTACCGGCGCCGATGGCGATACCGACGTCGGCCCGGGCCAGGGCCGGGGCGTCGTTCACCCCGTCGCCCACCATCGCCACCGTGCGACCCCGCGACTGCAGCTCGGCGACCGTCCGGTCCTTGTCCTCGGGCAGCACCTCGGCGAAGACGTCCTCGATGCCGAGGTCACGGGCCACGGCCTCGGCCACCGGCCGAGCGTCGCCGGTGATCATGGCCACCTCCACCCCCAGCCGGCGCAGGTCGGCCACCGCCCGGCGGGCCTCGGGCCGCACCTCATCCTCGAGGGCGATGCCGCCGACGACCTCGCGCTCGCCGCGCACGACCCACACGACCGCGGCGCCGCGGCCGTCCCACCGGTCGGCGGCGGCCCGCAGGTCGCCGGGCAGGTCGACGCCCCGCTCGGCCAGCAGCGCCGGGCCACCGACGGCGACGCGCTCGCCGGCCACCTCGGCCTCGACGCCCCGGCCGGGCCGGG
>DASUJB010000193.1:0-6974 GCA_036279475.1 Acidimicrobiales bacterium | reverse complement strand
TGGCGTCCGACACCGCCCGGTGCCCGAGGGTCGAGGCCACGGTCACGATGCGGCCGTGGGACTCGCGCAGCCAGGGCAGCGCCGCCCGCACCACGGCGGCGGTGCCCAGCAGGTTGACCGCCACCACCCGCTCCCACACCTCGGGGTCGACGTCCTCGAGCCGGCCCGGCACGTCGACGCCGGCGCAGGTGACCACGGCCCACAGGCCGCCGTCCTGGCGGGCCACCTGGCGGACGGCCTCCTCCGTGGCCCGGCGGTCGGCCAGGTCGACGCCCACGGCGGCGATGTCGCCCGGGGGCTGCTGCCGGTCGAGCACGGTGACGGTGGCGCCGTCGACCAGCAGGCGCCCCGCCACCGCCGCGCCCAGGCCGGACGCGCCTCCCGTCACGATGATCGGCAGGCCGTGGAGCGGTTCGACCGCGGTGGTGGCGGGCACGGGAGCGTCGATGGTCATGGTGGTCGCCTACCCCGGGGGCGGCGGGGCGAGAACCGCTTCCTCCGGTCCCCCGGCCCGCGGTCGCCCTCCTGGCGGTCGCCCCGCCGGCGGCCCCCCGGCCGGCGGGGCTGCGTCCGGCGGGGCTGCGTCCGGCGGGGCCCCGCCCGGCCGCACCAGGCCGGTGCGCCCGCAGGCACGGCGCAGCAGCCGGTCCCAGTCCCGCACGAAGCGGTCGATCGAGAAGCGGGCGGCGGCCGTGGCCCGTCCGGCGTCACCGACCCGGCGGGCCAGCCCCGGGTCCGCCACCAGGGCCCTCATGGCCTCCACCAGGTGGCCCTCGTCGGTGGACGCGAAGCCGTTGAGCCCGTCCTCGACGATGGTGGGCACCTCGGTGGTGGCCAGGGCGACGACCGGCAGGCCGACGGTCATGGCCTCGCACAGCGACAGCCCGAGGCTGGTGTAGCGCACGGGGTGGAAGTAGAAGCGGTACGGCGCCATGGCCCGGGCCAGGTCGGGGGGTGGTACCTCGCCGAGCCCGCCGAGCTCCTCGGAGCCCATGCCCACCAGGTCGAGGGGGACCTGGCGGCGGGCCCGGAGGAAGACGTCGAGCCCCAGCCGCCGCCCCCGTCGCGCCAGGTCGTTGACCACGGTGATGCCCCGGGGGCGGGTGCCCGCGTAGGCGACGTCCCCGGGCACGGCCACGCCGTGCTCGATCACCGCCGTCGGGGTGCGGCCGCAGTCCCACATCAGGTCGTTGAAGGCGGTGACGTGGACGACCAGGGCGTCGGGGTCGTCCACCGGGTGGCGGGTGTCGGTGGGCGACGCCCGCGGGGGGTCGTGCTCGAGGACGATCTGGGGGACGGCCCGCTGCGCCGGTGAGAGCAGCTCGTGGCGGTCGACCAGCCAGTGGTGGTGGGCCTGGTAGAGGACGGCGTCGACCTCCACCTCGGCGAGGTGCTCGACCGGCACCTCGCGGACCGTGTCGGGCCAGGGGAACGCCCCCGACCGGCCGCCGTAGCCGTGGGGTCGCCCCGGCCGGACGGGCAGCACGAGCTCGTGGGGGATGTGGGACAGGTACCACAGGTAGTTGCCGTGCACGTGCCAGGTGAGGACGCGGAGCGGTCGGCTCATCGGAGCACCTCGGGGAGGGGCGGGGCCGGCGGTGACGGGCGGGCGGGGACCGCTCTCCCCGCCGGGCCGTCGACCGCCAGCTGGTCGTCGACGGCGGCCAGGACGGTCCCCACGGGGGGCCAGGCCCCCCGCTCGGGGAGCACGGCACGGTGGCGGCGGCCGTCGAGCGGCGCCCACCGGCCCGGGTCGCCGCCGGGGGCGAAGACGACCACGCTGGGCGTGCCCACGGCTGCCGCCACGTGGGCGGCACCGGTGTCGTTGCTGACCACCAGGCGGGCCCCGGCGAACAGGGCGGCCAGCCCGGCCACGTCGGTGCGGCCGGTGACGTCGAGCGACGGGCCCCGGCGGCGGCGCGCCACCTCGGCGGTGACGGGGCGCTCGGCCCCGGTGCCGGTGAGGACCACGGCGAGGCCGGTGGCGGCCGCTCGGTCGGCCGCGGCCGCGAAGCCCTCCGGGGACCACCGGTTGCCGGGCCGCGACGCCCCCGGGTGCACGCAGGCGTAGGGCGGGGGGACCGGGGGCGACGACCCTCCCGTGGCCGTGGCCGTGGTCTTAGCCGTGGCCCCGGTCGGGGGGGCGCCGACCAGGCGCGCCGCCTGCGCCCGCTCCTCCGCCGTCAGGGGGAAGGTGACGTCCCGGCCGCCGGGGGCGATCCCGGCGGCCTCCACCACCGCCAGGAGCCGGTCGATCTCGTGGCGGTCGTCGGGGTAGCGGACCACGGTGCCCGGCGGGCGCCACCGTCCGGGTAGGTAGGCGCTCACCTGGTGGCCAGCCCCCAGCATCGCCGTGACCGCGTTGGAGGAGACCCCGCTCCCGTGGAGCTGCAGCGCCATGTCGAAGCGCCGGGCCACCGCCTCGCGGCGGAACCGGGCGCACGCCTGCCGGTCCGGGGCGACCTCGGGCAGGCCGGTCACGCCGGCGACCTCCAGGAGGTCGTCCACCAGGTGGGAGAAGCGCTCGACGAACCAGGCCGCCGAGGCCAGCCCCACCAGCGTGACGCGGGCGCGGGGATGGGCGGCGCGCAGGGCCCGCAGCGCCGGCACGGCGCACAGCATGTCGCCCACCCCGGGCAAGGCGCGCACGACGGCGATGCGGCGGGCCTCGCCCTGCCCGGGGCCGCCCCCGGCCGGGTCCCCGCCGCTCACCGGGCGGGAGCGACCGGGCGGCGCGCCGCGGCCGAGCGCCACCGCAGCCGTCCCCGGGCCCGGTGCCAGCAGGCGGCCGGCGGGATGGCGACCGAGGTGGCGACCATGGTCGCCACCTCGCGTGGCGTGCGAGGCCCGGGGGCGATGCGCTGCCAGGCCAGGCGGGCCGTGCGGGCCGCCCACCACGCACCGGCCACGGCCGCGGCCCGCCGGCGACCGGTGGCCGTGGCCACGGCTGCCGCCGCCAGCAGGCCCGTCGTCGCCGGGTAGCGGCCGAAGGCGCCGGCAGGGGCGCCCACCCGGGCCCGCCACCCCGGGCCGTGGAGCCGCTCGAGCAGGACGTCGTCGGCGTTGCCCCGCTGGAGGCGCACGCTGGTCCACCAGGGGGCCGGCCCGACGGGGTGGCGGGCGCGCCGGTCGCCCACCGCGAGCTGCCAACCGGCGTCCAGCAGGCGCAGGGCGAGGTCCGTGTCCTCCCGGTAGGCGCGGGGGAAGCGCTCGTCGAAGCCCCCCACCGCCTCGAGCGCCGTGCGCCGCACCGCCATGTCGGCGGTGATCCACGTGGCGCCGTCGAGGCCGGCCACGTTGCGCTCCCAGTCGGTGGGGCGCCGGTCGCCGGGGAGGGGCACCACGATGCGGCCCTGGACGGCTCCCACCCCCGGGGCCGCCCCCCGCACGTCCTCGCACAGGTCCCGCACCCAGCTCAGCGGCGGTTCGACGTCGTCGTCGACGAACGCCACCCAGGGGGCGGTCGACGCCGCCCACCCGGCGTTGCGGGCGGCGGCGGGTCCGCGGCCACCGGTGGCGACCACGGTGACGCGCCCGTCGTCGAGCCCCAGGTCGAGGGGAGCGGTCGGTCGGGCACGGTCGTCGACCACGATCACCCGGCCGCCGGCGGGGAGGGCCCGGCACATCACCCACAACAGCGCACCCAGGGAGGGCCGGCCCACGGTGGGGATCACGACGTCGACCGGGGCGGTGCCGGGCGGTGCCCCGGCCCCCGGCCCCTGCCGGGGGAGGGCGGACGCCGGGGCCGTGGCGGTCATCGGATCTCCTCGTCGGGGGGTTGGGTGTCACCCGGGGGCCGGCCCGACGGGTCGGGGTGCATGGGCTCGGCGTCGGGGCCGGCCGGTCGCTCGACGATGCGGTCGCGCCCGGGTGGCTTGCCCGCCTCCTCGGAGAGGCGGCCGACCGAGCCCTGGCGCAGGACGAGGCCGATCACGACCAGGACGGCGACGACGGCGACGACGGCGACGGCGATGGCCATGACCCGTGCCTCCCCGGGATCGGCCGGGCCCAACCGTGCCTCCCCGGGATCGGCCGGGCCGACCGTGGCGAGCTGCGGTGCCGGGCCGACCGTGGCGGCCGCCGGCTCAGCGCCGGGCCCGCCGGACGGTGAAGGGACCCAGCACCAGCAGGTCGATCGGCCCCGACCCGAAGCACTCCAGGGCCTCTCCGGGGGTGTCCACCATGGGGCGCCCCGCGGTGTTGAAGCTGGTGTTCACCAGCACGGGGACGCCGGTGCGCCGCTCGAACGCCCGGAGCAGGGCCGCCACCAGCGGCTCGTCGACCTCGTCCACCGTCTGGGCCCGGGCGGTGCCGTCCACGTGGACGACGGCGGGGATGCGAGGCGCCCACTCGGGCCGCACCCGGTGCACGAACAGCATGTAGGGGCTGGGGTGCACCCCCTCGAAGATCTCGGGTGCCCGGTCGGCCAGCACCATGGGGGCGACGGGTCGGAACTCCTCCCGCCCCTTGATGGCGTTCATGCGCCCCAGGTTCTCCGGGCGGCGAGGGTCGCACAGCAGGCTGCGGTGCCCCAGCGCCCGGGGTCCGTACTCGCTGCGGCCCTGGAACCAGCCCACCACCGCCCCGTCGGCGAGGGCCGCCGCCACCTCGCCGGGCAGGTCGGCGGGACGCTCGTAGGGCTGCTCGGCCGCCTTGAGGAGGGCCTCGACCTCGTCGTCGGACCATCCCCGGCCCAGGGCTGCCGTCGTCAGCGGCGCGCACGGCTCGCCGCCCCGGACGGCCAAGGCCAGGGCCGCCCCCAGCGCCGTGCCGGCGTCGCCCGCCGCCGGTTGGACCCAGACGTCCTGGAAGGGGCCCTCGGCGGCCAGGCGGCCGTTGGCCACGCAGTTGAGGGCCACACCGCCGGCGAGGGTGATCGCCCTCTCGCCGGTGCGATCGTGGAGCCAGCGGGCGAGGTCGAGCACCACCTCCTCCACCCGGACCTGGAGGGCGGCCGCCAGGTCGGCGTGCACGTCGCTCCAGGCGGTGCCGGCCGGTCGGGGCGGCACGAGGGCGCCGAGGTCGACGGGTCGCACCTCGAACCCGCCGTCGCCGGTGGCGCGCACGTGGTCGCGGAGAACGGGACCGAAGCGGTCGGGATCGCCGTAGCTGGCCAGGGCCATGACCTTGTACTCGTCGGACGACCGGCGGAAGCCGAGGTGGGCGGTGACCTCCTCGTAGAGCAGGCCCAGCGAGTGGGGCAGCCGCTGGCCGGCCAGCACCTCCAGCGAGCCGTCGCGCCACCGGCCGCCCAGGTGGGAGGCTGCCTCGCCCCGGCCGTCGAGCACCAGCACGGCCGACGACGCCGCAGGGGCGGCGACGCACGCCGAGGCGGCGTGGGCCACGTGGTGGGCGACGTAGGCGAGGCGCCCGGTGGGCAGGCCGGGGAGGGCGGTGGCCAGGAAGCGGGGGACCCGCCGCACGTAGAGGGTGCGCAGGGGCTCCCACTCGTCGGCGGTCACGTCGGCGCCGCCGCCGCTCGGCGGGGGCACGAGGTCGGGGTCGTACGAGTAGGCGACGCCGTCGACCTCGGCCGGGTCGACGTCGGCGTGGGCCAGGCACCAGCGCATGGCCTCCACCGGCAGCTCCCACGCCGAGAAGGGCACCGGCTCCTTGCCGTGCTTGCGGCGGCTGAAGCGCTCCTCCTCGGCGGCGGCGACGGTCACGCCGTCGACGACGAGCGCGGCTGCGGGATCGTGGAACACGGCGTTGACGCCGAGGATGGTGGACACGTCACCTCCGGTCTGGTGGGCGGGGGCCCGGGCCGGGCCGGTGGGCCCGGGCGGGCTGGCGGTCCCGGGCCGACGGGAGGAGGGCCGGGCTCACCACGGATCGGCGGCGTTCTCGAACGCCAGGCACAGCAGGTGGACGGCGACCTGGTGGACGTCCTGGACGCTGGGGGCGCCGGGGCAGGGCACGGCCACCACGTCGTCGGCCGCCGCCGCCAGCGGGTTGGGTGCCGGTCCCGTCAGGGCCCAGGTGGTGACCCCCGCCCGGCGAGCGGCGGCCGCCGCCGCCAGGAGGTTGGCGCTGCGGCCCGAGGTGGACAGGGCCACGAGGACGTCGCCGGGGCGGCCGTGGGCCTCCACCTGGCGGGCGAACACCGCCTCGTAGCCGTAGTCGTTGCCGATGGCGGTGACGCCGGCCGGCTCGCCGCTGAGGGCCAGGGCGCTGAACGGCGGGCGGTCGCGGTCGAAGCGGCCCACCATCTCGGCCGCCAGGTGGTGGGCGAGGGCGGCGCTGCCCCCGTTGCCCGCTGCCAGCACCCGGTGGCCGCGCTCGAGGCGTCGCCGCAGGTCGGCCCCCCACCGTCCGAGCCGGCCGAGCTCCAGGGCCAGCGAGGCCAGGCCGTCCTGGGCGGCGGCCAGGTGGGCGCCCAGGCTCCGCTCCTGCGGCGTCCGCTCCTCCTGCACGCTCATGCCGTCACCGCCCAGGAGGCGTCGGCGGCGGGGAGCGGGCCCCCGGCCCGCAGCCGCCGGTACAGGTCGAGGGTCGAGCCGGCCACCCGGTCCCAGGTGAAGCACCGGCGCACCCGGTCCGCCGCCTCGCCGCCCATGCGGGCCCGGAGCGCCGGGTCGCCCAGCAGGCGGCCGAGGGCGGCGCTGACCGCCGCGGGGTCCCGCGGGGGCACGAGCAGGCCGGTCGAGCCGTGGACCACCGTGTCCAGCAGCCCTCCCACGGCCGAGCCCACCACCGGCACGCCGCACGCCATGGCCTCGAGGGGCACGATGCCGAACGGCTCGTACCACGGCACGCAGGCCACGACGTCGGCCGAGCGCAGCAGGCCCGGCACCTCGGCGCGGGGCACGGCCCCCAGGAGGTGGACGGCGCCGCCCACGCCCAGGCGAGCGGCCAGCTCTCCCAGGCGCCGGGCCTCGGGATCGGCGCCGAGGTCGGCGGCCGGCGGGCCCCCGGCCACGAGCAGCTCGGTGCCGGGTAGGCGGCCGAGGGCGGCGACCACGTCGTCGATGCCC
>DASUJB010000192.1:0-3550 GCA_036279475.1 Acidimicrobiales bacterium | reverse complement strand
GTGGTGGCGGAGGGCGAGGTGGCCGCCGACGGCTCGAGCGTGATCGGCAAGCACGACGGCACCGGCGGCGCGGTCACCGTGACCTCGCAGCTCCTGTACGAGATCGCCTCGGCCCGGTACCTCGGCCCCGACCTCACGGTCCGCTTCGACACGATCGAGCTCGAGCAGCTCGGGCCGGACCGCGTCCGCGTCGGCGGCACCCGGGGCGAGCCACCCCCCGACACGCTGAAGGTGGCCGCCAACGCGCTGGGCGGCTTCCGCAACGAGGTGCGGGTGGCCCTGGTCGGGCTGGACGTCGAGGCCAAGGGGCGCTGGTGGAGGCGGCCTTCTGGGACGCGCTCCCCTTCGGCGGCGACGACGCCACCGTCACCACCCGCCTGGCTCGCACCGACAAGCTCGACCTGCCCTCTCCAACGAGGAGGCCACGGCCCACTGGTCCTGCACCCTCAAGGACCCCGACGAGCGCAAGGTGGGGCGGGTCGTTCCGGGCGGCCCGACCGTGGGCGGCCCCACCCGGCGCGTGCCCCTCGGCACCGTGGTGGGCGCCCGGTCCGGCGACAAGGGTGGCGACGCCAACGTGGGCGTCTTCGCCCGCACCGACGAGGGCTGGTCGTGGCTGCGGGCCTTCCTCACGACGGGGCGGCTGCGCCGGTTGCTGCCGGAGGCGGCCGGGCTACCGGTCGACCGCTACGAGCTGCCGTCCCTGCGGTCGCTCAACTTCGTGCTCCACGGGCTCCTCGAGGAGGGCGTCGCCGCCTCGACCCGTGCCGACCCCCAGGCCAAGAGCTTGGGGGAGTGGCTCAGGGCCCGCGTCGTCGACGTCCCCACCGCTCTGCTGCAGGAGGCTTGACATGGACTTCGACCTACCCGCCGAGGACGATCCCCGGCGGCTCGAGGTACGGGCGTGGCTCCGGGCCCATCCCCGCGCCACCACCAGGCAGGTGGCGGAGGCGGGCTACGTCGTGCCGCACTGGCCGCCGCCGTGGGGCATCGACGCCGACCCGATGCAGCAGCTGGTCATCGAGGAGGAGCTCGACCGCGCCGGGGTGGAGGTGCCCGTGGGCATCGGCATCGGCTGGGCGGCGCCCACCATCCTCGCCGCGGGCACGCCCAGCCAGCAGCAGCGGTACCTCCCCGGCATCCTGTCGGGGCGCGACCAGTGGTGCCAGATGTTCAGCGAGCCCGAGGCCGGCTCCGACCTGGCGTCCCTGCGCACGCGGGCCGTGCGCGACGGCGACAGCTACGTGGTCAACGGGTCGAAGATCTGGACGAGCGGCGCCCACCGCAGCCGCTACGGCATCCTCATCGCCCGCACCGATCCCGACGCTCCCCGGCACCGGGGCATCAGCTACTTCGTCTGCCCCACCGACCTGCCGGGAATCTCGATGAGCCCCATCATCGACATGACCACGGCCCACTCGTTCAACCAGGTCTTCTTCGAGGACGTGCGCATCCCGGCCGAGAACCTCCTGGGCGCAGAGAACGACGGGTGGCGGCTCACCAAGATCACCCTGTCGAACGAGCGGATGATGCTGTCGAGCGCCGGGTCGCTGTGGGGCGCAGGGCCGTCGGCCGACGACCTGGTGGAGCTGGTCCGCCGGCAGGGCGGCGAGCCCGACCCCCGGCGGCGCCAGCGCCTGGCCCGGTTGCGCTGCGAGTCCGAGGTGCTGCGGCTCAACCGCTTGCGCACCCTGTCGGCCCGGCTCCACGGTCGCACCCCGGGACCGGAGGCGTCGATCCAGAAGGCCATGTCCGACGAGCACGGCCAGCACGTGATGGCCCTGGCCAAGGACCTGGTCGGGGCGCACGGGATGCTGGAGGGATCCGGACCCGCCGGCGAGATCCCCGAGGACGCCCGCACCGGTGCCACGCCGCTCGACCTGGACGGCGGGCTCTACCCCGACGTGCACCCCATCTGGCACCACGGGTTCCTCTTCTCCCCGGCGCTCACCATCGGAGGCGGCACGTTCGCCATCCAGCGCAACATCATCGGCGAGCTGGTGCTCGGACTTCCGAGGGAGCCGCGGGTCCCATGAGCCTAGTGCGGGTGGCCACGTCGGGCCCGGTGTGCACGGTGACCCTGTGCGACACCGAACGCCGCAACGCGCTGAGCGCCCGGCTCGTGGCCGAGATGGTCGACGCCTTCGAGGTGCGGGTGGGTGGCCCCGGCGATGATCTCGGTGGTCCTGCCTGCCCAAGATGCGCCCCGCCGATGCTCGGGACGCCTTCCTGCGGGGGCGGCGCTTCACCGGCCGGGAGGCGGCGGAGATGGGGCGCGTCAACGTGGCCGTCCCCCGGGCGGACCTCGATCGCGAGGTGGGGGCCGTGCTGGACGACGTCCTGGCCGGAGGGCCCGAGGCCATGGCCTGGTGCAAGCGTCTGCTGGCCGAGGTGCCCCGGATGCCGCCCGCCCGGGCGGTCGAGTGGACCTCGGAGGTCTCCGACCGCCTGTTCCGGTCGGACGAGGCCCGTGAGGGGAGGCGGGCGTTCAGGGAGAGGCGGCTGCCCTCGTTCGCCCGGGCCAGGGCGACGAAGAGGCATGAAGGGGGTCGACCGGAGGCCGGCCGGGCGCCCCGTCAGGCGATACATTTGGCGAGTTCCGTCACACGTCGGAGGGGGAGTAGCTTCCGCTCATGCGCGTTCACGTTGATCAAGAGAAGTGCCAGGGCCACAACCGCTGCGTTGTCGTGGCACCCGATCTCTTCGAGGTCGACGACTACGGCACCGCGTCGGAGATCGGCGACGGGATCGTGCCCCCGGACCGGGAGGAGGCCGCCCGCTTGGCCGTGGACAACTGCCCGGAGTACGCGGTCTCCATCATCGAGGACTGACCGGCGGGGCGCCCGGCACCGGCCGCTCCACACGGCCACGGCCACCGTCGGAGCGGTCCGCCGGCCCCGCGCGGGTCGGCTCGTGACGGTGCCTCCTCGGAGGGCGAAGGTGCCAAGGCCGGCCATCGCGTGGCCTTCCCCGGTGCGGTCATCCCTCCACCACCAGCTCGCCCCGCATGCCCGCCTCCCGGTGGCCGGCCACGGTGCAGGAGAAGGGGTACCTGCCCGGCTCGTCGGCGCGGAGCCCTCCGGTTGCCGTCCGACCCGCCTCGGCCGACACGTGGGCGTCGATGCCGTCGACGGAGATGTCGTGGAGGGCATCGGTCGACGTCAGCACGATGGCGACCTCTTCACCGGCCCGGACGTGGATCTCGTCCGGGTCGAACCGGTAGCTCGACGCGGTGATCTCGATCCTGCGGGCGCCGGGGGCGACGCGTCGGGGTCGGGGGTGGTCCGGGGCCATGCCGTGGTCGCCCACGGTGCCGCCCATGTGGTCGTCGGCCCGCTGGTCCATGTGGTCGTCGGCCCGCTGGTCCATCCGGCCCAGGGTGGTGTCGGCGTCGTCGTCGCTGCCGCAGGCGACCGACAGGCCGGCCGCCAGCAGCACGGGCAGCGTGAGGAGGAGGGTTCGGCGCACGGGGCGCTCCTTTCCTGATGCGTTCTCTGGTCATCTGTTGGTCGACGTGCGGTGCCGTGGCCCGGCAGCCGCCGAGCCACGG
>DASUJB010000191.1:0-7754 GCA_036279475.1 Acidimicrobiales bacterium | reverse complement strand
GTGGGCACCGTCGAGCTGGCCCGGGCCTGCGAGCAGGTCCATCCGGGAGCGTCGTACCTGCACGCCGGGCGATCGTGGCGCGTGGTCGAGCTCGACCTCGAGGGGCGGTCCGCCCTCGTCGAGCCCGACGACGGTGCCACGTCCACCATCGCCCGCACCGAGGTGGCCATCGACGTGACGGGTTGCGACGAGACGAGGGCGGTGGGGCGGGTGGAGGTGGGCCTCGGCTCGGTCCAGGTCCATCAGCAGGTCACGGGCTACCAGCGCCGGGACGCCCTCAACGGCGCGTCGCTGGGCGTGGTCGCCCTCGACCTCCCACCGTCCACGCTGGACACCCGGGCCTTCTGGTACCGGGTGCCCGACGACGTGCTGGACGCGGCGGGCGGGCGACATCCGGCAGGTCCCGGCGCCCTGCACGCCGCCGAGCACGCCGGCATCGGCGTGCTGCCCCTGTTCGCCATCTGCGACCGGTGGGACGTCGGTGGCGTGTCGACATTGCACCAACCGGACCTCGCCGGGGCGGCCATCGTGATCTACGACGGCTACCAGGGGGGTGCGGGCGTGGCCGAGCTGGGGTACGAGGCCGCCGAGCGGCACCTCCGAGCCACGGCTGAGGTGATCGCCGCGTGCCCGTGCCAGGACGGCTGCCCGTCGTGCGTGCAGTCGCCGAAGTGCGGCAACGGCAACGAACCGCTCGACAAGGCAGGCGCCCTCGCCCTGCTGCGCGCCATCGGCGCCTGACGAGCCCCGGGCGGGCGGCACCGGCCTCAACGCTCGACCCGCATCGTCGCCGACGACCGGAGCTGGACGTCGATGCCCCCCTGCGCCACCAGGGGGAGGCGCAGGGGGACGGTGTACCGCACGACGACCCGCACCCGGCTGCCGACCCCCTGGCGGCCCGTCACCGCCACGTCGAGGCGATCGACGACCAGGGGACCTGCCTGCTCGGCCGCCCTCCGGGCGGCGTCGATGTGACCGTCGACGGCGGCGGACCGGGCCGCCTCCCGGGCGGCGTGGGCCACCAGGACCTGGTCCCGAGCGACCACCGCCACCTGCACCAGGCCGAGCAGGAGCAGGCCGACGAGGGGCAACGCCAAGGCCAGCTCGACCGTGGCCTGGCCACGGTCGCCGGACCAGGCCCGCAGGCGCGGGGGCGCGGATCGCCGACGGCTCACAGGGATCCGGACAGCTTGTCGACCACGCTCTCGAACAGGTCGGTGAAGGTTCCGGTTCCCCCGGCCCAGGCGATGACGCCGAGGGCGATGCCCCCGGCAGCCAGGATGATGAGCCCGTACTCGGCGGTGGCCTGGCCGCGGTCGTCGCCGAGGCGGGTCATCACCGCCCGCAGGCGGTACAGGGCAGCTCGGCGGAGCGGGGATCGGGTCATGGACAGGACCTCCTGGGAACGGCGCGGGTAGGGCCCGACGCCTCAGGTGGATGGCAGGCTCAGGGAGCCGAGCGATCCCGCCAGGAGCGGGACGACCGTCAGCAGGACGAAGGCTGGGAAGGTGGTGAGGACGAGGGGCAGCAGCAACGTCACGGGCAGCCGGCGGGCCGCCTCCTCGGCCCGCCGGCGGCGACGGGCCCGCGCCTCGATGGCCACCCGGTCGAGGGCTGGCAACAGGGGCGATCCGTAGCGGTCGTGCTGGGCCAGCGCCTCGACGAGCGGGCGCAGGGGCGGACCGGCGGCCGCCAGGACGCCCAGGGCCTCGGCGGTGGTGCCACCGCGACGGACGAGGGCGGCGGCCCGTGCCAGGGTCACGCCCACCGGACCGCCGGGCCGGCTGCCCAACGCCACCAGGGCGGCGCTCACCGGCAGCCCCGCCGCCGCGGTGAGCGCCAGCAGGTCGACCACGTCGGGGAGCTGGTCGTGCAGCCGGGCCTCGGTGCGGGCCTGCCGCCGGCGGGCCGCCATCGTCGGTCCGAGGACGGCGCCCACGAGGGCCATGCCCGCCAGCACGGGGGCCACGGGCAGGAGGACGGCGGCGCCCAGCGTCGCCCACCCGGCACGCCGGTCGACCGCGAGGCGGGCGTCGACGTCGGCCCGAGAGTCGACGTCGACGGCTGTGCCGGCGCCCGGGAGCCCGACGCTCGGCCGTCCCGCCCCTGCGGCGGCCGCCGCCGGCACCAGGTGGCGGACGGCCTCCCCCAACCGGGTGACCGGACCGGGGCGGACGGGGCCGTCCGGCGGCCGACCCGGGGGGCGGCGCCACCACCACCTCCCACCACCCCGCCCCGCGGCCGGAGGCACCGGTCGGCGCCGATGAGCCCGGCGATCGAGCCCGATGCCGACCGTGGCGGCCAGCGCTGCCCACGCCGACCCGGCGACCACGGCAGCCGCGGCTCCGTCGACGCCCCACGAACCACCAGGGGCTCCGCTCACCACCCGCCTCCGCGGCTCAGGCGGGTCATCCACCACGCACCCAGCGCGTCGAGGCCCAGCCCGACGCCCAGACAGGTCCAGCCGGCCGGCGTGCCCAGCACGAAGCGGGCGGCGGACGTGTCCCCGGCCACCAGCAGGGCCATGAAGGCCACCGGGGCCACCGACAGCACGAGGGCGCTGGTGCGGGCCTGCACCGCCAGGGCCCGCCGCTCGGCCGCCAGGTCGAGGCGCTCCCGGAGGGTGGTCGCCACGCCGTCGAGTGCCCGAGCCGGAGCGGAGCCGACGATGGTCGACAGCACCATCGCGGTGGCCGCCAGCCGCGTGCCGGCATCGTCTCCCGTGACCGCCCACTCGTCGAGCACGTGGGGGAGCGCTCGCCCCCGCTGTGCCCTCGCCGCCAGGTCCGCCACCTCGGGCCCGAGCGGCGGATCGAGGGCGTCGCCCACCTCGGACAGGGCCATGCCGAGGGACGATCCCGCCCGCACCGCGGTGGCGAGGCGCTCGAGGGCTTCGGGGAGCTGGGCCTCGCGGGCGGAGAGGTGGGCGCGGCGACGTCGGGCGACGCGGCGCCAGGCGAGGGCCACGACGGCCAGGGCGGCCAACGACGCACCCGGGAGGCCGGCCGTCACCCAGCCACCGGCGAGGACGACGGTCACCCCCACGGCCGCGGCGGAGGCGGTGGGCCGGAGCCGACGACCGCTCTGCCCTCCGGCCGAGGCCGCCCGGAGCCGGGCCCGCGCCCGCCGGGCGGCGGGACCACGGCTTCGACCGGCCGGCACCACCAGCACGACCAGCACCGCCGCGCCCGCGGCTCCCAGGACGGAGGCGGTCACCGGGCCGCCCCCGGACCACTCCCCCCGGCCGGGCCCCCGCGCCCGACGGGACCGGACACCGAGCCGCCCGCCCCGGTCCCCCCGCCACGCCCGGCAAGACGCCGGTCGCCCCGCCGCAGCCGGGCCACGACGGCGTCGCCGTCCGCCAGGATCCGCACGGGGACGCCGCCGTCACCCTCGGGGACGACGGGCACGTCGATGGCGTCGACCACCTCGGCCACCGACACCACCTGCCGGGCTGCCCCCTGCCCTCGGGCCACGTGGACGACGAGGTCCACCGCGGCGCGGATCTGGCTGCGCACCGCGGCCAGGGGCACCTGGGCATCGGCCAGCAACGCCATCGTCTCGAGCCGCCTCAGGGCGTCGACGGGACCGTTGGCGTGGCACGTCGACAGGCATCCGCCGTGCCCGGTGTTCATGGCCTGCAACATGTCGAGGGCCTCGGCCCCGCGGACCTCTCCCACCACGATGCGGTCCGGGCGCATGCGCAGGGCAGCGCGCACCAGGTCGCGCACGCTGACGGCAGCCACGCCGTCGGCCGAGCCGGGCCGCGTCTCCAACCGGACGACGTGGTCGCCCGGGAGCCGCAGCTCCGCCGCGTCCTCGACGGTCACGACCCGCTCGCCCTGGGGCAGCGAGCGACACAGCGCGTTGAGCAGCGTCGTCTTGCCTGCTCCCGTGCCCCCGGAGACGACGAGGTTGCACCGCCGGGCCATGGCCTCGGCCAATAGCCCCGCCACCGCCGGGCTGCAGAAGTCGTCCACTGTCAGCTCGACGGCGCCGAACCGGCGGATGGTGACGGCCGGTCCGTCGACAGCCAGGGGCGGGAGCACCACGTGGACCCGTGACCCGTCGGGCAGCCGGGCGTCGACCACGGGCGTCGCCCGGTCCGCCCGCAGGCCGAGGGGGGCCACCACCCGCTCGACGAGGAGGTCGATCGCAGCACGGTCGAGGTGGACGCCGGTGCGCTCCAACGAGCCGGCCCGCTCCACCCACACCGGGCCGGGACCGTTCACCAGGACGTCGGAGACGGCGGGGTCGGACAGCAGGGGCTGGATCGGGCCGAGGCCGCCCATCCGGGCCCTCACCCGGGTGACGGCAGCGGCCACCTCCGCCGCGGCCAGCAGCGGTGCCTCGTGGCGCACCAGCGCCGACAGCACCTCGTCGTCGACCGGGACGTCGGCGGCCACCCCCAGCAGGCGGCGATGCACCCGCTGGTCGACCGGGCCCCCGGGGTCGGCCGGCGCCATCAGGCCACAGCCCGGAGGGAGTGCAGGGCGCGGGGCACCCGGCCGACCAGCAGGCCGGCGTCGACGTGCCGCGCCACCTGCGGGTCGACCGGCACCTCGGCCACGATGGGAGCGCCGACGGCGGCGGCGACGTCGTCCCGGGTGAGGGACCGCCCCGGCTCGCTGACCAGCACGACCCCGGTCGGCCGCACCGGGGCGCGGCCGGCACGGCGCACCGCCATGAAGCAGGCCCTCGTGACCAGGAGCGACCGGGTGGCACGCCGGGCGACCGTCGCGGCAGCACCACCGTCGAGGTCGACCCGCCCGCAGTCGACCACCGCAGGGCGGGGCGCGGCGTCGAGCACGGCGGCCAGCACGGCCGCCCGCCCCGACGCCAGCTCGCCCGCACCCCGGGGCAGCAGTGCCAGCCCCGGCGCGGCATCGACCTCGATGCGGGTGAGGGCGTCCGCCGGCACGTCGCTCCCGGCCCCCAGCCAACCGGCCAGGCCCGGCGGCGATGGCTCGGGCAGGCCGAGGGCGGCGGGTACGTCGCCGGCGAGGTCGGCGACGACCGCGCCGACGCCGGTGGCCCGCGCCAGGTGGAGGGCGAGCGCGGCGGCGACGACGGTGGTTCCCACCCCACCCTTGGTGGACCAGCAGGCGATGAGCACAGGAGGACCTCCGGCAGCGGACCACGGGCACCGACGGTGCGAGGGCCTGCCGGAGGCGACCGCCGCCCCCCACCTGAGGTGCGGTGAGGGCGGGTCGCCCGGGTGTCAGGCGGGCGACGAGACGATACGCAGGGTGCGGTGGAGGCGCAAGGGCCGTCGCGACCGACCACCGGCCCACCGCGCCGACGTGGTCATCCCCCGCCGGGGACGGCCCCCGCCCACGCACCAGGCCGCCCCGCCGGACGGGCAGGGGCCGCCCGGGCGCGAAGCAGCCCCCGCCCGCGCCGCGCCCGGGCGCGGCCACAGGTCGAGGGCTGCGGCCTCCGCTAGGCGTTCCTGACCTTCCGGGTGGCGACGGTGGCGAGCGCGACGACGGCGACGAGCAGCAGCAGCTTCTTCATGGGGGACGATGGTAGCGGCCGGCGGGCGACGGGCCGGGCGACGACGGCGGGCGACGAGCCTCGCGGCGTGGACGGCCGCTCGCCGTGGTCACCGATGCCCGTCCCGTGGCGGCCTCGGGTACCGAGCACCATGGGATCTAAGGTCACCCTCCATGCTCGCGTCGCGTCTCGCCCTGTCACCACACCGGCAGGATGGCGACGCGCTGGCGATCGACCGCCGCACCCAGCAGGCCCTGCTCCTGTCGGCGGTCACCGGCGTGCTCGTCGGCCTGGCCGTCCTCGCCGTCGAGCGGAGCGCCGTCGAGGGGCTCCTCGGCTCCGTGCTGGATCAACCGCTGTACGTCGTCGCCCTGGCTCCCGGGGTGGGGCTCCTCGTCGCCGCCGCCAGCCTTCGATGGGTCGGTGGCGGGGTCTCCGGCGCCACGTCCGACGAGTACGTGCGGGCGTTCCACGACCCGGGTGACGAAGGGCCGGGGGCCCGGCCGGTGCTCGGGCGGGTGCTCGCCGGCATCGCCACCGTCGGCTACGGAGGGTCCCTCAGCCTCGAGGGGCCCTCCGTCTACGTCGGCTCCGTGGTGGGCTCGGCCGTCCAGCGCCGCTTCGCCCGGTCCTTCTCCCGCGAGGACGCCAAGCTGCTGCTCGTGGCGGGCGCGGCGGCAGGCCTGGCCGCCATCTTCAAGGCCCCCGCCACGGGGGCGCTGTTCGCCATCGAGGTGCCGTACCGGGCCGACGTGGCCCGCCGCAACGTCCTGCCGGCGATGGTGGCCGCTGCCACCAGCTACGTCACCTTCGCCGTGGTCGACGGGACCGAGCCGATCCTGCCGGTCGGCGGGACGCCCGGGTTCGGGTGGAAGGACATCGGTGCCGCCCTGGTCCTGGGGCTGCTGTGCGGTGCCGGTGGCCGCCTGTTCAGCGCCGCCATCCGCTTCCTGCGGGGCCCGACCGTGGCGGCCGTCCCCCTCCCCACCCGCATCGGTGCCGCCGCTGCCGTCCTCGCCCTGCTGGCCTGGTCGTCCGACGTCGTGCTCGACGCCCCGTTGACCCTAGGGTCCGGCGACGACGTGGTCGGCTGGGCCACCGACCCCGGCAACGGCACCCGCCTCGTCCTGCTCCTGCTCGTGCTCCGGGTGGTGGCCACCCTGGCCACCTTCGGGGGGGGTGGCGTCGGTGGCCTGTTCGTACCGCTGGTCGTGAGCGGTGCGCTGATGGGCCGCCTGGTCGGAGACGCCTTCGGCATGGCGGACACCACCCTGCTCATCGTGGTGGGGATGGCCGCCTTCCTCGGGGCCGGCTACCGGACACCGCTGGCCGGCGTGGTGTTCGTGGCCGAGACCACCGCCAGCCCGGCCTTCATGGTGCCCGCCCTCCTGGCGACGGCAGCAGCCCAGCTCCTGCTCAGCGATTCCTCGGTGGCACAGCACCAGCGCGCCGGGCGCCTCGGCCACCTGGAGCGCCGGTTCCAGCTGCCGATCAGCGCCGTCATGTCCACCGACGTCCACACCGTGCCGCCCGACGCCACCATCGAGGAGTTCCTGTCGGTCCACCTCGTGGGCCGGCGCCGGCGCTCGGTGCCCGTCGTCGACGACGTCAACCGCTACCTCGGCCTTGCCGTCCTCGACGAGGTGGTGGCCGTGCGACGCGAGGCCTGGGCCACCACCGACGTGCGCACCATCGCCCGCACCTCGGCGCCCCGCGCCCGCACCACCTGGCTGGTGCGGGACGCGGTGACCGCCATGGAGCGGGCCGACACCGACGTCCTCGCCGTCGTCGACGGCGAGGACCGCTTCGTCGGCATGGTGACCACCGACGAGGTGCTGCAGCTCGACGAGATCCTCGAGCGCACCGGCGTGGTGTGAGCTGACGGGGCGGGCGGTGCCCCGCCCCGTGTCACACGGCGAGGAGGTCGCGCGCCCCCGTGTCCGAGGAGGGGTGCCGCAGCTTCGACATGGCCCGCGCCTCGATCTGGCGGATCCGCTCCCGGGTGAGGTTGAAGTGCTCGCCCACCTCTTCGAGGGTCCGGGGCTCACCCCGGTCGAGCCCGAAGCGGAGCTTGAGGATCTCACGCTCCCGCTCGTCGAGCGGGGCCAGCAGACGGTTGATCTCCTCCGGGAGCAACGCCGTCGCCGCCACCTCGAAGGGCGACTCGGCCGAGCGGTCCTCGACCACGTCACCCAGCTCGGCGTCGCCGTCCTCCCGCAGGGGCTCCGAGAGCGACAGGGGCTCGGCGGCGAAGCGCA
>DASUJB010000190.1:0-20646 GCA_036279475.1 Acidimicrobiales bacterium | reverse complement strand
CCTCCGAGCCGGAAACGTCTGTCTCGGACATGGGTGGTGAGATCCCTTCTCATGACGCACGCGCCTCGGCGTGCGAAGGCGGCGTCGCTGCCGGCTCGAGGTCGACGACCTCGCGCCGGGCGCCGCCGGCCAGAGTCCACTGGTGGATGCGCGTGACCCGGGCCACGACCCAGCTGGGGTCGATCGCCGCGACCAGCTCGGCAGGGCGCAGAGCCCGGGGCTGGGTGGCCAGCTCGGCCTCCAGCGCCGTGCCCAGCATCCCCGACCGACGGGGCGCGAGGGGGGCGACGACCTCGGTCACGGGACCGAGGACGCGCATGTCGACGATGGCGGGCCGCACGTCGTCGGTGACGCACCGGCCCTTGCGCTCGCGCGCCAGCGCGAGCTCGGTGGCCGCCAAGGCCCGGTCGACGCCGGCCGCGGCGTCAGGGGGGGCGACGTCGGCCACCTCGATGTGCCACGTGCAGCTGGCGACCGCCTGCTGGAGGGACTCGGCCCCCGGCGGGAGCACCACCGCACGCGCCACGTCGATGCCCGCGGGGAGGACCGGTGCGAGCCGCGCGGGCAGCTGCTCGACCGACGACGGGCCAGGCTCCTCGCGGAGCGCCACGTCGAGGTACTCGGCCTCGGACTCGTACCCGGTGGACAGGGCCAGGCCGAAGCTGAGGCGCGGGCGCGGGGAGAAGCCCTCGGTGTAGGCCACGGCGACCCCGGCGCGGCGGAGGGCACGCTCCCAGATGCGGGCGACGTCACGGTGGCTGGTGAACCGGACCTTGCCGTGCTTGGCGAAGCGGACGCGCACTCGGGGCGACGGTCCGGTACCGCCGCCCGCGGACGGTCCCACGGTCATCGACCGGCCCCCACCGGGGGGCGCCGGCGCAGGGCGACGGGCACGTCACCCTGCGCCAGGTCCTGACCCGTGCCCTGGCTGCCCCCTGCCGGGGGCGTGGCCGAGGCGACCACGTGCTCGACGCCGTAACCGGTGCAGGCCCCGCAGTCGTAGCAGGGCGTCCAGCGGCAGTCGGGCAGGCCCACCTCGGCCAGGGCGTCCTGCCAGTCCTGCCACAGGAAGTCCTTGTGGAGCCCGGCCGACAGGTGGTCCCAGGGCAGCACCTCGTCCTCGGTGCGGTGCCGGTGGACGTACCAGTCGACGTCGAGCCCGTGGTCGGCCATCGCCTCGGCCCACAGCTCAGGGCGGAAGTGCTCGCTCCACTCCTGGAACGTGCCGCCTCGGCGCCACACCTGCTCGATGACGGGCCCGAGGCGCCGGTCGCCCCGGGAGGCGAGGCCCTCGACCAGCGTGGCCCGGGGATCGTGCCAGGTGAGCTGGACGCCCTTGGCCTTGCGGGCCCCCTCGCGCAGCAGGGCGACCTTTCGCTCCAGCTCGGCCACCGTGTTCTGCCCGAACCACTGGAACGGCGTGAACGGCTTGGGGACGAAACCCCCGACCGAGGCCTTGACCGACACCCCCGAGGTGTGGCCACGCCCGATCTCCACGCAGTTGCGGACCAGCTCCAGGATGCCGCGGGTGTCCTCGTCGGTCTCCGACGGCAGGCCGGTGAGGAAGTACAGCTTCACCCGCCGCCAGCCCTGGCTGAAGGCGCTGTCGACCGCGCCGTACAGGTCGTCCTCGCGGATCAGCTTGTTGATGACCTGGCGCATGCGCCAGGTGCCGGCCTCGGGGGCGAAGGTGAGGCCGGTGCGCCGTGCCTTCTGGATCTGCGCGGCGATGCCGACGGTGAAGGCGTCGACGCGCAGGCTGGGGAGGCTCACCGACACCTGGCCGCAGTGGGCCGGGTCGTCGACGACGTCCCGCACCGTGCCCTCGATGCCGGAGAAGTCGGCGGTGGACAGGCTGGTGAGCGCCACCTCGTCGTACCCCGTGCGCCGCAGGCCGTCGGCCACCATGGTGCGCACCTGCTCGGCCGGCCGCTCGCGCACGGGACGGGTGATCATCCCGGCCTGGCAGAAGCGGCAGCCGCGGGTGCACCCCCGGAACACCTCGACGTTGAGCCGGTCGTGCACCACCTCGGTGAGCGGCACCAGCTGGCGGCGCGGGTAGGGCCACGCCGCCAGGTCGGCGATGGTGCGCTTCTCGACCCGCTCGGGCACGTCGGGGAAGCGGGGCGTCACCGACCTCAGGGCCCGCCCCTCGTAGGCCACCTCGTACATGGCGGGGACGTAGACGCCGTCGACGTGGCTGAGCTCCCGCCAGAGCCGGGCACGGCTGCCCTCGGTGCGCCCCGCCGCCTTCCAGTCGCGGACCACCTCGGTGACCTCGGACACGACCTCCTCGCCGTCGCCCAGCACGACGAAGTCGAGGAAGTCGGCCAGCGGCTCCGGGTTGTAGGTGCAGTGGCCACCGGCGACCACGAGCGGGTGCTCGGGACGGCGGTCGGCGGCACGGACGGGCACCCCGGCGAGGTCCACGCAGTTCAACAGGTTGGTGTAGGTGAGCTCGGCCGACAGGTTGAACGCCAGGACGTCGAACTCCCCGGCCGGCCGGTGGGTGTCGACCGAGAAGAGGGGGATGCGCTCGGCCCGCATGACGGCCTCGAGGTCGCCCCAGGGTGCGTAGGCGCGCTCGGCGCTGGCGTCGTCGCGCTCGTTGAGGATCTCGTAGAGGATCTGGAGGCCCTGGTTGGGCAGGCCGATCTCGTAGGTGTCGGGGTAGGTGAGCAGCCACGAGACGGCACCCGGGCCGGTGGGGCGCTGGGCACCGAGCTCCAACCCGATGTAGCGGGCCGGCTTCTCCACGCCCGCCAGGTGGGGCTCGAGCTGTGTCCAGACCGATGACATGTCGGGACCAGGCTAGCGGGGCACCGCTCCCCGGCCCGCACACCGGTGCCCGGAGGCGCCACCGCCGGTGGGCGGGGACGTCAGGGGCAGCGTGGGCGTGGGCCGGGCTCCGGCACGCGAGGGCCACGAGCCTCGGCGATGAGCCACGGGAACGACCGCACGACCCGGACGTCGGCGAACGACGTGCCCAGGGCCCGGCGCAGCCGGCGTGGGGTGAACCACCCTACGTGCTCGGGATCGTTGCCCAGGCGGCGGAGGTTCTTGCCGCGACCGAGGTTGCCGAGGCGGAACCAGGGTTCCCAGGGCACCGAGACCACGCAGCGGTCACGGGCCACGCGCGCCAGCTCGGCCACCGCCGGGGCCACGGCCGGGAGGTGCTCCAGCACCTCGACGCAGGTGACCAGGTCGGCGCACCGACCGGGCAGCGGCAGCATGCCGGCGTCGCCCACCATCGCTCGTACGGCAGGCACCCGCCCGGCGACGGCCGCCTTGTCGTGGCGGTACTCCACGCCCACCACGTCGGCGCGGACGCCCGGCGAGGCGAGCAGCCGCTCGATGCACAGGCCCTCGCCCACGCCCACGTCGACGATCGTGCCGGCCACGGGGCCCACCACCGCCGAGAGCCGGCCGGCCCACCGGTCGAGCAGGGTGCGCACGACGAGGTTCGACGACCCGTACTTGGCGGCGTCCTGGCCCGCCGCCCGCCGCGGCGCCCCGGGCGCCAGGCCGATCGCCCGGGGAGGACTCCCGGCGGGGGCTGGTGCCGCGACGTCCCCGGCGGAGGGCGGCCCGGTGCCGCCGGTCACGGTGCCCCGCCCTCCGACCGCGGCCGCGGGCCCGGGGCCACCCGCCGCAGGTGGACGCTCAGCTCGGCCAGGAGGCCGAGCATCACCATCTGCAGGGCCACCACGACCAGCAGGACGCCGGCCAGGAGAGCCGGCCGCGTCCCGATCTGGTGCCCCAGGAGCCGCTCGACGAGCATCCAGCCCAGCAAGGCCGACCCCACGCCACCGGTCAGCACGCCGATGCCGCCGAAGAGGTGGAAGGGGCGGCCGGTGTAGGTGGTGAGGAACTTGACCGTGATGAGGTCGAGGAACCCCCGCCAGAACCGGGCCCGGCCGAACTTCGACCGCCCGTGGCGGCGCGGCTGGTGGTCGACGTCGACCTCGGCCACCCGGAACCCGCGCCACTGCGCCAGCACGGGGATGTAGCGGTGCAACTCGCCATGGAGGCTCAGGGAGGTCGCCAGCTCGACCCGCATGGCCTTGAAGCCGCTGTTGAAGTCGCTGCCCCTGACCCCGGTCACCAGCGCCGTGGCCCGGTTGTACAGCTTCGAGGTGGTGCGCTTGACGAACCGGTCGTGGCGCACGGCCCGCCGCCCGGTGACGAGGTCGGCGCCGTCCTCACCGTCGAGGACGGCGAGGAGGCGGGGGATCTGGCGGGGGTCGTCCTGGCCGTCGGCATCCATGAGCACCACGTACTCGCCCTGCACGCGGGCGAGGCCGGCGTCGAGGGCAGCCGACTTGCCGGCGTTGCGGCGCAGCCGGACCCCCACCACGCCGTCGCCCTCCAGCCGCCGCAGGACGTCCGCCGTGCCGTCGGTGCTGCCGTCGTCGACGACGACCACCTCGTAGGTCAACCCGGCGTCGCGGAGGGCGGCGACCGTCTCGGGGACGACCTCGGCCAGGTTGTCCGCCTCGTTGTAGGCGGGCATCACCACCGACACCTGGGTCCCCAACCTTCGTCCCCTTCCCCTGCCGGTCCACCAGGTCGCCCGGCGCCGACGGCACACGTCGACGCGATGATGTCACACGCCCCGTCACGACCCCCACCTGCCGCCGGTGCCGTGGCCGGGGCTCGGGCCCGGTGGTCACCAGCATCCCCCGCCGTGCCGGCGCCCCACCGCCGCTCCCCCGTCGCCCCGCTGCGCTAGCCCCCCCTCGCCCCTCCGCCCCCTCGCCCCTGCCCTCCGCCCCCTCTGCGCTCCGCCCCACTGCGCCGCTAGGGTCGCAGCGTGGCCGGGGACCGGGTCGGGGCGGGCCCCTGGCGGGGAGTGGGGCGCGGGGTCGGCGGCGCCGATCGGCGGGAGCCACCCGACCGCCCGGCGCAGCCCGACCGCGGCGACGTCCCGGGCCCGCCGTGCACCGAGCTCTCCCCGTCGGCCCCGATCTCCCCGCCGGCACCCACGTCCCCGCCGGCACCCACGTCCGCCCCGGCACCCCCGGCACCGCCGGCACCGCCGGCAGCCCCAGCACGCCCGTCAGCCCCGGGCGCCCCGGGCCACGCTCCGCCCAGGTCGGGGAACGGTCGCTCCGACGGTGCCGACCCCGCGGCCTCCACCTCCCCGGAGGGCGAGCCGGAGCCCGCCACCGGCGTGCCGGGCCGGATGCCACCCCGCCCCCGGCTGCAGGGCCGGGCCCCGTGGTGGGTGGTCGCCCTGGCCCTGGCCCTCCTCCTGGCGCCGGCGGCCGCCCTGGCCCACGTCGTGCCCGAGTGGTCCGCCACCAACGACCCCGCCCTCATGGGCCTCCGGGCCCTCGACGTGGGCACGGCCCGCACGCCCCTCGTGGGCCAGCCCTCGCAGTCGGGGCTGTACACCGGCGGGCCCGACGTCGTCCACCACCCGGGGCCCGTGCACCTCTACCTGCTGGCCATCCCCGTGCGGGTGCTGGGACCGGCCCTGGGCATGCCCCTGGTCTCGGCCGTCGTCACCGGCACGTGCCTGGTCGCCGCGGCGTGGGTGGCCCGTCGCCTGCTCGGTGACCGGGGCGCCCTGGTCGCCACCCTGGGGCTGGCCCTCGTGACGTTCACCACGGGGACCGCCTCCCTGGTCAACCCGGTCAGCTCCAGCATCGCCGGCTACCCGCTGCTGCTCACGGCCGTGCTGGCGTGGGCGGTGGCGGCGGGCGACGTGCGGCTGCTGCCCCTCGCCACGGCGGCCGCGTCCTTCACCGCCCAGCAGCACCTGGCCGTCGTGCCCGCCACCGTCGTCCTGGTCGTGGGGGGCACGGGCCTCGGAGCGCTGGGGTGGTGGCACGACGGCCGGTCGCGGGACCCCGCCGCCCGCCGCCAGGCACGGCGGGCGGTCGTGGCCTCGGCCGTGGTGGCCCTCGTGCTGTGGGCCCCGGTGCTCGTCGACCAGGCGGTGGGCGACGGCAACCTGGGCGACATCCTGTGGTTCGCCCGCCACGGCAACGGCGACACCGTGGGGATGGGCTCGGCCGCCGGCCAGGTCGCCCACGCCGTGGGGTTGCCCCCCCTGCTGGGGAGCACCGACGCCGACGGCTGGCGCATGATCTCCCCCCCGTCGCCGCTGACGTGGGCGACCGCCGCCGCCATGCTGGCCCTGGTGGCCCTCCTGACGTGGCGCCACCGCACGGCGCGACCCCGGGCCGCCCTGGGGGCCATGACCGGCGTGGCGCTGGTGGCCGGCCTGCTGAACGGCTCGTCGGTGCCCGAGGGACTGGAGAAGACCCGCCTCGCCTTCTACCACTGGGCGTTCGTGCTCGCCTTCCTGGTGGTGCTGGTCGTGGGCACGGCGGTGGCCGACCGGGTCGCCGCCCGCGGGCGCCGTCCCGCCCGCGGCCGCCCCGCCGCCGGTCGGCAGGCCGCCGCGGTGCGTCCCGTCGCCGCCATGGTCGTGGCCCTGGCCACGACCGCCCTGGCCGTGGTGAGCCCCCGCATGGACCGCCCCCAGAACACGGCGGCCGCCGCCTACTCGACCGTCCCGTCGTCCGTCCTCGACCGGCTCGCCGACGAGGTGGTCGACCACCGCCGCCAGCTGGGCCGCCACCCGGTCCTGCTGAGCCGGGGCGAGGCCACCTACGGGGGCGCGGCCGCCGGCCTGGCCCTCCTCCTGGCCTGCCGGGGCGTCGACGTGGCCATGCCCCTGTCCGACCACGCCTTCGTGCACGACCAGCGCCTCGTCGACCACCAGCGCCTCGACTCCGGCCTCCTCCTGGTGGCCTCCGGCATCGCGCCGGGCCCCCCGCCCCCCGGCGGCCAGCTCCTGGCGCGGGTACCGGTGGCCGGCCCCTTCCCGACCGCGTCCCTCGCTCGGCTGGTGGCCGCCGCCTCCCGCGCCACGGCCGTGGTCGACGGGCCGGGGACGGCCCGGGCCCTCGAAGGGATCGAGGACGGTCAGCTCCGCCATCTGACCACCCTGGCGTTGCGGAGCATGGTGGAGAGGCCCCGGGACGTGCTGCTCAACGTGGACGTGCTCGAGGTGCTGGCCCGTGCCCCCCTGGCCGCCCCGGTGCTCGACCCCCGGGACGTCGACGCCGTGCACGACGCCCTCGTCGCCCTGGACGGGGACGGCGTGACCGGTCGGACCGTCGAGCTGCAGCTGTACCTCCTCGACCGGGAAGGGGTGCTTGGCGTCGCCCACCCCGCCGAGGTCGGTCCCGCCTGATCGCGCCGAGCACGGGTCGGGCCCGGCCTCGCCCGGGCCACTCAGCCGAAGCGGCGCATGTGCACGTTGAGCACGAGCCCGATGGCCAGCCACGAGGCGATGATCGAGGACCCCCCGTAGCTCATGAACGGCAGCGGGATGCCGGTGATGGGCATGATCCCCATGGTCATGCCCACGTTCTGGAAGATCTCGAACACCAGCATCGACAGCACGCCGATGCAGATCAACATGCCCAGCCGGTCCCCGGCGATCTGTGCCGTGCGCCAGGTGCGCACGCAGATCAGCGCCAGGAGGCCCAGCACGGTGGCCGAGCCGACGAAGCCCAGCTCCTCGCCCACGGCGGTGAAGATGAAGTCGGTGTGCTGCTCGGGCACGAAGCCGAGCCGGGTCTGGGTTCCCTCGAAGAGGCCCTTCCCGTTGATGCTGCCCGACGCGATGGCGGCCTTCGACTGGTCGGAGTTGTAGGCACTGGCCTGGACGTCGGCGTCGTCGTCGGCCAGGAAGTTCGTCAGCCGGTCGCGCTGGTAGTCCTCGAGCACGTCGGAGTTGACCACGCCGACCATGCCGATCACCCCGACGGCGGTGAGCAGGACGAGGTGCCGGGCCCGGGCCCCTCCCACCAGAAGGGTGCCCGTGGCGATGGCCAGGAACACCAGGGCGGTGCCCAGGTCGGGTTGCAGCATGATGAGGGCCACGGGGAGGCCCAGGACGACGAGGGCGACGGCCAACCGGCGGGCCCTGAGGGGAACCTCGGACCGTGCCAGCACCGTGGCCACCGCCAGCACGGCGGACACCTTGGCCAGCTCCGCCGGCTGCAGCTGGAACCCGCCCAGCTGGAACCAGGCCTGGGTCCCCCGCCGCTCGCTGCCGAGCGGCGACACGACCAGCGCCAGCAGCAACGTGGTCACGACGTACGGCACCCACGCCACGTCGCGGAGGTGCCGGTAGTCGACCAGGGTGACCAGCACCATGCCCACCACCCCCACGGCGATGAACAGGACCTGCTTGCGGAGGAACGAGGTGTCGTAGGCGTCGGGGTTGGTGCCCCGCGTCGACGACAGCACCATGAGCGCGCCCAGCACCGACACCGCGGCCACGCACAGGACGAGCACGAGGTCGACGTGCTTCCAGGCCGCCGGCGCCCGCGTGCGGAAGACGGGCTCGAGCCGCCGCCGGCCGCGGTCCCCCCGGCCCGCCACGGACGGGCCCCGGTGCGGCGCCCGTCCGAGCCCCCAGGCGTCAGCCACGGGCCCCACCCCCTGCCGGTCCCCGCTCCTCGACGCCCCGCTCAGTCATAGCCGCCGCCCGGGGTCGTGCCCACCGGCTGGGCCGGTCCCACCGGGAGGCCGTCGGGGCCCACGGGCCGGAGGGGGGTGATGCCGGCCAGCCCCTCGAGCAGCGCCCGGGCCACCGGAGCCGCGGCGGTGCCACCGAAGCCCGACTCCTCCAGCACGACCGCCACCGAGTAGCGGGGGGCCGTCACCGGGCCGAAGGCCGCGAACACGGCCGTGTCGGACCGGCCGTCCACCTGGGCGGTGCCGGTCTTGGCCGCGACCGGGAACCGGTCGAGGGGGAACCCGGCGAAGGCGCGGCTGGCCGTGCCGTCGCGGGGCACCCCGGCCAGGCCGTCCAGCAGCGGCTGGCGCACGTTGGGGGGGAGGGGCACCCGCCCCGCCACCTGCGGCGCCAGCTGCTCGGTGACCTTCGCGCTCTGGTACCGCTGGGTGCGCAGGGCCACCTGGGGCACGTACCGGGTGCCCCCGTTGGCGAAGGTGGCGTAGGCGTTGGCCAGCTGCAAAGGGGTCACCAGCACGTCGCCCTGGCCGATGGCCATGTTGACGTTGTCCCCGGTGCGCCAGTCGGGGTCGCCGCAGTCCACCCGGTTGCAGTAGTCGCGCTTCCAGGCGGCCGTCGGCACCCGGCCGGTGGCCTCGCTGGTGAGGGCCACGCCCGTGCGGTCGCCCAGGCCCCAGGGGACCAGGTGCCGCTGCATGGCGTCGTCGCCACCGAAGCGGTCGCGCTGGAGCCAGAACTCGGCGCCGACGTGGTAGAAGTACGCGTCTGACGACACGGTCAGCGCCCGCGGGATGGTCACCGTGCCGTACGCGGAGCCGCCGGCGTTCCTGCGGTAGCACTTGGCCCCGGTGCACCCGGGGATCTGGTAGCCGCCGCGGTCGACGAACTCGGTGTCGGGGGCCATGACCCCCGACATCAGCGCCGCGTACCCGACGAACGGCTTGTACGTCGACCCCGGGGCCCACTGGCCCTGGATGGCCCAGTTGTTGAGGGGCGTGCCGTTGGCCGGGTCGTTCAGCCTGGCCCACTCGGCCTGGTCGAACCCGTCGACGGCCAGCTCGGGGTCGTAGGACGGCGTCGACGCCAGCGCCAGGAGCTGGCCGCTGGAGGGGTCGAGCACCACGGCGGCGCCGGTGGTGCCGGCGTTGCGGGAGCCGTCGCGGTTGGGGCGGGCCCGGGCCTCGGCCAGGGCCTGCTGCACCTTCTGCTCGGCCAGCGCCTGCACCTGGGCGTCGATGGAGAGGACCAGGTCGTCGCCCGGCCGTGGCGGTCGCTCGTCGATGACCCGCACCGGGTCGCCCTGGGCGTCGACCTCGATGCGGCGGACGCCCGGCGTGCCCCGCAGGTAGGGCTCGAAGGTCTGCTCGACGCCGGTCTTCCCGATCTCGTCGTTGAGCGTGTACGGCTTGGCGACCTCACGTCGCCGCTCCGCCAGCTCCTGCTCGTTGATCTTGCCCACGTACCCCAGGATGTGCACGGCCAGGGGCCCGTGGGGGTAGCTGCGCAGGGCCGCGCGCTCGACCACCACACCGGGGTAGTCGTCGGCGTGCTCCTCGAGGTAGATCTTCAGGTCCTCGGGCACGTCGGCCGCCACGGGCACGGGGGCGTAGCGGCTGTAGCGGTCGTCGCCGAGGCGCTCGCCGAGGGCGCCGGCATCCGTGGCGTGCCCCGCGGAGGTGAGGTCGGCGGCCAGGCGCCCCAGCACCTCGAGCTGCCGCCGCCGCGGCAGGTCGCCCAGGACGCTGCGGTCGACGGCCACCACGACCGCCACCCGGTTGTCCACCAGCACCGCTCCCTTGCGGTCGAGGATGCGGCCGCGGGGGGCGGGGATCTGGACGGTGCGCACCCGGTTGGCCTCGGCCTGCACCTGGTAGCGATCCGAGCCCACCACCTGGAGGTCGTACAGGCGGGCGAAGAGGGCGGCGAAGAGGGCGGCGGCCACGACGGCCAGGACGGACAGGCGGAGCCGGGGGACGTGGCGGCGGTCCTCGGGGACGGGCATGCTCATCGCAGCATCAGCTCCAGCCGGTCCGGCTCGGGGGCACCGTGGACCCACCACAGGACGTGCACCGCCGGCAGCACCAGCACGGCGCCCACCACCCCCACGGCCAAGGCGACGGAGGGCACCTCGGCGAAGGGGTAGTCGACGCCGACCAAGTTCCCGAGCCCGGTGAAGAGGGCCGTGTGCACGACACCGGCCACGCCGGCCACGGCTACCGGCAGCCAGCCGCCGGTGCGCTGGAGAGCCGCCGACGCCAGCCCGGTGCCGTAGCCCACGAGGGCGTAGGTGAGGACCGTGAGCCCGAAGGGGCTGTCGACCACGAGGTCGAAGGCCAGACCCACCGCGAAGCCGTAGGCCACGCCGCGGTCGGGTCCGCCGGTGATGCCGGCGGCCACCACGACGACGAGCGCCACGTCACCGACGGCGCCGGCGATCCGCAGGTCGCTGACCAGGGTGATCTGGAGGAGGATCGCCGCTGCCACCACCAGGGCGGCGCGGGCGGGGACCCATCGACGCCGGCCCACCGGCTACCCGGCCCGCCACTGGAGGACGGTCACGTAGGAGAGCTGGTCGACGTCGGCCAGGGGCTGCACGTCGAGCTCGAGGGCCAGGCCGCCGGGACCCTTGCGGGTGGCGGCGACGGTGCCGACGGGGACCCCGGGCGGGAAGGCGCTGCGGTCGACGCCGCTCGTGACCACCCCCGTGCCCCGGGGAACCTTCGTGCTGGGGCTGATCGAGGAGTCGACGACCAGCGGCTCATCGTCCCCCTGGCCCCGCGCCGTCCCCAGCGCCCCGGTGGTGGCCAGCCGCACCCCCACCCGGAACTCCGGGTCGGACAGCACCTCGACCCGGGCAGAGTCGGCGGTGGCCTGGTCGACGCGCCCCACCAGGCCACCGCCGGTCACGACCGGCATCCCCACGGCGATGCCGTCGTCGGTGCCCTTGTCGATCTCGATGGCATGGGAGAAGTTCGAGCGCGGGCCCGACACCACCCGTGCCGTGACCTGGGGGGAGTCGCCCGCGAACGGGAGCTCCAGGGAGGCCGACAGCTCGGCGAGCTGGCGCTCGGCGTCGCTGCGGGCGATGCGGGCGCTGTCGACGCCGGCCAGCCGCTCGCGCAGGCGGTCGTTCTCCCGTCGCACCTCGTCGTAGTCGGTGACGCCGTGCCAGGCGTCGCGGACGGGATCGGTGACCGTGCCCACCACGCCCTCGACCGGGTCGACGACACGGGCGGCCGCCGAACGGGCGTCCCGGACCACCGGCACGTCGCGCAGGCCCATGGCGAGCAGGGTCACCGAGGCCAGGACGAGCACGGCCACCCGCGTCCGCGAGCCGCTGGGAGGCGACAACGCCATGCCGGCCGCCTCAGTAACCGGTCGACGCGTACAGCACGCTCTTGAGCGCGTGGAAGTGCTCGAGGGATTGGCCCGAGCCGACGGCCACGGCGTGCAGCGGGTTGGGTGCGATGGCGATGGGCATGCCGGTCTCGTGGTGGAGGCGAGCGTCGAGCCCGTTCAGCAGAGCACCGCCTCCCGCCAGGCAGATGCCCTTGTCCATCACATCGGCGGCCAGCTCGGGTGGGGTCCTGTCCAGGGTGACCTTGACCGCGTCCACGATGGCCGACACCGGCTCCTCCATCGCCTCCCGCACCTCGTCGGTGGTGGTGACGATCGTCTTGGGCAGGCCGGTCATCAGGTCACGACCGCGGATCTCGGCTTCGAGCTCCTCGCGCAGGGGCCACGCCGATCCCAGGGCGATCTTCACCTCCTCGGCCGTGCGCTGGCCGATGGCCAGCCCGTACTCCTTCTTCACGAAGTTGACGATGGACTCGTCGAGCTCGTCCCCCGCCACCCGCACGGACTGGCTGGTGACGATGCCCCCGAGGGAGATCACGGCCACCTCGGTGGTCCCCCCGCCGATGTCGACGATCATGTTGCCCGTCGGGTCCTGCACCGGCAGCCCGGCGCCGATGGCGGCCGCCATGGGCTCCTCGATGATGTAGGCCGGCTTGCGGGCGCCGGCGTACTCGGCCGCCTCCTGGACGGCCCGCTGCTCGACCCCGGTGATGCCCGAGGGCACGCAGATCACCATGCGGGGCTTGCCCCAGCGGCGGTTGTGCGCCTTGTGGATGAAGTAGCTGAGCATCTTCTCGCAGATCTCGAAGTCGGCGATGACCCCGTCCTTGAGCGGCCGGATGGCCTCGATGTGGCTGGGGGTGCGCCCGATCATCCGCTTGGCCTCGACCCCCACCGCCACCGGCCGACCGTCGCGCACGTTGACGGCGATGACCGACGGCTCGTTGAGCACGATGCCCTTGCCGCGCACGTAGATGACGGTGTTGGCCGTGCCGAGGTCGACGGCCATGTCCCGACCCGTCAGCGAGGAGAAGATGTTGTCGGGCATGCGCTGGCGTCCTTCGCCGGTCGCCGGAGGGCTCTGGGTAGGTTAACGCCGCCCCCGCGCACGTGACGGCCACCCCCCCCGCTCCCGGCAGGCGGCGGGCCCGCCCCCGTCCCCCTGACCCCGGCGGGGGCCAGCGCGACCGTCGTCCGGGATCAGGCCACCGGTGCCCGCCGCACCCCCACCGAGTAGTTGGTGTTGCGGTGGTGGTCGAACATCGACCGCTTCACCTCCTCGTCGGCCCCGTAGTACGTGTCGACGGCCGCGGGGTCGAAGATCCGGTTGGCGAACGGCGTGTCGTCGGACGGGCTGTAGCCGTACCGCCCGAACACGGCGCACACCTCGGCCGTGGGGAAGCGGCGGTGGAGGTGCTCCACGGTCTCGGCCGCGCTCTGCTCCCACCACCACGAGACGCCGCGGCGGTGCGCCCTCGGCGAGGGCCTCCACCCGCGGGAGGAGGCCCAGGTTGTGCCACACCCGCTCGCCCAGCGGCACGCCCGCGGGCACGCAGGGGGCGAGGCCGGTGGCGATCGACACGTTGCGGCCCGCACCACGCCGGGCGTGGCCCTGCCGCCGCTGGCCTGGCTGACCACGTCGAGCGCCACCACCGTCCCCTCCTCGACGATCGGCCGCACGTCGACGACCGTCTCGTCGTAGCGGTCCACGGTGGCCACCCGGGCCGCGGCCCACTCGAGGTAGTCATGGAACTCGATCCGCAGGGGATACAGGACCTTGTGGTTGACGAAGTCGACGAGGCGGTCCGGGCTGTGCAGGTACGACACGAAGCTGAAGTCGCTGGCCGGGTTGCGCGGCGTCACGAGGTCCTTGAGGAAGGACACCTGCATGGTGACGTCGTCGAGCAGCATGCCCCGGTGCCAGCCGAGGCGGGGCTGGCTCGAGGAAGGCGGCGCTGAGGGCGGCGGCGGACTCGGCCCGGGCGTTGCGCTCTCCGATGGCGATGGCCAGCACCAGGTTTGAGGGCCCGAAGCCGATGCCGGCCACGTCGAGAGGGGCGCCACCGCTCACGGGGTACGCCCGGTGTCGTCGCCCTCCATGGCCCGGACGAGGCTGCGCTGCCGCGGGCCTTGTCGGCGCCCGTCTCGTCGTCCTGGCCGACGCGGTCGTGCGGGCGCTCATCGGTGCCGAGGAGCCACCAGCGTGCCCACCGGGATCGCCACGACGGTCCTCGGCGCCGCCGTGCTGGTCGCCCTGGCACGGCGCCGCGGCGACGGGCCGACGGGCGCGCCGGCACGGACCGCCCTGAGCGTCCCCAGCCGGCGGCGCTTCGCCGTCGTGCTGGTGACGGGAGCGATCGCCGTCACCGGCTGCCTGCTCCTGGGCCTGCTGGGGGGGCACACCTGGATCCGCACCGGGGACGTCGTCCTGTGGGTCCAGGGCGAGGGCGCCCCCGTGGCGCGGTTCGCCCTCGACGAGCGGCCCCCGCGTGGTGGCCGCCCTGCCGGCCGGCGGCGTCCTGACCCTCGCCGGCTCCGTCGTGCAGGCCACGAGCCGCAACCCGCTGGCCCAACCGGGCCTGATCGGGGTCACCGCGGGAGCGGGCCTGGGGGCGGTGCTGGCGACCGGGGCCGGCACCGGCACGGGCACGCTGGTCGCCGCGGCCGTCACCGGTGCCCTGGCGGCGTTCGCCGTCGTCTACGGGCTGTCGTGGCGCCAGGGGCTCGACGCCGAGCGCCTGGTGCTCGTCGGCATCGGCCTCTGGTACGGGCTGTCGTCGCTGTCCGCCTACCTGCTGCTGCGGGCCAACCCGTGGGACACGCCCCGGATCTACACGTGGCTGTCGGGCACCACCTACGGGCGCACGTGGGAGGAGGTCCTCCCCGTGGCCGTCGGCCTGGTCGTCGCCGTCCCCGTGGCCCTCGCCCGCCACCGGGAGCTGGACCTGCTCGCCCTCGACGACGACACCCCCCGGCTCGTCGGGGTGCACCTCGAGCGGACCCGGGCCGTCATGGTCGTGGTGGCGGCCGTGCTGGGCGCCCTGAGCGTCGCCGCCGTGGGCGTCGTCGCGTTCGTCGGCCTGGTGGCGCCCCACGTCGCCCGGGGCCTCGTGGGTGGGCGGCACGTCCGCATCCTGCCCGTGGCGGTGGCGGTCGGGGCCGTGCTGCTGGGCCTCGCCGACGTCATCGGCCGGACGGTCATCGCCCCGGCGCAGGTCCCCGCCGGCCTCGTCGTGTCGATGCTGGGCGCGCCGTACTTCGTCTACCTGATGTCCCGCTCGCGCCGCTGATCCGAGTGCGACTCCGTCCGAGCCGTGGCGACACCCCACGCCGGGGCCACCGCCGGTGGGGTGGCACGACCGTCACCGGCCGGCCCGGCGACGTCATGTGGCGACGCCTCCACGCCGGGCCCCCGCCGGGCGGGGCGTCCCGGCCGGGGGATCAGCCCGCCAGCCGGGCCTGCATCTGGCGGAGGCCCGACAGGAGGGTGGACCGCCCGGCGTCGTCGAGCACCGCGAAGGCCGGGGCCACGATCTGGTCCGTGAGGTCCTCGGCACGGTCCAGCGCCTCGCGGTCGGCCTCGGTGACGGTGGGCCGCTCGTCCTCGCCCCAGCCGAAGGCGGCGAAGTCGTCCGGCCTCTTGATGCAGTGGGCGACCCGGGGAGCCAGCCCCGACGCCCGGACCGCCAGCAGGTGGGCGCTCCCCCGCAGCTCGCGCAGGACGGCCACCAGGTGGGCGGCACGCGCCGGCAGGTCGTCGGGGCGGGGCTCGGCCGAGATGGCGGCGTAGAGGGCGAGCCCGGCGTTGTCGGCCGCGTCGTCCACGGCGGCCGCCGCCGCGCACAGGCCGGCGAGGTCGTCGACGTCGGCGTAGCGGGACCGCCCCAGCTCGTGGCAGCACGCCAGGTAGGAGCGGCCCACCTCGCGGGGCGACCGGCCGCAGCGCTCGCGGCCGCTGTCCCACATGGCCGCCACCACGCTCGGCTTGAAGTACCCGAAGGCGCTGGCCACTACCGGGGCCTCGACGTCGCCCAGGACGCCGCCACGCCCGAGGAAGTAGTACCGGAAGCCGTCGAGCCCGATGTCCTTCCCGGTGGCCAGCGTCTCGGGGGCGAAGTAGAAGGCGGAGCCGACCTCGCCGATGAGCGGCGCGGCGGCTTCCAGGAACTCGTCTCGGCCCATGGGACCGGCAGGCTAGTCGCCCGCCACGACCTCGGGTGCGGCCGCCGCCGGGGCCGACGGGGAGCCACGACCACCGGCGACCAGGGGCTAGCCTGCGCCCGTGCCGAGCGTCGAGCGTCCCGCGATGGCCGACTACGGCGTCCCGGCCGACCCGGCCGGTGCCCTGCCCTGGACATGGGCGCAGCAGCGCCTCGTCGACAACCGGAACTACTGGGTCGTCACCGCGTCGGCCTCGGCACGGCCCCACGCCATGCCGGTGTGGGGCGTGTGGCTGCCCGAGGGCGACCGGTTCTGGTTCTCGTGCTCCCCGCGCGCTCGCAAGGCGCGCAACGTCGCCGAGAACCCGCTGTGCGTCGTGGCCGTGGACGACACGGTGGAGTGCGTCTCCGTGGAGGGACGAGCTCGCATCGCCGACGTGGCGGGCGACACCGCCGCCATCGACCGTGCCGTCGCCGCCTACGTCGCGAAGTACTGCGACGATCCCGCCGGGCGCCCGGAGATGGAGGCCTTCGTCCGGGGCCACGCCATCGTCGAGGTCACGCCGGACCGTGCCTTCGGGATCATCGAGCGCGAAGACGAGTTCGCCAGCCGCGCCACCCGCTGGCGCTGGTGATCTCCCGAGCCGCTCGGACCGTCATCCGAGGCCGGGGAACCACAGGCCGATCTCACGGGCCGCCGACTCGTGACCGTCGCTGGCGTGGACCAGGTTCTCCGTCGTCGTGGAGGCCAGGTCGCCACGGATGGTCCCCGGCTCGGCGTCGACCACCTTGGTGGCGCCCACCAGCTTGCGCACCAGCCGCCATGTGTCCTCGTCCGGGCCCTCGACCACCATGGGGAAGGCGGGCGACCGGGTGACGAAGTCGACGAGGTCGCCGAAGAACGGCTTGTCGCGGTGCTCCTCGTAGTGCCGCTCGGCCAGCTCCCGGTCGACCATCCGTAGCTCGGCGGCCACCAGGGTGAGGCCCTTCCGCTCGAGGCGGCCGACGATCTCACCGACCAGCCGCCGCTCGACGGCGTCGGGCTTGCACATGACGAAGGTGCGGTTCTTCACAGGGGCCCGAGGGTAGGGCCCGGGCCACGGGCCACGAAACCCGAGGCGTGGTCCGGGGGCCTGCACCAGTCGTCCGGTCCGCACCAGTCGCCCGGGCGGCGAGAGCGGGCGCGAAGAGCAGGCGGCAGGCGGCAGGCGGCAGGCGGCAGGCGGCAGGCGGCAGGCGGCAGGCGGCAGGCGGCAGGCGGCAGGCGGCGTCAGCCCACCAGGCCCAGCCGGCGGCATGCCGTGCGGGCCGCGCCCACCGTGTAGAGCGAGCCGGTCACCATCACCAGCCCGGCGTCGCCCTCCTGGCGCGTGTCCCCCCACGCCCGCGCCACCGCCGCCTCGACCTCGGGCACCGCCACGGCGTCGACCTCGTGGGCGGCGGCGATCCCCGCCAGCTCGCCGGCGGGCACGCCCCGGGGGGACGGCGGCGTCGTGGCCACCACCTCGTCGCCGGGGCGGACGCCGAGCTGGTCCAGCATCTCCCCCACGTCGCGGCCCCGGAGGACCCCGACCACCCAGCGGCGCCGCCCGGCCACGGAGAACTCGTCGGCCAGCGTGGCCGCCACCGTGGCCGCCCCGTCGGGGTTGTGGGCACCGTCGAGCACCAGCAGGGGGGCCCGGTGCAGCACCTCGAACCGCCCGGGCAGGGTCAGGCCGGCGAAGGCCTCGGCCACCACGTCGTCGTGGAGGCGCCGCCCGAAGAACGCCTCGGTGGCCGCCACCGCCAGCGCGGCGTTGCCCACCTGGTGGGCGCCGTGCACCGGCAGGAGCACCTCGGGGTGCTCGCCGTGGGGCGTGCGCAGGTCGACGACGTGGCCGCCCAGGGCCAACCGGTCGGTCACCACCCCGAAGTCCCGGTCCTGCAGCCACACCTCGGCGGGCCCCTCGGCCTCGAACACGTGACGGAGGCGCTCCTCGACGTGGCCGAGCACGAGGTGGCTGCCGGGCTTGACGATCCCCGCCTTCTCCTCGGCGATGCGGTGCCGCCAGTCCCCGGTGCCGTCGGTGTGGTCGCGACCGACGTTGGTGACCACCGCCACCTGGCCGTCGGCCACGTTCGTGGCGTCGTAGCGGCCCAGGAGGCCGACTTCGACGACGGCGACGTCCACGGCCACCTGGCTGAACCAGGCGAAGGCCATGGCTGTCAGCAGCTCGAAGTAGGACGGAGGCTCGTCGAAGAAGCGCTGCTCCTCCAGGGCCGCCAGCTCGCCCGCCACCCGGGCCATCTCCTCGGGGTCGATGGGCTCGCCGTTGCGCGAGATCCGCTCGGTGACGTGCTCGAGGTGGGGGCTGCCGTAGGTACCGACGGACAGCCCGTGGGTACCGAGCAGGGCCGTCACCATCCGGGCCGTCGAGCCCTTGCCGTTGGTGCCGGTGATGTGGACGACCGGGTAGGCCCGCTGGGGGTTGCCCAGGACGTCGAGGACCTGGCGCATGCGGTCGAGGGACAGGCCCTGGACGTGGCCGGCCGACACGCCCATGGTCCTCTCGATGTCGATGTGGGCGTCGAGCCACCCCTGGGCGGCGGCGAGGTCCACGGTGGCGCCCACCAAGACGGCCCGAGGGCCTAGGAGGCGGCGCGGCGGGGCCGCTGCTGGCGCGTCGACTCGGTGCGCGGCACCAGCGTCGGGTTCACCCGCTCGAGCACGACGGCCCGGTCGACGACGCACCGCCCCACGTCGCTGCGGCTGGGCAGCTCGTACATGAGGTCGAGGAGCACCTCCTCGAGGATGGCCCGCAGGCCCCGGGCGCCGGTGCCCCGCAGCAGGGCCTGCTCGGCGATGGCTTCGAGGGCGTCGTCGGCGAACTCCAGCTCGACGTCCTCGAACTCGAACATCTTGCGGTACTGCTTGATGAGGGCGTTCTTGGGCTCGTTGAGGATGCGGATGAGCGCCTCGTGGTCGAGGCTCGACACCGCGCCGATCACCGGCAGGCGCCCGACGAACTCGGGGATCAGCCCGAACTTGAGGAGGTCCTCGGGCTGCACCTGCTCGAGGAGCCGGCCCAGCTCCTTGTCATCGTAGCGCTGGACGTCGGCGGTGAACCCCACGCCGCTGCGCCCCACGCGGCTCTCGACGATCTTCTCCAGGCCGGCGAACGCCCCGCCGCAGACGAACAGGATGTTGGTGGTGTCGATCTGGATGAACTCCTGGTGGGGGTGCTTGCGACCGCCCTGGGGGGGGACGGAGGCGGTCGTCCCCTCCAGGATCTTCAGCAGGGCCTGCTGGACCCCCTCGCCCGACACGTCCCGGGTGATCGACGGGTTCTCGCTCTTCCGGGCGATCTTGTCGATCTCGTCGATGTAGATGATGCCCGTCTCGGCCTTCTTCACGTCGTAGTCGGCGGCCTGGATGAGCTTCAGCAGGATGTTCTCGACGTCCTCGCCCACGTAGCCCGCCTCGGTGAGGGCCGTGGCGTCGGCGATGGCGAACGGCACGTTGAGCATGCGGGCCAGGGTCTGGGCCAGGAGGGTCTTCCCGCACCCCGTGGGCCCGATGAGCATGATGTTGGACTTGGCCAGCTCGACGTCGCCCGACGGCGTCCCGCCGTACTGCACGCGCTTGTAGTGGTTGTAGACCGCGACCGAGAGGATCTTCTTGGCGTGCTCCTGGCCGATGATGTAGTCGTTCAGGAAGTCGTAGATCTCACGGGGCTTCGGGAGCTCGTCGAACCGCAGCTCCGCGGGCTCGGCCAGCTCCTCCTCGATGATCTCGTTGCAGAGGTCGATGCACTCGTCGCAGATGTACACGCCGGGGCCGGCGATCAGCTTCTTGACCTGCTTCTGGGACTTTCCGCAGAACGAGCACTTGAGCAGCTCGCCGCCGTCTCCGAACTTGGCCACGTCTCGCTCCCCCCGGTCGCCTCGGTCTCAGCTCGCCCGCGTGATGGGGCCGGTCAGGTCGGCAGCTCGCCGCGAGGAGATGACCTCGTCGATGATGCCGTACTCCTTGGCCTCCTCGGCGCTCAGCACGAAGTCGCGCTCGGTGTCCTTGTGGATGCGCTCCTCGGTCTGCCCGGTGTGCCGGGCCAGGATCTGGTCGAGCAGCGTGCGCATGCGCAGGATCTCCCGGGCCGCCAGCTCGACGTCGGTGGCCTGCCCGCCGGCCTGGCCCCAGGGCTGGTGCAGCAGGACCCGCGTGTGGGGCAGGGCCAGGCGCTTGCCCCGCGTGCCGGCCGCCAGCAGCACGGCGGCCGCCGAGGCCGCCTGCCCGAAGCAGATGGTGCTGATGTCGGGCTTGATGAAGGACATCGTGTCGTAGATGGCGAACAGGGCGGTGATGTCGCCACCGGGGCTGTTGATGTAGATGTTGATGTCCTTGTCGGGGTTCTCCGACTCGAGGTGGATGAGCTGGGCGCAGATCAGGTTGGCGATGGCGTCGTCGATCGGCGTGCCCAGGAAGATGATGTTCTCCTTGAGCAGCCGGCTGTACAGGTCGTAGGCGCGCTCGCCGCGGCTCGTCTGCTCGACGACGTTGGGGACGAGGTAGTTCTGGAAGTTCATGCGGGGGTCTCTGCGCCTTCCGTGCGGTCGGGGGTGGCGATCGCGTCGGCCACCTCGGCC
>DASUJB010000189.1:0-2227 GCA_036279475.1 Acidimicrobiales bacterium | reverse complement strand
CCGCCGCGCTGGCTGGTGACGACGTCGAGCAGCGTCACGCCCGGCTCCTGCTGACGGCGACCTGCTGGACGGCGGCGACGAGGCGGCCGTAGCCGGTGCAGCGGCAGATGTTGCCCGACAGGGCCTCGCGGATCTCGGTCTCGGTCGGGTGGGGCAGCTCGGCCAGCAGGGCGCTGATCTGCACCAGGAACCCCGGCGTGCAGAACCCGCACTGGAACCCGTGCGACTCGAGCATGGCCTGCTGCAGGGGCCCCATCTGCCCGTCGGGGGCCAGGCCCTCGACGGTGACCACGTCGGCGCCGCCGGCCTGCACGGCCAGCATCAGGCACGACCGTGCCGGCTCGCCGTCGACCAGCACGGTGCAGGCCCCGCACACCCCGTGCTCGCAGCCCAGGTGGGTGCCGGTGAGGCCGAGGTCGTCGCGCAGGAAGTCGGCCAGCGTGCGGCGGGCCTCGACCCGCCCGGCCACCGGGGAGCCGTTCACGGTGAGCTCGACCTCGTGCACGCTGCTCATCCCCGGTCCCCTCCGGCCCGCTCGGCCGCGGCCCGCAGGGCCCGGCGCACCAGCACCCCGGCCACGTGGCGGCGGTAGGCCGACGAGCCGTGCAGGTCGGACGGCGGCGACAGGCCGGCGGTGGCGGCCTCGGCGGCCGCCGCCAGCGCACCGTCGTCGGGCACCCGGCCGACGAGCACCGCCTCGGCCTCACGGGCCCGCACCGGCGTCTCGGCCACGCCGCTGAGGGCCAGCCGCGCCTCGGTGACCGACCCGTCGGGCCCCAGCGCCACGGTGGCGGCCACCCCGGCCATGGCGAAGTCGCCGTGCCGGCGGGCCACCTCCTCGAACGCCGCGCCGCTGGCGGGCGGGGGAGCGGGCAGCCGCACCTCGGTGAGCACCTCGTCGGGCTCGAGGACCGTGGTGAAGTAGCCGTCGTAGAGGTCGGCGGCGGCGATGGTGCGCCGGCCCCGGGCCCGGCTGGCTGCCACCACCTCGGCGTCGAGGGCGACGACGACGGCGGGCAGCTCGCCGGCGGGGTCGGCGTGGGCCAGGCTGCCCCCCACCGTGCCCCGGGCCCGGATGGCGGGGTGGCCGACGAGCGGCAGGGCGGCGGCCAGGAGGGGTGCCCGCTCGGCCACCAGGGCCGAGCGCTCGGCGGCCCGCTCGCGGACCGTGGCCCCCAGGGTCAGCCAGCCGTCCTCGGTGGTGACGGTGTCGAGGCCGGCGCGGGTGACGTCGACCAGGACGGCCGGGCCGGCCAGGCGCAGCGACATCAGCGGGACGAGGCTCTGGCCACCGGCGAGCGGCCGGGCGTCGTCGCCGTGCTCGGCGAGGAGGTCCAGCACCTCGTCGACCGTCCGTGGCGCGTGGTACTCGAACGGCGGTGGCTTCAAGGTCCGCAACATAACACCGGTGCACGGGCCGTGGCGGGCTGGACGCGGCTCGTCCCGTGGCAGGCGGACGACCCCCGCCGGTGACGGGTGCGGGCCTCCGAGCGGAGAGCCGCCGCGTCGACCGGCTTCCGCGCGAGACTGCGCGGCATGCCACGGGCGAGCACTGCTCGTGGCCGAGATGGACACGGCGGAGCGGCGGACATGGCGAAGGCGGACACGGCGAGGGCGCAGCCTGGCGCGCCGTCGGAGCGCTGCACCACGTCGTGGCGCCGGTCGCCCTGGCCGGGATCCCACTCCGGGATCCCCACGACCCCAGGAGGTCACCGATGGACTACGAGGAGCTCCGCGGAGCCGTCGCCGGCGGCGCTGTCGCCCTGCGGGTGACGCAGCGCCTGCAGCCTGCCGAGGGCAGGGGCGGCAAGGTGTTCCCGCCGACGTACGCGCCGCCGGCCGGGACCCGGCTCCGATACGCCATGGAGCGACGCGTGGTCGGCGGCGAGGAGGTCGACTGCGTCCTCCTCGACTCGGTGGCATCCCAGGCCAACCGCATGGAGCTGGCCCTGCTCGACGAGTGGGAGAGGGGGGCGATCCCCCTGGTGGTGGCGGCGGTCGACTTCGCCGGCGAGGAGGGCCTCGAGGACCTGGGCCGCATCACCGCTCTCGAAGCGCCGCACCGCATCGCCGACGCCATCTTCCGCGACAGCCTGCTCGACGGCACCCTCTTCCGGCTGAGCGACGTCGGCCGGGCCGTCACCGACGCGTCGCCGGCCAACGCCAGCGCGCTGTACACCTACCACCCGACCGGCCTGCTGTTCGGCATGTGGGACTCGACGGGGCC
>DASUJB010000188.1:0-20290 GCA_036279475.1 Acidimicrobiales bacterium | reverse complement strand
CTCAACGTCGGCTCGCTGCTCGGCTCGACCCAGGGCGTCTTCGTCGAGGCGACCGTCGCCGGCGCCCCGGCTCCGGCGGGCGCGCAGTTCAAGCGCGGCACCGCCGTCGACATGGTGTTCTTCTGAGTGGTCTCGCTCGCTCCGAAGACTCCGCTCACTCGACCGTGTCTCGCGGCAGCGTCCGGGCCTGCGGCGCGCGGCTGCCACTCGACCTGACCATCCATGCTCGCTGCGGACGGGGGCCGAAGCGGTCGCTGCTCCGGCGATCGGCGGTTGACGGTCGCGCTGCTCGGTTGGTTAGGTTGCCGCGATGGGATCTCTCGACGGGCGTGTGGCGATCATCACTGGCGCGGGCCGCGGGTTGGGGCGTGAGCACGCGCTGCTCTTCGCCGCCGAGGGGGCGAAGGTGGTGGTCAACGACCTGGGCGGCGAGGTCGACGGCAGCGGCCGCTCCACCGGGCCGGCGCAGGAGGTGGTGGACGAGATCCGCGCCATGGGCGGGGAGGCCGTGGCCAACACCGACAGCGTCGCCGACTGGGACGGCGCCCGGCGCCTCGTCCAGACGGCGGTCGACACCTTCGGCGGGCTGGACGTGCTCGTCAACAACGCCGGCATCCTGCGCGACCGGATGCTGGTGAACATGACCGCCGAGGAGTGGGACGCGGTGATGAACGTCCACCTCAGGGGTACCTTCGCCCCCGCCCACTGGGCCGCCGCCCACTGGCGCGACCGGGCCAAGGCGGGCGAGCCCAACGACGCCCGCATCGTCAACACCAGCTCCGGCTCCGGCCTGTACGGCAATCCCGGCCAGACCAACTACGGGGCGGCCAAGGCCGGCATCGCCGCCTTCACGATCATCGCCGCCCGCGAGCTGGAGCGCTACGGGGTCACCGTCAACGCCGTCGCCCCCGGGGCCCGGACCCGCATGACGGCTCCCCTCGGGTTCGGCACCGCCGAGGTGCCAGCCGGGGAGTTCGACGCCTTCGCCCCCGACAACATCTCACCGCTGGTCGTGTGGCTGGGCAGCAGCTCGAGCCGGGGGATCACCGGCCGGGTGTTCAACGTGTCCGGTGGCAGCGTCGGCGTGGCCGAGGGCTGGCGCCGCGGCCCCTCGGTGGACAAGGGGTCCCGCTGGGAGCCCGCCGAGCTCGCCGACGTGATCCCCGAGCTGGTGGCCCGGGCGGAGCCTCCTGTCACGCTGATGGCCTGACCGCCACGGCGAGGCCGGTGCGCCGGTCCGGGGGCCTGGCGCCAGCCCGTGCCGCTGGCGCCAGGCCCCGACCGGCGCGCGACGTCAGGGGGCCAGGACGGGGAGCACCGCCTCGTCGAGGAAGGCTTCCGTGTCGACCTCCGGGGGGGCCAGCACCAGGGAGATGGTGATCCGGACCAGGAACTCGGCCAGCACCGCGGGATCCCGCCGGTGGACGAGCCCCGACCGCATCGCCCGCTCCAGCAGGGGCGTGGCGATGGTCGACACGCGGGTGACGAGGTCGGGCAGCTCGGCGGTGAGGAACGGTCCGATGAGCTCCGGCTCGTCGGCCAGCACCTTGGCCAGGACGGGGTGGCCACGGGCGAAGGCGGTCGCCGCGGCGACGAGGCGGATCACCGTCCTGGGGCCCGTGGCGCCGTCCAGCACCACCGGGAGGTGGGCGAGGAACCGGTGCAGGTCACGTGCCAGCAGCAGCCGGGCCGCCTGCTCGACCGTGCCCAGCTGGCGGTAGACCGTCGTCCGGCTGATGCCCAGCTCCCGGGCGATGTCGGGCACGCTGGTGCGGCCGATCCCGTAGCGGGCGAAGCACGACGCGGCGGCGTCGAGGTAGCGGTCCAGGGCCGCGTCGGGCACCGGCGGCAACCCCTGGGCGAGGCTGGGCAGGTGCAGCGGCTCGTCGGGCAGGGGGCGCCCGGGTGTCCTCACGGGCCTGCGGCCACCGGATCGCCCCCCGGCACGGCGGGGGCCCCGTGGGCGTGACCGCGACGCGCGTCGATCTCGGACCACCTGGGGAGGGACATCGCGACTCGGGGCACTCGGGGTGGGCGACAGGTGCCGCCCGGGACGGTCCGCAGGCCACGTCCACGTTCCGACGGGGGTACCTGCGGCGGACGGTAGCGCGCGGGCGGGCGTGGCGGGAGGGTGGCCGGCGACGGCGATTGCGCGGATCGGCTAGAGATGAGACACTGAGCCACAGACGTCGTATCGTTGCAAGCGCCATGGGGGAACCCGCGTGGAGCGGCGCCGGCGCCGGGGAACGGGCAGTCGACAAGGGGAGAGCGGTGGCGAGGTCACATGGGCTCACGGTCGAGGCGATCAGGGGGTTCGGCACGCACGAGGTGCGGCGCGCCGCGGCGACGGCCGCCGTCCTGGGGCGCCACGGGGTCCGCTTCGCCTGGCGCAGCCGGCCGGGTGCCCGGGACGGCACCGGCTACGGCGAGATCGGCGCCGCCGAGCTGAGGGAGGCGTTCGCCGAGCTCGGCCCCACCTACGTGAAGCTGGCGCAGCTCATCGCCTCGAGCCCCGGCCTCTTCCCGGAGGTCCTCTCCGACGAGCTCCGGAGCCTGCTCGACGAGGTCCCGCCCATCCCGGCCGACGAGGTCCGGGCCATCCTGACCGAGGAGCTGGGAGCGCCCCCGGACCAGGTCTTCGCCTCGCTCGACCCCACGCCGTTGGCGTCGGCGTCGATCGCCCAGGTGCACGCCGCCACCCTGCCCGACGGCGAGGAAGTGGTCGTCAAGGTGCAGCGGCCGGGGATACGCGAGCAGGTCGAGCGCGACCTGCGGATCCTGATGCGCATGGCCCAGGTGCTCGAGCGGGCGTCCACCCGGGGGCGCATGGCCAACCCCGTGGCGGTGGTGGAGGACTTCGCCGCCACCCTGGCCGAGGAGCTGAACTTCGTGAACGAGGGGCGGGCCATGGAGATGTTCGAGGCCAACCTCCGTCGCTTCGGGGACAACGGCACGGTGCGTGTGCCGACGGTGCGCTGGCCGTACACCACTCCTCGGGTGCTCACCATGGAGCGGATCCACGGCTTCAAGATCGATGACCTGGCCCAGCTGGACGCCCAGGGCTGGGACCTGGCCGCCGCCCTCAAGAGGGGAGTGCGGGCCTGGATGGAGGCGGCGCTCGAGCACGGCTACTTCCACGGCGACGTGCACGCCGGCAACCTCATGCTCGACACGGCGGGGAACGTGGTGTTCCTGGACTTCGGCATCATGGGCCACCTCGACCCCAAGACCATGGACATCATCCGCCACGGCCTGCCCGCCCTGCTGGTCGAGGGCGACTTCGTGGAGGTGGCCAAGGCCATCTACGACCTCGGCGCGGTGCTGAACCCCGTGGAGTTCGAGGAGTCGGCCCGGGACATCGCCGAGATCGTCGAGCCCATCCTGGGCAAGCCCCTGTCGGAGATCTCCTACGGGCAGGTGCTGGTGGATATCGTGCGGATCGGCACCAAGTACGAGGTCCGCCTGCCCCGCGAGATGGTCCTGGTGGCCAAGCAGATGCTGTACTTCGAGCGGTACGCCAAGCTCATGGCGCCAGACTGGAACATCCTCGACGACCCCGAGCTCATCGGGTTCCTGTTCGAGGGCCTCGACACCCACGCCGAGGGCGACGCCGAGGCGGCGGCCTTCGCCGCCCGGTTGGAGGGCGACGGACCGCCCGGCTGAGGCGAGGGGACGGCCGGCGGGCCGGCCCCCGCGACCGGCGGTCCCCTCAGGAGGGACCGGGGTCGCACAGGTCGTACACCAGCGCGCCGTCGTGCCGCCAGGCCCGGGCCGAGCCGTCGAGGCGGAGGTGCTCCAGGTGGGCGAACACCTCGCTCTCGGCCATCAGGCCCCACTGAGCCGGGGGGAACAGCGCCCGGGAGAACGCCTCGACCGTGGAGGGGCCCTCGGCGGCGGAGATCTCCCGCAGGCGCTCGAGGCGCCGGTCGTGGTGCTCGCCGATCTGCCGGGTGCGCTCGGCCAGCCCGGTGAACGGGTTCCCGTGGGCCGGCAGGGCGAGGTCGACGTCGAGGCGGGCGACCGCCTGCAGGGCGGCCAGGTACTGGCGGAGGGGGTCCCGCCCACAGCCGAGCCCGGAGATGTGGGGAGTGATGGTCGGCAGCACGTGGTCGCCCGCCAGCAGCAGCCGGTTCTCGGGGTCGTGCAGGCAGAGGTGGTCGGCCGTGTGGCCCGGGGTGTGCACGGCGAACCAGTCCCGCCCGGCCAGCCGGATGGGAGCGCCGTCGGTGAGGGGGCGCGTCGTCCTCGGTGCCTGGAGGTAGCGCCGGCCGAGTCGTCGTGCCAGCCCCTGGAGCGGCCTGGGCAGCGAGCGGGGCAGCTCGGGCGGCGGCACGGCGTCCCCCGGCGCCCGCCACGGCACTTGGAGCGTCCACGGATCGCGCACGACCATCTCGGGAGCGTCGGGATCGTCGCCGTCGGGCCCCGTGACGGGGGACAGGTCGTCGTCGAGGCTGGCGACGTCCGGCGTCGACGGCGGCTGCCCCGGCGCCCGGAAGGTGGCGTGCGTGACGACCTCGGCGCCGGTGGCGCGGGCGAGGTGGGCCGCCCCGCCGAAGTGGTCCGGGTGGGAGTGGGTGACGACGATCGTGTGGACGTCGCGCGGCCGGTAGCCGGCTCGCCGCAGGGCGGCGACGACGGCCCGGGCGGAACGGCGGCCCGGCATGCCGGGATCGACCACGGCGATGCCGTCGTCGTCGACCAACCCGTACATGTTGACGTGACCGAGGCCGGTGAAGTGGATCGGCAGCTGCATCCGCAGCACGCCGGGTGCCGGCTCGGTCACCTCGTCGCTGGCGTCCAGCTGCTCTTCCTTCGGAGGCCGTCGACCTTGGTTCGGTGCACCGCTGCCCCCAGGGGCAGCCGTGCGGTTGCCACGGTCCTCAGTCATGGTACAGGAAACGTATCATGTCGATGTGTCGCTCCAGCGGAGCCGTCCCGCGGCTCCGCGCTCGAGGGCCCGGTCGTGCCGCCGGGTGCCGGCCGCCGACGGTAACGCCTGGGGCAGCTTCCGGGACACGTCGGCACCCGCGGGCGTGGCCCCGCCACCGCCTCCTCCCCACCACCGTGGGTGACATACGACACATGTTGTCGCATGGCATGGCAGACTCCGGCCATGAGGAGAGCCCCGGTCCATCCCCACGCCACCGTGCCCGCCGGCGTCCCGGTCGCGGGCCCGGTCCCCCTCGGCCACCGGACCCCCGCAGGCTGAGTGGCCGTGTCCCTGGCCCTGCCGCCCCGCGCCGCGTTCATCGGCGGCCACTGGGCCGACGCCGGCCCGGCCTTCGCCTGCGAGAACCCCGCCACCACGGAGGTGCTGTGCGAGCTGCCGTCGACTCCGCCCTCCGGCGTGGACGAGGCGGTGGCCGCCGCCCGCGCCGCTCTCGACGGAGAGTGGGGATCGTGGTCGCCGGGTCGTCGCCAGCGGGCGCTGGCCCGCCTGGCCTCGCTGGTGAGCGAGCACGCCGACGAGCTGGCTGCGCTCGAGAGCGCCGAGAACGGTGTGCCGCTCGACGTCGTCCGCCGCTTCTCGGTGGCAGCCGAGGTCCGCAACATCGAGTACTACGCCAGCTGGATCGACAAGTTCGGGGGCGACGTGGTGCCGCTGGGCTCGTCGGGCGCCCTCGACTACACCCTGCCCGAGCCCTACGGCGTGGTCGCCGTGCTCACGGCCTACAACACGCCGTCGCTGTTCCTCGGCTCGAAGGTCGGCCCGGCCCTGGCCACCGGGAACGCCGTGGTGGTCAAGCCGTCGCCCCTGGCGTCCCTGCCGGCCCTCCGCTTCGCCGAGCTCTGCGAGGCGGCGGGGCTCCCGGCGGGCACCGTCAACGTGGTGCTCGGCGGAGCCGACGTGGGCCAGTCGCTCGTGGCCCACCGCGGCGTCGACCGGGTGAGCTTCACGGGCTCGCGGGCGGGGGGGCGCGAGGTGTCCCGCCTGGCGGCCGACAACCTCGTCCCCGTGGCGCTCGAGCTGGGGGGGAAGTCGCCCAACGTCGTGTTCGCCGACGCCGACCTCGACAAGATCGGCCTCGCCGCCGGCCTCGCCGCCTTCGCCCTCACTGGTCAGGCGTGCGTGGCCGGCACCAGACTCATGGTGGAGGAGGCCGTCGTCGACGAGGTGGCGGCGAAGGTGGCCGACGCCGCCCGGCTGCTGCCCGTGGGCGACCCGGCCCGGCCGGGGACCGTCCTCGGCCCGTTGATCTCCTCCGACCACCGCGCCCGGGTGGAGCGGATCGTCGAGGCCGCCCGCGCCACCGGGGCTGAGGTGGTGTGCGGCGGCGACCGGCCGGACCGCGACGACCTGCCGCCGGGGTGGTTCTACAACCCCACCGTCGTCGTGGGAGCGGACGAGGCGTCGGAGCTCGTACGGGAGGAGATCTTCGGCCCCGTGGTGGCCGTGCTGCCCTTCGCCGACGAGGACGACCTGGTGGCCCGGGCCAACGACACGGCCTACGGCCTGGCCGCGGGGGTGTGGACCCGCGACGTGGGGCGGGCCCATCGGGTGGCCCGGCGGCTGCGGGCCGGGACCGTGTGGGTCAACTCGTACGGCACCGTGCCGCACAACGCGCCCTTCGGGGGGTTCAAGCAGAGCGGCCACGGTCGCGAGGGCGGTCCCTGGGCACTGCACCTGTACACCCAGCCCAAGAACGTGTACGTCGACCTGAGCTGACCGGCGGGGCTGGGGGGACGCCGGGTCCCGTGCGGGGCGCCGCCGGCCCGCCGTCGGGAGCGAGCCCGTGTACGTGTGACACGGTGCATGTTTTGTGTCTAGTCTACGGCCAGTCATAGGGGGGGAACTGCGTGGTCTATCTCGAGGCCGCTCTGCTCGGCCTTTTCGCCGGTGGTGCGTACGCGTTGATCGGTGTGGCGGTGACGCTGATGTTCCGGTCGACCGGCGTCCTGTCCTTCGCCCACGCCGCCTTCGCGGCGGTGGGTGCCTACCTCTACGTCGACTTCGTCGACCGGGGGTGGGAGAAGCCCCTGGCGGCGCTGGCGGCCGTCGTCTTGGCCACCGTCTACGGCCTCGTCATCGAGAGGGTGGTGATCCGCCCGCTGCGCTTCGCCGACGCCACCACGCGGCTCATCGCCACCACCGGCGTCCTCACCCTCACCTCGGGCCTGCTGCTCTACCAGTACGGGTTCTCGCCCATCAGCGCCCCGCTCCTGCTCCCGGACGAGAGCTTCGAGCTCATCGACGTCTCGGTCTCGTACCAGCAGGCGGCGGTGCTGGTGGTCGCCCTGGTGGCCGTGGTCGTCCTGGCCGCCTTCCTCTACCGCACCCGGTTCGGCACGGCGGTCCGGGCGGTGGCCCAGGATGCCGACGCCGCCCGCCTGTGCGGCGTGCCTCCCCAGCGCGTGGCCCGGTTCAACTGGGCCCTCGGGGCCTTCCTGGCCGCGGTGACCGGGGTCCTCGTCGCCCCCCTGCAGAACCTCACCGTGGGCACCTTCACCCTGCTGCTGGCCAAGGCCCTGGCGGGGACGCTGCTCGGCGGCCTCGCCTCCATGCTGCTGTCCTTCGTCGGTGGGCTGGCCGTGGGGGTGCTCGAGGCCGTGACGGTGGTGCGGTTCTCCGACCCGGGCTCCCAGGAGCTGGCGGTCCTGGCCTTCGTGGTCGTCCTGCTGTTCGCCCGCCGCCGGTGGCCCACCGTGCCCCAGGCCGCGGTGGCCGCCGTCCGGCGCCACCGCCCACCCCGTCCCGCCGTGGTCCGGATCCGCTCGCTGTGGGACACCGTGGCCATCCCCGTCGCCGTCGCGGGGCTGGTCCTCGCCGTGTTCATCCCCGCCAACTCCACGTACTGGGCCTTCGTCGGCGGTCGGGCGCTGTTCTTCACCATCGAGGCCCTCGCCCTCGTCCTGCTGGCCGGCTGGGCCGGACAGGTCAGCCTGATGCAGGGCGCCTACGTGGGCATCGGGGCCTTCGGCACCGGCTACCTGATCGACACCCACGGGCTCAGCCTCGGTGCGGCGCTACTCGTGGTCGCGGTGGCGGGAGCCCTGATCGGAGCGGTGGTGGGCGTGTCGGCGCTGCGCCTCTCGGGGCTCCAGTTCGGCGTGGCCTCCCTCGTGTTCTCGGGCGCCGCCGTGACCTGGCTCTTCAACCGGCCGGAGCTGCCGTCCCTCGTCCCCCGGGACGAGCTGCTCGGCATCGACCTCACGAGCGACATCGCTGTCTACTTCGTCATGCTGGCGGTGACGGCGGTGCTGTTCCTCCTGGCGTGGAACCTCCGCCGGTCGACCTACGGGACGCTGCTGGTCGCCTCGCGGGACGAGCCGGACACCGTCGACCACTTCGGCAACAGCGCGGCGCGCACCCGGATGGCCACGTTCGTGCTGGCCTCCTTCATGGCCACCCTGGGAGGCGGGTTCTACGCCGTCTTGGTGACGGGGTTGCAGCCCCAGGACTTCTCGGTGCTCCTGTCGTTGTCGCTCCTCGTGTACACGGTGGCCGGCGGGTCGCGCTCGTTGCTGGGCCCGGTCCTGGCCGGCGTGGGCTTCGGCGTGCTGCCGCAGGTGTTCCAGGCCGAGGCGGGGACGTCCGCCAGCGCCGTGCCCGACATCGTGGCCGGCCTCCTCGTCGTCGGCCTCCTCGCCTGGCGCCCCGACGGCCTGGCCGGGCTGCTGCGGGTCCGCCGACCCGCGCCACAGCCCGCTGTCACCGGTGAGGACGTCCGCCGCCGGCTCGGTGCCGTCCCCCCTCCCGATCCCGCCCGCCTGCGGGACTTCGCCGTCCGCCGCCCACCCCCGTGGGCGACCCGTTCCCCACGACCCCTACCCGGCCACGAGGTGAAGCGATGACCGAAGCACTCCACGACCATCCCCTGCGGCAGGGCGGCTCCCGCCCGACCGGCGCTCGCCGGGACATCGGCAGCCTGGTGGCGCCGATCCTGATCGCCATCGGTGCCGCCCTGCTGTTCGGCGGCTACTGGGGCGTCTCGGACAGCGTGGACCCCGGCGACCAGATCCCGTACCTGGCGTCGGCCACGCTGCCCGGCCTGGCCCTCGTGGTCGGTGGCATCGTGCTGCTGCTGCGGGCCGAGCAACGGCGCCAGCGCCAGCAGACCGAGGCGCTGGTCGAGCGGTTCGACGCCATCATCGCCTGGCTGGGATCGGCGGGGGACGAGCGACCGAACGGCTCCGACCACCAGGCCACCCCGACGTCCGATCCTTCCATCGCGCCATGACCGGGCCCCTGCTGGCGGCCCGCTCGGTCACCGTCCGCTTCGGCGGGCTCGTCGCCAACCGCGACGTCGACCTCGAGGTGCCCGAGGGCATGATCAGCGCCCTGATCGGTCCCAACGGCGCCGGGAAGACCACGCTGTTCAACACCATCAGCGGCACCCAGCGGCCCACGGCCGGCGTCGTCGAGTTCGCCGGGGAGGAGATCACCAGCCTGCCCCCGAGCCGGCGGGCCCGGCTCGGCATCGGGCGGACGTTCCAGAACCTCTCGCTGGTGGGCTCGCTGTCGGCCCTCGACAACGTCACCGTCGGCCTGGGTCGGTTCCGGCGCACGGGGCTGCCCGGGAGCATCCTCCGGGTGGGGTCGACCCGCCGTCAGGATCGGGCCATCCTCGAGGTGGCCGCCGGTGCCCTGGCCTTCGTGGGGCTGGCCGACCAGGCCGAGCGCCCCACCGAGGAGCTGCCCTACGGCGCTCGCCGCCGGCTGGAGCTGGCGCGCGCCCTCGCCCTCGTGCCGCGCCTCCTCCTGCTGGACGAGCCCTCGGCCGGCATGGGCCCCGCCGAGAGCGGGGCGCTGGCCGACGTGGTGCGGCGGGCCCGTGACGACTTGGGCGTCACCACCCTCGTGGTCGAGCACGACATGTCCTTCGTCCGGTCCCTGGCCGAGCGCACCTCCGTGCTGGACTTCGGCAGCGTCGTGGCCAGCGGGCCGACGGGCGAGGTCTTGCAGGACGAGCGGGTGATCGCCGCCTACCTGGGGGTGGCGGCGTGATCCTCCAGGTCGAGGGCCTCGAGGTCTCCTACGGCGAGATCCCGGCGGTGCGGGGTGTCGACATCGGGCTCGCCGAGGGCGAGGCCTTCGCCGTCCTCGGTCGGAACGGGGCGGGGAAGACGTCGCTCCTCCGTGCCGTCGCCGGGGCGTTGGCCACCGCGGGCGGACGGATCCTGTACGACGGCACGGACGTCACCGGCGAGGGCGCCGACAAGCGCGTCCGTCGGGGCATCTCGCTGGTGCCCGAGGGCCGGCACATCTTCCCGGGCCTGACCGTCCGCGAGAACCTGGCCATGGGGGCGTACCACCGCAAGTGCCGTGGGGCCCGGCTCCAGGCCGAGATCGACTCGGTGCTGGAGCAGATGCCGGTGCTGCGGGACCGGTTGTCCCAGTCGGCGGGCACGCTGTCGGGAGGCGAGCAGCAGCTGGCGGCCATCGCCCGTGCCATGCTCTCCCGGCCGCGGCTGCTCCTGATCGACGAGCCCTCGCTCGGCCTGGCACCCATCATGGTCGACCGGGTCTACGAGCTGTTCCAGCGGTTGCGGCAGGACGGCCTCACCATCGTGATCGTCGAGCAGTACGTCCAGCTCGCCCTCCGCTTCGCCGACCGTGCCGTCGTCATCGACAAGGGCCGGGTCGCCCTGTCGGGGACCGCGGCCGAGCTCCGCGACTCCACCGAGCTGATCGATACCTACCTGGCTGCCAGATCGGAGGCCCTCGCATGACCCGTCTCATGATGGCCCTGCTCCTCGCCGGTTCGATGTTCGTCGCCGCCTGCGGCTCGCGCTCGGACGAGGAGGGGGGCGGCGACGGTGGCGACGCCGGTGGCGTCGACAACGCCGCCGGTGACGGCGGATCCGAGGCGGCGGCATCGGATCCGGGGGTGAGCGACACCGAGATCAAGGTCGGGGCGTCGTTGACGTTGTCGGGGCCGGTGGCGTTCCTGGGCGAGGAGGTGCTGGCCGGCATCGACTCGTACTTCCAGATGGTCAACGACCGGGGTGGCATCAACGGCCGCAAGCTGAAGCTGGTCACCTACGACGACCGCCTCGATCCCACCCAGCTCCTGGCCAACCTGCGCAAGCTGGTCGAGCAGGACGAGGTGGTGGCCCTGGTGACGTTCGTGGGCGACAGCGCCTTCGACTACATCTCCCGACAGGGGACGCCGACGATCACCTTCGGCGTGACCCCGGCGGCGTTCGCCTCCAACTACCCGACGGTGTACCCGGTGGTCGGCAACGCCCTGCTGTGGACCCAGGAAGCAATCGCCGGCCTCCAGGAGAACGGCGTCATCGAGGAGGGCACCAAGGTCGGGATCATCTACGACACCACCGCCTTCGACGTGTCACCGTACCTCGACGAGATCAAGGAGTCGTGGGAGAACGTCGGCGCCGAGGTCGTCTCGACCGATCCGTACACGCTGGAGACGGGGTCGTGCGACAGCCTGGTGGTGAAGTACCGGGACCTGGGCGTGCAGTACTGGGACTTCCAGTCGGCGGCGTGGTTCCTGTGCGTGGAGTCCGCCCAGCGGCAGGGGTGGACCCCCGAGCAGGGCTGGGGGAACTGGCCGTCGAGCGTGCCCGCCCTGGCCACGCTGGCCGGTCCCTCGGTGGACGGCGTGTGGGGCGGCTCGAACGGCGACCAGCCCGACGGGGCACCCCGGAAGCACACCGCGGCCCACGACGAGTTCACCTCGGCGGTCAAGAAGTACTACCCGGACCAGGCCACCTCGGAGCACTTCGACTCGCCGGCCCTCATCGGCTACTGGGCGGGGGCGAAGCTGATCGTCGACGCCCTGGAAGCACAGGGCGACGCCATCACCGCGGACGGGATCAACGAGTGGATGCAGGACCTCGAGGACTACGAGATCGGCATCACCCCGCCCATCGTGTCGATGGCGCCCGACTGCAAGACGGGCTCGGAGGCGGTGTGGATCGGGCAGTGGAAGTGGGATCCCAAGACGCAGTCGGCCTCCCGCAAGCCGCAGGGTGGCTACTTCACCAGCCCCCAGAAGGAGAAGTTCGGCGGCAAGTGCTTCCTCACCAAGCTCTCCGACGAGATCATCGAGTGAGATGGGCGGGGGCACGCCGGGGCGGTGACGTGCCGCCCGGTGCCCTCGGACATCGGTCCGGCCGCGGGCCGGCGGCGTGACGGCAGGGGTCCCGGGTCGCCTCGACCTGGGACCCTGTCGCGGCCCGCTGGACGTGGGTCCTGGGCGAGAGCGGGACAGGGGCCTGAGGGACGTTCCGTCGTCGTTGACATGAGTGTTACACCGCGCCGGACGGGCCACCATAGGATGGAACCATGGCCAAGGAAGCAACCGGATCCTGGCGACGCGACGCACCGGCGACCCTCGAGGAGGCTCGCAACCGCCTGATCGACGCCGCCGAGGTCTGCTTCTCGAAGTTCGGCGTCGCCAAGACGACGTTGGAGGACATCGCCGGCCAGGCGGGCGTGTCCCGCGCCACGGTCTACCGGTACTTCGACGGTGGCCGCGACGAGATCATCCTCGGGGTCGTCCTGCGGGACGTGCACGAGTTCCTCGAGGCGCTGGGCCGGCGCATCCGGCGCGAGGACCTGACCGAGGCCATCGTCGAGGCGGTGCTGTACACGGTCAGCGTGGTGCGTAGGAACGACAACCTGGCCCTGCTCTTCGCCCCCGAGGTGGCGGGGCAGACGTCGACCATCGCCGGGGCATCGAGCACGCTGTTCCGCGTCACCAGCGAGTTCCTGCGGCCGATCCTCGACGCTGCGGGAGCGGAGCGGCGCCTGCGGCCGGGGGTCGAGCCCGAGGACGCCGCGGAGTTCGTCCTCAGGGTGATCCTGTCCCTGCTGGCCGTGCGAGGTCCGCGGCACCGCGTGGGCGAGGACGAGCGCAGGTTCGTGCGGGTGTACTGCGCCGGTGCGATCGTCGAGGAGGGACGGCAGCCGTCCCCCTCACCGGTGCGGACGGGCGGCGCCGCCTGGTCGTGAGCGGCGGTTCGAGCCCCGGACCGCCGTGAGCGGCGGGCTCGGCCGGGAGCCGGACCCGCCGCCGGGCCCGGGGATCAGCCGGCGGCTCCCGGCATCGGGTTGTGGAGGAGGTCACGGAACGGCGTGTCCTTGGCCGGTCCCGGCTCCTTGGGGAGGCCCAGGACGCGCTCGCCGATGATGTTGCGCTGGACCTGGTCGCTGCCGCCGTAGATGGACGGGGCGGGGGAGAAGACGGTGAGCTCCTGGATGCTCCCGCCACTGGCGGCATCGTGCCCCGTGACGGTGGCGTGCGGACCGAGGATCCGGCAGCCGAGGTCGCGGGCCAGGCGGGTGGCGTCGCTGTTGCGGATCTTGGCGAGGTTGCCCTCGCCGCCGGTGGCGGCGCTGCCGGACTTCATGCGGCCCAGGTGCCAGGTGGTGATCTGGACGAGGCTGTGGAGGCGCATGAGGTCTTGGCGGACGCGGGGATCGCCGACGGTGCCGTTGGCCCGGGCCAGCTCGACGAGCTGGCGGAGGCGGGAGGGCCCGACGCCCCCCTCGCCCAGCGCCGTCGGCTCGTCGCGGAAGGACCCGGCGGGGCGCTCGAGGTGGCGGGCGATGGTGCCCGGGATGGCGGGGCTGGGGGCGGACACGTTGTTCCCCCCGATGCCGCTGCGCTCGACCATGAGGGTGGTGTTGGCCACCCGCCAGCCGTCGTTGACGTCGCCGATGACGTTGGCGTGGGGAACCCTGGCCTCGTCGAGGAACACCTCGTTGAACATGGCGCGGCCCGTCATCTCGCGGAGGGGCCGGACCTCTACTCCCTCCTGGCGCATGGGGAAGGCAAAGTAGGTGATGCCACGGTGCTTGGGGGCGTCGGGGTCGGTGCGGGCCAGGAGGATGCCGTAGTCGGCCCACTGCCCCAGCGACGTCCAGACCTTCTGCCCACTGACCACCCAGTCGTCGCCGTCCCGCTCGGCACGGGTCTGGAGCCCGGCCAGGTCGGAGCCGGCGCCGGGCTCGGAGAAGAGCTGGCACCAGGCGTGCTGGCCGTTGAGGATGCGGGGGAGGAACCGGTCGTTCAGCTCGGGTGAGGCGTGGGCGATCATGGTGGGTGCCGCCAGCATCATCCCCAGGCCGGCGGGCGGCCCCAGGGCACCGCGCTCGACCATGGCGCGGGCGAGCTCGGCGGCCCGGTCGCGGCTCCAGTCCCGGCCCCACGGCGAGGGCAGCATGGGATGGGCGAGCCGGGCGTCGGCCAGCCGCTGCCACCAGTCGGCCACCGTCATCCCGGGGTCCCAGTTCTCGTCGAGCCATGACCCGACGTCGGAGATCTGCTCGGTCGAACCGTCAACGAGGCTGGTCATGGCGCACGCTCCTGGGTCCCCGGCCGTCGTGGACCGACGCGCGGGGCAGTCGGATGACGAAGTCTCACACCATGGTGCACGTGAGACAACTTGCTGATACTGTTTCAAAGGAGCAACGACGGAGGCGAGCATGGCGACGATCGAGCCAACCCGCGGCGTTCGAGACTGGGCCCGCGACTTCGACATCCTCGACGCCGGCTACGTGGAGGACCCGGCGGGGGTGTGGAGCCAGCTGCGCACCAGTTGCCCCGTCGCCCACACCGAGCGGTACGGGTCGACGTGGCTGCCGGTGCGCTACGACGACCTCGTGGCCATCGCCCACGACGTGGAGCGGTTCTCGTCCCGCGACATCGCGGTGATCACGCCGGGGCGGGAGCTCAACCCCGACGTGCCCATCATGCTGGAGGCGCCGCCCATCACCTCGGACCCGCCGGTGCATACGTGGGCGCGGCGGATGCTGCTGCCCCGGTTCGGGCCCAGCGTCGTGGCCGACCTCACGCCGGTGACCGTGGAGATCGCCGACGCCCTGCTCGACCGGTTCGCCGACCAGGGCCGTGCCGACATCGCCGGCGACTACGCCCGGCACGTCCCGGTGCGTGTGATCGCCCGGATGCTGGGCGTCCCCCTCGAGGACGAGCCCACCTTCACGGGGTGGGCGGTGACGATCCTCCAGCAGGGCTTCCAGAACATCCAGGACGCCGCCGACGCCGTCATGGAGGTCGTCGCCTACTTCGGCGAGCGCATCGACGAGCGTGAGGGCGTGCCACCCGAGCAGCGGCCCGACGACCTCATCACCATGCTCGTCGAGGCCCGCCGGGACGGTGCCCCGTTGTCGGAGCGGCACCGCATCGGCTCCTGCTTCCTCCTGCTGCTGGCCGGCATCGACACGACGTGGAGCGCCATCGGCTCGAGCCTGCTGCACCTCGCCAGCCACCCCGGGGACCAGGCCCGGCTGCGGGCCGAGCCCGAGCTGATGGCCACCGCGGTGGAGGAGTTCCTCCGCTTCTACAGCCCGGTCACCATGGCCCGGTACGTGGCCGAGGACACCGAGCTCAACGGATGCCCGATGAAGCGCGGCGACAAGGTCCTCATGGCCTTCCCCGCCGGCAACCGGGATCCGGAGCACTTCGACCGGCCCGACGAGTTCGTCATCGACCGCCAGCGCAACCGGCACTTCGCCTTCGGGTCCGGCATCCACCGGTGCCTGGGGTCGAACCTGGCCCGGATGGAGGTCCGGGTCGCCATCGAGCGTTTCCTCGACCGCATCCCCACCTTCGAGCTCGAGGATGCCGGCGGCGTCGTCTGGAGCGGGGGTCAGGTCCGTGGGCCCCGGGCGGTGCCGGTCCGTTGGTGAGCACCACGGGAAGGCGGGTCGAGCTGCTGGACCAGGAGAGCGCCCGGGCCGCGGCGGCCCGGGTGGGCGTCCCCGCCGGGATGGCCGACCTGTCGGTGTTCCGGGTGCTGCTGCGCCACGAAGAGCTGGCGGCACGGGTCAACGGCCTGCTCCACCAGCTCCTGTGGAAGGGGGCGCTCGACGCCCGGCTGCGGGAGCTCATCATCATGCGGATCGGCTGGGTGCAGGGCTCCTGCTACGAGTGGACCCAGCACTGGCGTGTCGCCCGCATGCTCGACATCCCGGAGGAGGACCTGCTCGCCGTGCGGGACTGGCGTGCCGGCGACCGGTTCGGCGGGGCGGATGCCGCGGTCCTCGCCGCCGTGGACGAGACCCTCGAGGACGGTGCCATCAGCGCCGGGACGTGGGCGGCGATCGAGGGCGAGGTGGCCGACGAGGCCGCCCGCCTGGAGGTGGTCCTGGCCATCGCCAACTGGACGATGTTCGCCCAGCTCCTGCGGTCGCTGGACGTCCCCCTGGAGGAGGGCGTCGATCCGTGGCCGCCGGACGGGGTCCAGCCCCCACGGGCCGTCGCCCCTGTCAGCTCGCGCCTCCCCCCGGACACCTCCACCTGAGCGCCGGCGCCCGCCGGCCCGACTGCCCGCTCGGCACCGTCCGCCGAGCGGCGCGGCCCAGGCGCCCCGGTCGCGCCCGGAGGCCCGCACCACGGGACGGCGGGCCTGCGGGGGCGAGCCGGCGTCCCGTCGGGCCGGTGCCGGCTCGGCTCAGACCTGGGAGGCGGCGTGCTCCCGCATCCGCTTGTAGTCCACCTTGCCGTTGGGGGCACGGCCGATCGTCGCCACCGGTACCACCTTGCGGGGGGCCTTGTAGGGAGCCAGGCGGCTGCGGACGTGGGCGATGAGCTCGTCCTCGTCGACGTCGCCGTCCGCCGGCTCGACGACGGCCACGACCATCTCGCCGAACCGCTCGTGGGGCACGCCCACGACCACCGCGTCCCGCACGTGGGCGCTCGTCTTCAAGGCCTCCTCCACCTCCTCGGGATAGACCTTCTCGCCGCCGGTGTTGATGCACACCGAGCCGCGGCCCAGCACCTTGATGGTGCCGTCTTCGTCGAGGGTGGCGTAGTCGCCGGGGCACGAGTAGCGCTGGCCGTCCACGACGATGAACGTGCGGGCCGACTTCTCCTCGTCCTTGTAGTAGCCGACAGGTTGGCGACCGCCTACCGCCAGGCGGCCGACGGCCCCCGGCTCCGTGAGCCGGCGGCCCTGCTCGTCGACGACGATGGCGTTGCGGCCCAGCTCGAACCGGGCGGTCCTGGCCTGGGCACCCCCACCGGAGACGGACTGACCCATGCCCAGGGCCTCGGAGGACGAGAAGGCGTCGATCAGGAGCATCTCCGGCCGGTGGCGGAGCAGGCCCTGCTTGGTCTGCTCGCTCCACATCACGCCGGAGGAGACGAAGGCGAGGATGGAGGAGAGGTCCCACCGGCCCGGGTGAGCGTCCAGGGCGGTCAGGATGGGCTTGGCGAAGGCGTCCCCGACGATGGCGATGAGGTTCACCTTCTTCGCCTCGACCTCGTCGAGGAGCTCCTCGGCGCCGAAGTGCCGGCTGGGCAGGAGGGCGACGCAGCCCGCCGAGGACAGGATGCTGAAGCTGTTGAACGCACCCGTGCCGTGCATCAGCGGACAGGCGGGGAGCCCCACGGGCCCGGGCGTGGCGAACGCCCCGTCGAGGGCGTGCGGGTCGTACTGCCGGGGGAGGGTGCGGCCGAGCCCGGAGCCCAGCATGACGGCGAGGTCGTCCTGCCGCCACATGACGCCCTTGGGCATGCCGGTGGTCCCCCCCGTGTACAGCATGTACAGGTCGTCACCGCTGCGGCCGTGCGCCGGCACCACCCTTCCCGCCTCGGTGGCCACCGCCTTCTCGTAGGGCACGGCCCACGCCGGGCACGGCCCCGTGCCGTCGTCCACCCAGATCCACGTCCTCACCCGGGGCACCTGGTCGCGGACCGACTCCACCATCCCGGTGAAGGACCCGTGGAAGACCACGGCCACCGCGTCGGCGTTGTCCCACAGGTAGACGAGCTCACCGGCGGTGTAGCGGTAGTTGGTGTTGACCGGTACCAGCGAGGCCTTGAAGCAGGCGAAGATCGACTCGAGGTACTCGGGGCAGTTGTACAGGTACTGGGCGACCTTGTCCTGGTGCCCGGCCCCGGCGTCGAGCAGCGTCCGGGCCAGGCCGTCGGCCCGGCGGTCGGCCTCGGACCAGGTCACGGTGCGGTCGCCCTGCTTCGCGAACGGGGCGGCGGGCTGCTGGTCGGCAGCCGCCTCCCACATGTCGGCGAAGTTCCATCCCTCCATCGTCTCCCCCTCGGTCGACCCGGTCGTGGTCGGTGCAGCCATCAGATCCGCTCGGAGCGATCGTTCCAGAAGCGGTCGCGGAGCTGCCTCTTGTACAGCTTGCCCGTGGGCAGGCGGGGCAGCTCGTCGAGGAACTCGAAGCGCCGGGGGACCTTGTAGGCGGCGATGTGCGCGCGGGCGAAGGCCTGCAGCTCCTGCTCGAGCGCCTCGTCGCCGGCCACGCCCGGGGCGGGTTGGACCGCGGCCATGACGGATTCGCCCATCTCGGGATCGGGGATGCCGAACACGGCGACGTCCGCCACCTTGGGGTGCAGGACGAGGCAGTCCTCGATCTCCTGGGGGTAGATGTTCACGCCCCCCGAGATGATCATGAACGCCTTGCGGTCGGTCAGGAAGAGCCAGCCGTCCTCGTCGAGGTAGCCCACGTCGCCGAGGGTGGTCCAGCCGTGGCCCCCGGGGTCCTGGACCGACGCCGTCTTGTCGGGGTCGTTGTGGTACTCGTACGGGGGACCGCCGCCGAAGTAGATGGTGCCGGCCTCGCCGGGGGGCAGCTCGTTCCCGTCGTCGTCGAGGATGTGGATGTCCCCGATGAGCGGCTTGCCCACCGTCCCCGGCCGCTGCAGCCAGTCCTCGGGGCGCACGAGGCAGAAGCCGTTGAGCTCGGTGCCGGCGTAGTACTCCCACAGCACCGGCCCCCACCAGTCCATCATCTGCTGCTTCACCTCGACGGGGCAGGGCGCGGCGGCGTGCACCGCCACCTGCATCGAGGACACGTCGTAGCCGGTGCGCACCTCCTCCGGGAGCTTGAGCATGCGGATGAACATGGTGGGCACCCACTGCGAGTGGGTGGCGCGGTGCTCCTGGATGAGCCGGAGCGCCTCGACCGGGTCGAAGCGCTCCATGATGACAGTCGTCCCCCCCAGCCCCTGCACACCCAGGTTGAAGCCGATCGGTGCCGAGTGGTAGAGGGGCGCGGGGGACAGGTAGACGCTGTCGGCGTCCATGCCGAAGACGCCGCCCATCAGCCCGCCGATCAGCATCCCCTCCTGCACGGTCTTGCCCGACAGCGGCCGCTCGATGCCCTTGGGCCGGCCGGTGGTGCCGCTGGAGTAGAGCATCATCTCGCCCGCCGGCTCTTCCTCCAGCCGTTCGGTGGGCATGGTGGCGATGGCGTCGACGTAGGGCTCGAAGCGGGGGTCGTGGTCGCCGATGAGGAGCCGCAGCTTCACCTCGGGCGCCTCGGCCAGGGCGGCGGCGGCCACGTCCGCCTTGGCGCTGGTGGTGACGAGCGACCGGCTACCCGAGTCCCGGAGGATGTAGGCCACCTCCTCGGGTGAGAGGTAGCTGTTGACCGTCGTGATGTACAGGCCGGACCGGAGCGCCGCCCACATCACCTCCAGGTACCGGGCCTGGTTCTCGCTGAAGATGGCCACGTGGTCGCCGGGGCCGATGCCGTGGGCACGCCACAGGCGGGCCAGCTGGTTTGACCTCTCGTCGAGCTGGCGGTAGGTCACCACCTCGCCACTCGAGCCCATGACGAGCGCGGGCTTGTCCGGTGTGGTCTGCGCGTGGACTGCTGGATACAACGTTCCCCCCTCGGTGACGGTCGTGCAGTGGCGCGGAGCGGCCTCAGCTGAGCAGCGGCGTGAACATGGGCAGTCGCCGGCCGTCGTCGAGGACGGTGGACCAGTCGACGGTCACCCTCTGGTCGCAGGCGACCGCCTCGGGGGCGGTGCCGACGACGTTCGTGCTCATCCGGTAGCCCTCGTCCAGGTCGACGAGGGCGATCACGTACGGCACCTCGTCGGCCATCATGGGGTTCCCCGGCCTGCGCATCACGTTGAAGGTGTAGATGGTGCCCTCGCCGGCCACCGGCTCCCATCGGAGGGTGTCGTGGCCGAGGCAGCCGGGGCAGGCCCGCCGCGGGTACCAGACGAAGCGCTGGCAGCGCTGGCAGCGCTGGGCCACGAGGCGCCGCTCCCGCGTGGCGTCCCAGAAGGGCTGGGACAGCTCGGTGACGGGCGGTTCGATGCGGGGCATGGCGGTCACTCCTCGGTCGCTCGGGTGCCCAGGACGATGGTGGAGGTGCAGGACAGCACGCCGCCGCACCCGTTGGCGATGGCGACCTCGGCTCCCGGGACCTGGCGGTCGCCGCACTCGCCACGGAGCTGGCGCACCGCCTCGACCAGGATGAACATGCCGTACATGCCGGGGTGGGTGTACGCGAGGCCACCGCCGTTGGTGTTGGTGGGCAGCTCGCCGCCCGGCCCCAGCCGGCCGTCGGCGACGAGGTCCCCACCCTCGCCCTTCT
>DASUJB010000187.1:0-20721 GCA_036279475.1 Acidimicrobiales bacterium | reverse complement strand
GCCCCGGAGGTGAGCACCACCTCGCGGGGCCGGGCTCCCAGCAGCCGGGCCACGTCGGCGCGCGCCGCCTCGACGGTGGCCCGGGCGGCGAGGCCCTCGTGGTGGACCCGCCCCGGGTCGCCGACCAGGTCGAGGGCGGCCACCATGGCCAGGCGGGCCTCGGGCCGCAGGGGAGAGGTGGAGGCGTGGTCCAGGTACGACCGGGGGCGCACGCCGGGAACGGTAGCGGCGCCCCGGTGGCCGCCCGACCCGCCCTCGGGCCGCGCCTGCCGGGGCCGGGCGTCGGTCACCGGCGGGGCCGGGGTGGCCCCTCACCGGGGCCGGAGCCCTGACCGGGGCCGTGGCCCGGCCCGGGACGGGGCCCTCGCCGGGGACGGTGCTGGCGCGTCGAGCGGTGGGGGCGCGCGGCGTGGCCGACCGCGCCGGTCAGCCGGCCTGGACGGCGGTGACGCACCTCTCGGCGCCCGTCGGCAGCGACAGCGCCGTCTCGGTCGTCAGGTCCTGGCCGTAGAGCTCGGCCAGCATGCCCCGCACCATGCCCCGGTCGACCGCGCAGATGACGGGGTGCTCGATGGCCGCTCCGCCGAAGGGGCAGTTCTCGCTGACGATGCGGAGCTGGTCGCCGTGGCGCTCGGCGTGTGCCGCGAAGCCACGGGCCGTGAGGGCGTCGGCGACGGCGTGGAGGGCGGCCTGGAAGGACCGGTGGCGGTCGGAGCCGGGCGTCATGGCCGTGGCCAGCGCCCGCCCGTAATCGACGCCCACGGCCTCGGCGAGGGCCTCGGCCCGCGGCTCGCCCAGCTCGGCGAGGGCTCGGCCCAGGAGCTCGACGAGGACGTCGTCGTGGCGTAGGGCCAGGTCGAGGGAGATCTCGGGTGCCACCACCCGGTAGCGCTTCGAGGGCCGTCCCGCCCCGCCGGCCTCGGGGCGGGACACGGCCACCTCGACGTAGCCGCCCGCCACCAGCTTGTCCAGGTGGTGGCGGGCCACGTTGGGGTGCAGGTCGAAGGTCGCGGCCACCGCGGCGGCGGTGACGCCGTCGACGTGCTCGTGCACGTAGAGGTAGATCTGGCGGCGGGTGGGGTCGCCGAAGGCCGACGCGATCGCCGTGACGGCCGACGCGAAATCGGTGGGCGAGAGGGGCGGCCGGTCCACGGGCGGTATTCTACCTACGGCCGTAGTGGAAATCCCTGTCCCACCGTGCCGCGCCACGCGACCACGCGACAGCAGACCGCCGTCCCGCCCGGGGAGCATGATGCCCGTCTCCGAAGACCAGGTCCTCGAGGTCCTCCGCCCCATCGACGATCCCGAGCTGCACCGCAGCATCGTCGACCTCGACATGGTGCGGCGCATCGACGTCGACGGCCCCCGCGTGGCGGTCACGATCGCCCTCACCATCGCCGGTTGCCCCCTGCGCGCCGAGATCACCGACAGGGTGACCGCGGCGGTCGAGTCCCTCGACGGCGTCGACGGCCTGGACCTGGACTTCACCGTCATGACCGACGAGGAGCGGGCGGCGCTGCGGGCGAAGATCCACGGCGACCCGGCCGCCACCGCGGGCAGCCAGCACGCCCACGGCCACGCCGAGGGCCGCGAGATCCCCTTCGCCGACCCGTCCAACAAGACCCGTGTCCTGCTGGTGGCGTCGGGCAAGGGTGGCGTGGGCAAGTCGTCGGTCACCACCAACCTGGCGGTCGCCCTCGCCCGCCGGGGCCGCGACGTGGCGGTGGTCGACGCCGACGTCTGGGGCTTCTCCATCCCCCGCATGCTGGGCGTCCAGCACCCGCCAGTGGTCATCGACCAGATGCTCGTCCCGCCCGAGTCCCACGGCGTGCGGTGCATCTCCATGGGCTTCTTCGCCGCCGAGGACCAGCCGGTCATCTGGCGGGGGCCGATGCTGCACAAGGCGCTGGAGCAGTTCCTGACCGACGTCTACTGGGACGACCCCGACTACCTCGTCGTCGACCTGCCCCCGGGCACCGGCGACATCTCGATCAGCCTGGCGCAGTTCCTGCCCCGGGCCGAGGTGTACGTCGTGACCACGCCCCAGCCGGCGGCCCAGCGGGTGGCGCAGCGGGCCGCCTTCATGGCCCGCAAGGTGAACCTCGAGGTGAAGGGCGTGATCGAGAACATGTCCTGGTTCACGGGCGACGACGGCCGTCGCTACGAGCTGTTCGGTGCCGGTGGCGGTGCCGACCTGGCGGAGCGCCTGGGAGTGCCGCTGGTGGGCCAGGTGCCGCTCGTGCCCGCCCTGCGCGCCGGCGGTGACGCCGGTGCCCCGATCGTCGTCACCGAGCCCGACGGCGAGGCGGCCGAGGTGTTCCACGAGATGGCGCAGCTGGTCGACGTGGAGCTGGCTCCCCGCCGCATCTACCGCTCGGAGCTGCGCATCGGGTGAGCCGGGCGCCCGCGCCCTCCGCCGCGGGCGGTGCCCCGGGTGGGGCGCCCGCCTCCTACACGGGGAGCTCCTCCCGCAGGAACTCGACGACGGCGTCGTTGAAGGCGTCGTTGCGGTCGCCGGCCACCATGTGGCCGGCACCACCCACGTCGACGTACCGGGCCCCGGGCATGAGCTCGAGGGTGTGGCGCACGCCCTCCTCCGAGAGGACGTCGCTCTGCCGGCCTCGCACCAGGAGCGTGGGGACGGTGACGGCCCGGGCATCCTCGTCGAGGCGGTCCTCGTTGCGGACGCTGCGGGTCTCGTCCCCACCGCTCTGCAGGAACGCCGGATCCCAGTGCCAGTACCAGCGGCCGTCCTCGTGGCGGCGCACGTTCTTGCGCAGGCCCGACAGGTCACGCGGGCGTGGGCGGTGCGGGTTGTAGGCGGACACCGCGTCGGCGACCTCTTCGAGGCTGGCGAAGCCGTCGAGGTGGCCGAGCATGAACCGGGTGATGCGCTCGACGCCGCGGACCTCCAGCCGAGGCGCCACGTCCACGAGGACGAGCGCCGAGGCCACGGTGGTGTCGGGGGGCGCCTCGGCGATGGCGGTGAGGGCGCTCAGGCCTCCGAGCGAGGCACCGATCAGCGCCGGCGGGCGGGGCTGCGCCGCGGCCACGGCTCGCACGTCGGCGGCGAAGGCGTCGAGGGTGTAGCCGTCGCCGGTCCCCGCCCAGTCGCTGTCGCCGTGGCCCCGCAGGTCGACGGTGGTGGCTCGCCAGCCCTTGTCCCCCAGGAGCCGCGCCGTGCCCGCCCAGGCGTGTCGGGTCTGCCCGCCTCCGTGGAGCAGTACGACGGGCGGGCCGTCCACGGGGCCGTAGGCGTCGGCGGCCAGGGTGAGCCCGTCGCCCGGGAGTCGGAGGTCGGCGTCCATCACGCCAGCGTGCCACCGGGGCGCCGTCGGCTGACAGTTCCGTCAGCTTGCCGCTTGCCGCTTGCCGCTTGCCGATTCCCGACCGGTGAGCGGCGACCGGTGAGCGGTGATGGGCGACCGGTGGCTCCGGGCCCGGCCTACCCTCGAGGGCCGATGAGGTCGGCACCGGTGACCGAGCCCCAGCGCTGGGTCGTGGCGCAAGCAGCGTGCACGGCCGCCTACCTGGCCCGGTCCGGCCTGGCGCGGCGCCGGGTCAAGGTCCGCTGGTGGTCGGAGGCGGCCCGGCGCGGCCCCGACGTCGTGGGGGCGCTGGCCCGCCTGTGGGCGGCCACGGGCCCGCGGCGGGCGGGCACTGCCGTGGTCGTGGCCTTGTACGAGCCGTCCGCCGAGGCGGGGGCGATCCCGTTCCTGGTGGTCCGGGCGGCGGAGAGCGGCCTGGCCCGGCCGGCCGGGCGGGCCGTCGCCACCCTGTACGGCGATCCGGTGCCGGGGGGTGCCCTGGTCGTCGAGACCTGGGCCGGCACGGTGGTGCCCGCCGAGCCGCCGACTGCAGCGGGCCGCGACGCCCTCCCCTGGAGCGACGTCGACCCGCCGGCCTGACGGCCTGCCCGGCCCCGGGCGCTCGCACCCGTGGGCCCGTGCCCGGGCGCGGCCCGCCCCAGGGGGGAGCGGGTCAACCCGGGGCGGTGGCGTGGCGCTCGCCGGTGGAGGCGAACCCCGCGCTGGGCCGGCGGCGCCGGTGGGTGATGACCGCGTCGACCATGCCGTAGGCCACGGCGTCGTCGCCGCGCAGGATGAAGTCGCGGTCGATGTCGGCCACGATGCGGTCGCGGTCCCGACCGGTGCGCTCCACGAGGATGTCGACCATCCGCTCCCGCATGGTGACCATCTCCCGTACCTGGATCTCCATGTCGCTGGACTGGCCCTGGGCGCCGCCGTGGGGCTGGTGGATGAGGATGCGGGCATTCGGCAGCGTGGCGCGGTGCCCGGGCTCGCCCGCGGCCAGGAGCACGGCGGCCGCCGAGCTGGCCTGGCCCACGCATACCGTGTGCACGGGCGGGCCCAGGAACTGCATGGCGTCGTACACCGCGAACAGGGCCGTCATGTCGCCACCCGGGGAGTTGACGTACAGGCTGACCGGCTTGTCGACGTCCTCCCCCTCGAGGTGGAGGAGCTGGGCGACCACCAGGTTCGCCGCCGCCTCGTCGAGGACCGTGCCCAGGAAGACGATGCGCTCGCGGAGCAGGCGGGAGTAGATGTCGTAGGCGCGCTCGACACGGCCGCTGGTCTCGATGACGGTGGGGACGAGCACGACGGGCCTCCGCTGATGTGCAACTGATTGGTTGCGCGAGACCGTAGGCCTGCCGGACAGGACGTGCAACTGTATGGTTGCGTCCATGGACGACCACTCGACGCCGGCGCGCCCCGACCCGGTGGAGCCTCCCCCTGGCCACCACACTCCGTCCCGAGAGATCATCCGTGACGTCGAGGTCGACGCGGGGACCGGTGAGGTGTGGCGGGTCGTGTCCGACCCGGCGGAGCGGGCACGGTGGCTCGACGACCCCGACGCCCGGGCTCGCCGGGTCCGCGTCGACGAGAGCAGGCCAGGTGAGCGGCTGGTGTGGACCTGGTGGCACCCCGGCGACGAGGAGGAGGCCTCGACGGTCACCGTCGTGCTCCGACCGGTCGTGGGGGGCACACGCGTCGTGGTGACCGAGGTCCGCCCCGCCGCGGTTCCCGTGGCCCGGGCGTCGGTCGGGCCACCCGTGGGGGGCGGGGCGCGGTGCCCGGGGTCCCGGCGGTGCCGGGCCGGGCGTGGCGGGTGCGCCGCCGGGCGGCTGGCGCCCACCGCGGGGCGGTCGCCGCGGCGACCGTCCTGCTCCCGGGGCCGCCGGGCCGCCGGCGCGCCCGACCCCGAGCCGCGCGTGGGGGCCGGTGCCGGGCGGGCGTGACGGCCCGGCCTGTCCCGAGGTGCCGCCAGGCGCCGGTGCGGGCCCGCCGCGGTCTGGTCCCGCGGAGCCACCCGACGCCCTCTTCTCGGCGCTGTCCGATCCGACGCGTCGAGCGGTCCTCCGCACCGTGGTGGACGACGGTCCGGTCACGGCCACCTCGGTGGCCGACCGGTTGCCCGTCTCCCGGCAGGCGGTGGCCAAGCACCTCGACGTCCTGCGGGCGGCGGGCCTCGTGGTCGCCGAGCGCGCCGGGCGGGAGGCCCGGTTCACGGCCGTGACCGCTCCCCTCGACGACCTGGCGACCTGGGCCGTCGCCACGGGCCGCCGCTGGGACGACCGCCTGGCTCGGCTCCGCCGCCAGCTGGGGTGACCCACGGCCAGCGGGCACGCCGTGGCTCGGGCCAGCGTGCCGTGACCGGCCGCCCCCGCGGCCCCGGCCGGGTTCGGCTCCGCCCCGGCGGCACGGTGGGGCTCGGCGAGCCGGGGCGGCGCTGGCCGAGCCGGCCCCGCCGCCGACCGGTGACCCGGCCCCGCGGCCGGGCGGGGGAGGTGGGACCTTCCGTCCGTGAGGGCGTCGCCCGCGTCGGTGATGGCGTCGACGGCCCCCTACGATGACCGGCGCTCGACACGGGAGGAAGACGTGGACGTCCGCATCGGGGTCAAGAACTCACCGAAGGAGCTCGAGGTGATCCTCGAGGACGGCAGCGACAGCGAGGCCGTGCGCCAGCACGTCGACAAGACGCTGGCCGAGGGGGGGACGCTGTGGTTGACCGACCGCCGGGGTCGCCAGTTCGGCATCCCGGTGGACAAGGTCAGCTACGTCGAGATCGGTCGTAGCGACACCGGTCGACGCGTCGGCTTCGGGAGCTGAGGCCGGGCCCCCGCCCGGGTCGCCGACGCCATGCCCACCGACCTGCTCGACCGGCGGCTGGTCTTCGTCACCGGGAAGGGTGGCGTGGGGAAGACCACCATCGCCGCCGGGCTGGGCCAGCTGGCCTCCTCGCAGGGTCGGCGCACCCTGCTGTGCGAGGTCGACGCCAAGGGCAGCCTCGCCGGCGCGTTCGAGGCCGGGCCGACCGAGTTCCGCGAGCGTCGCATCGGCCCCGGGCTGTGGGCGATGTCCATGGACACGGAGGCGTCGCTCCGGGAGTACCTCGCGCTCCAGCTCCGCCTGCCGCGGCTGTCGCGCCTGGGACCGCTGGCCCGCACGTTCGACTTCGTGGCCAACGCCGCTCCGGGCGTGCGGGAGATCCTGGTCGTCGGCAAGCTCTGCCACGAGGTCCGCGAGCGCCACTACGACCTGGTGGTGGTCGACGCCCCGGCGTCCGGCCACATCGTGGGGCACCTGGCCGCGCCGCAGGCCATCCAGGGCCTCGTGAAGGTGGGAGCCGTCCGCGACCAGACGGGGTGGATGCTGGACATCCTGCACGACCCCGCCCGGACGGCGGTGGTGATCGTGGCCACGCCCGAGGAGATGCCGGTCAACGAGACCCTGGAGCTGGCCGACCGCCTGACCACCGAGACCCGGGTCGACGTGGCCGCGGTGGTGGCCAACCGCGTGCTGCCCGAGCTGTTCGGGAGGGGAGAGGAGGAGGCCTTCCGCGCCCTCCGCGACCCCGAGGCGGTCGGTGCCCTGGCCGATGCCGTCGGCGGTCCCGTGGACCACGTCCTGCGGGCCGCCGACCTGGCGGTGAGGATGCGCCGCACCCGCGCCGAGCACCTCGCCGAGCTCCGGGCCGGCCTGGGTCCCGGGGTCGACCTGCTGTACGTCCCCGAGCTGTTCCAGCGAACCCACGGCGTGCGTGCCACCCGGCAGGTGGCGGCCGCCCTCTCGGCCGAGCTGGGCTACTGATGGCGCGACCCCCCCAGCTCGGCTCGGCGGGTGGGGAGCGCTGATGCCGACCGCACGCCGCGCCCCGGGCACGTCGCTCGAACCGCTGATGGCGGCCAAGGAGATCGTGATCTGCTGCGGCTCCGGGGGCGTGGGCAAGACCACCACGGCGGCGGCGGTGGCGGCGATGGCTGCCGCCCACCTGGGGGGCAAGGTCCTGGTCATCACCGTCGACCCCGCCCGGCGGCTGGCCGCTGCCCTGGGCCTCGAGCGGTTCGGCAACGTCGAGGTCCAGGTGCCTCCCCAACGGTTCGCCGACGCGGGTGTCGAGCCTCGCGGCGAGCTGTGGGCGGCCATGCTCGACACCAAGCAGTCGTGGGACGAGCTGGTGCGCTCCCACGCCCCCGACGACGTCACCCGCGACGCCATCCTGGCCAACCCGCTCTACGAGAACGTCACCGGCCGCTTCGTGCAGAGCCACGACTACATTGCCATGGAGCGGCTCTACGAGATCCACGCCTCGGGTCGCTACGACCTGATCGTGGTGGACACGCCGCCCACCCGCAACGCCATCGACTTCCTCGACGCGCCGGAGCGCATGGCCGACTTCTTCTCCAGCCGGCTGCTGCGGTGGCTCACCGTGCCCGCCCGGAGCCGGGTCTTCACCGTGGCGTCGCGACCCTTCTACACGGTGGCCGACCGCATCCTCGGCTCCCAGTTCCTCCAGGACATCGCCGAGTTCTTCCTCCTCTTCCAGACGATGTACGAGGGGTTCGTGGAGCGGGCGCGAGCCGTCACCCGCACGTTGTCCGACAAGCGGACGACCTTCGTCGTGGTGTCGACGCTGGAGGCCACCCCGGCGCGCGAGGCGGAGTTCTTCATCGACGCCCTGGCCGAGCGTCGATACCCCCTGGGGGCGGTCGTGGTCAACAAGGCGCTGCCCGACCTCTTCCTCGACGCGGCAGCCAAGCAGGCCGCCGAGCTGCTCTGCCGTGACGCCGGACGCGTGGCCCGGGCGGTGGCCGGCGCCCACCCCGCCGTCGGCGATCCCTCCCAGGTGGCCCGGGTCCTGGCCGAGGTGGGCGAGAGCTACCTGAACTTCCAGGTGGTGGCCGCCCGTGAGGCGGAGCAGCGGGCCGAGCTGGCCGGTCACGCCGACGTGGTCGCCACCGCGCCGTTCGCCGACCACGACATCACCGACCTCGCCGGCCTGCTCGAGCTGGGCGCTGCCCTGTGGCGCTGACACCCGCTCCTCGCCAGACTCCTCCTCCGATGGCAAGCCTCTCCGAGCTCGCTCGCTTCTTCACCCGGCTCGACGCCGTGTCCGTGGCGCACCTGCAGCGCCTGGCGGCCAGCTGGGGACTCCTCGCCGACTTCTGCTTCGCCGACCTTCTCCTCTTCGGCGTCGTCGGCGAGCCCCGCCAGAACGGGGACAACCGCTTCGTCGTGCTGGGACAGGTCCGGCCGACCACCGCCCAGACCGTGTACCGGGCGGACTGGGTGGGCACCGTCCTCGAGGAGGAGGACCGTCCCCTGGTGGCCCGGGCCTACCGGCTCGGCGAGATCATCGAGGGGGAGATGACGATCTCCCCGCTGAAGGAGCGGGTCCGGGTCCTCTGCATACCGGTGCGGTTCCGCGGTCGGGTGGTGGGCGTGCTCACCCGGGAGTCGGCGCCGTCGTTCGGGCGGCAGCCGGGCGAGCTCGAGCGCACCTACGTGGACGTCTTCAACCGGTTCGCCCGCATGATCGCCAACGGCGACTTCCCCTTCGACGCCGAGGACGCCGAGAGCGAGGAGGCCCCCCGCGTCGGCGACGGCGTCATCGTCATCGACGCCTCGGGCCGGGTGGAGTACACGTCGCCCAACGCGGTGTCGACCCTGCACCGGCTCGGCGTGCACGCCAACGCCGAGGGCCTGCGCTTCTCGGAGCTGGGCCTGGAGGAGACCGTGGTGCGGACGGCCTTCGCCACCGGCGTGCCGGTGACCGAGGAGATCCCCCGCGGCCTCGACGTCACGGTGCTGATGCGGGGCATCCCCCTGCTGGACCACGGCGTCGTGACGGGAGCGGTCGTGCTGCTGCGGGACATCTCGGAGCTACGGCGCCGTGACCTGCTCCTGTTGTCGAAGGATGCGACCATCCGCGAGATCCACCACCGGGTGAAGAACAACCTGCAGACGATCTCGTCGTTGCTCCGGCTGCAGGGGCGACGGCTCAGCACACCCGAGGCCCGCACCGCCATCGAGGAGTCGGTGCGTCGCATCCGCTCGATCGCCCTGGTGCACGAGATCCTGTCGCGGGAGGCCGGCGACGACGTGCCCTTCGTGGACATCGTGAGGCCGGTGGTCAACATGGTGGCCGACAGCATGATCTCGCCCGAGCACCCCATCCGCTTCGAGGTCGAGGGCGACGGGGGCGTCCTGCCGGCCGGCGTGGCCACCCCGCTGGCCGTGGTGCTCAACGAGCTGCTGCAGAACGCCGTCGACCACGCCTACCCGGCGGGCCTCGACCTGACCGCCGAGCCGGGCCAGGTGACCGTGTCGATCGACCGCGACGACCGCACCCTGGGGCTGCGCGTGGTCGACGACGGCGTCGGCCTGGCCGAGGGGTTCGACCTGGAGGCGGCCACCGGCCTGGGGTTGTCGATCGTGCGCACCCTGGTGACCAGCGACCTCAACGGCGAGATCGCCGTCCGGTCGGGCCCGGGGTCGGCGGGCCGCCCGGGCACCGAGGTGGTGTTGCGGGTGCCCGTCCCGGCCGAGGACGACAACGACCTCGTCGCGCTCGGACGGGGGTCACGGTGAGATCCGAGATCCCTGGTGACGAGATCCCCTGGCGGCCAGATCCCGTCGCCCGTCGCGGCGGGCATCCCCAGCGCCCCAGCGCCTCCGGCACCGTGACGGCGCCGTGGTCCCCGCGGGGGGCGGGGACCGGGTAGGTCCTTCAGGCGGTGGCCTTGCGGTGGCGGGCGGCCCACTGGCGGCGGATGGCACGGCGCTCCTCTTCGGAGGTGCCGCCCCAGATCCCGCTGTCTTGGTTGGTGGTCAGGGCGTAGTCGAGGCAGTCCTTCTGCACGTCGCAGGCGCGGCAGACGGCCTTCGCCGTCTCGATCTGCTCGATGGCCGGGCCAGTGGTGCCGACGGGGAAGAACAGGTCGGGATCGGTGTCGCGGCAGGCGCTGTGATCGCGCCATTCGTCGCGCTCGATGGACAGGGGCAAGCTGCGGCTCTGCGTCAGGGCCACGGGACCTCCACGGCGGTACGGGTCACCGGTTGTGACGAGTTTCACATGCCACCGCGGTCATGGCTGGGAAGGCGTGCGGCTGTGACGAAGCAAAGATAACGACGCGCTCCGGTCCCGGCAAGGACTTTTCCGCGCGTCGAAAGGTTGAGTTTTCGTGACGAGCGCAGGGAGTCACTCCTCGCGTCGACGACCGCGCGCAGCGGACCGAAGCGAGGTCCTGCGGCGGCCGGGTCGCCGAGCTCACGGCACGACGAGGTCCAGCACCTCGGGCTCGTGGCGGAAGGCGAGGAGGTCGGCGTCACCGAGGTGGTCGCCGTCGACCTGGTAGGGGACCCGCTGGTAGGCCCGGACCGACAGGGCGTCGAGGTCGGTGCGCAGGTCGACCCACCGGCTGCGGCGGAGGGCGCGCCCCGTGCCGAGCGCCGAGCCGATGATCCGGATGAAGCGGCCGAAGTCCATCGTCCGCACGGTCACGGCCACGAGCCCCCGGTCGAGGGTGGCCTCGGGGGCCAGCCGGAGGGGCCGGTTCCCGAGGTAGGTGTACGGGTCGGTGTTGAGGACGATGGTGAGGTAGCCGTCGTCGACCACGGACCCGTCGGCGTGGTGCACCGCCATCGCCGGTCGGACCCGGTCGTAGTGCCGGAACCACGTGGCGAAGGCGGCGTAGACGAAGAGCGGGTGGGCGGCGTAGCGCTTGAGCCCGGACCGACGCTCGACCTGCTCCACCACGGCGGCGTCGAAGCCCACGCCGGTGTGGAACAGGAAGTAGCGGCCGTTCACCGAGCCGAGGCCGACCCGCCGGATCGAGCGGCGGGCCAGGGCGTCGAGCAGCACGCCGGTGGCTTCGATGGGATCGTTGGGCAGCCCGATGGTGCGGGCGAACACGTTGGTCGAGCCGCCGGGGAGCGGCGCCAGCGCGCAGCTCGTGCCGGCCACGCCGTTGGCCGCTTCGTTGAGGGTGCCGTCACCCCCCAGAGCCGCCACCACGTCGACGCCCGCGGCGGCGGCTCCCCGCGCCAACCGGGCGGCGTGGCCACGCCGGCTCGTCTCGGCCACCGTGACCTCGTGGTCAGCCGAGAGGGCCTTGCCGATCACCACGCGGCTGCGCGGGGTCACCGAGGAGGCGTTCGAGTTCACGAGGAGGAGCAGCTTCACGGCGGCGGCGAAGCTAGTGCCTGCACCGCCCCGTCCCCCGCGACCCCTCCACGCCGGTGGCGGCGGGCGACCGGGCTCCGGCCGGCCGGTGCCGCGGTACCAGGCGCCGCGGCACCACGCGCCGCGCCTGCACGGCGGGCGTCCCGGTGGCGACGACCAGGGACTTCCCGGCCCGGGGAGATTTGGAGGGCCGCGGAGGCGACAGGCAGCATGGCGCCCATGAACGTGGTCGTATGCGCGAAGCAGATCCCGGATCCGGCGGAGCCGGGGAAGCTCGAGGCCGACAACACCCTCGATCGCAGCGGCAAGCTGATCCTCGACGAGGCGGACAGCTACGGCGTCGAGATGGGCCTCCAGCTGGCCGAGGCCGCCGGCGGGGGCGAGGTCACCCTGGTCTCGATGGCGCCCCACGGCGAGACCTCCGGGCTGCGCACGGCGCTGGCCATGGGAGCGGCCAAGGCCATCCTCGTGTCCGACGACGCCCTGTCGGGGGCGGGCGCCCTCGACACGGCGAAGGTCCTGGCCGCCGCCATCAGGCGGGCCGAGCCCGATCTCGTGCTGACGGCGACGGAGTCGAGCGACGGCTACACCGGCACGGTGGCCGAGCAGCTGGGGGCCTTGCTCGGGGTCAGCTCCGTCACCTTCGCCAAGGACGTCGCCGTCGACGGCGGGACCGTGAAGGTCCAGCGCCAGACCGAGCTCGGCTACGACGAGGTGGAGGCCCCGCTGCCCGCCGTCGTGTCGGTGACCGCCGGCGTGGTCGAGCCGCGCTACCCCAGCTTCAAGGGGATCATGGCCGCCAAGTCGAAGCCGGTCGAGCAGCTGGCGCTGGGCGACCTCGGCATCGATCCGGCGACCGTGGGTGCCGCCGGCGCCGGGCAGGAGATCGTCGCCGTCGACGAGGCACCGGCCCGCGAGGCCGGCGAGATCGTCGAGGACGACGGCGAGGGCTACATGAAGATCGTCGCCTACCTCGAGAACCTCAAGGTCATCTGACCAGGTTCGGGACGAGACGGAAGGAACCGCGCACATGGCACTGTCCCGCATCTGGGTCTACGCCGAGGCCACCGAGGGCAAGGTGGCGCCGATCACCCTGGAGATCCTGGCCAAGGCCCGCGAGCTGGCGGGAACGGTCGAGGCCCTCTACGGCGGGGGCGACGCCGACGCCATCGCCGAGACCCTGGGGGCCCACGGCGCCACCCGCGTCTACGCCACCGGCGACCTCCAGGGCCACACGCCCGGCGTCCCCGTCAGCTCGGCGCTCGCCAAGCTGGTGGAGGGCGGCGACGCCCCCGACCTCTTCCTCTTCGGCACCACCTACGAGGGCCGTGACGTCGCCGCCCGCCTGTCGGTGGCGCTGGACAAGCCCGTGATCACCAACAGCACCGACATCGCCGTCGACGGCGAGGACGTCGTGCTGACCGCTCCGGTGTTCGGGGGGACCAAGCTGGTGCGGACCCGGTTCACCACCCCCGGGCCCAACATCGGACTCATCCGCCCGAAGTCGTTCGCCGCCGAGGAGGCCGGGGGCGGTGCCGCCGAGGTGGTGGCCATCGAGGTGCCCGACCACGGGACCGCCACGGTCACCAACCGCCACGTCGAGGAGTCGACCGGGCCGAAGCTCGACGAGGCCGCCGTCGTGGTGTCGGGGGGCCGGGGCCTGGGCGACGCCGAGAAGTACCGGATCATCGAGGACCTGGCCAAGGCCCTCAAGGGCGCCCCCGGGGCATCGCGGGCGATCGTCGACGCCGGCTGGGTGCCCTACAGCTACCAGGTCGGCCAGACGGGCAAGGTCGTCAAGCCGAACGTCTACATCGCGGCCGGCATCTCCGGTGCGACCCAGCACCTGGTGGGCATGAAGGGCGCCAAGAACATCATCGCCATCAACAAGGATCCCGAAGCGCCGATCTTCTCGGTCGCCGACCTCGGCATCGTGGGCGACGTCCACAAGGTCCTGCCCAAGCTGCTCGAGGCGCTCCAGTCACGCTGAGGCGGTCCTCGGCACGCGGCGACGCTCCCGGGGTGGTGCGTGCCGGGTCCGGTATCCCGGGCCCGGCACGTGAGCGGGTCACCGGAGTCGGACACCTCTCCCCACAGGACGCTCCGTGGCAATGACGGCACGAGAAGTGCGAAATCCTCCGCCGGCGGCGGAAACGGCCCGGAGACCAGCACGGAACGTCTTGACCCGCGCCGCGGCGTACGGCACCGTGCTCCCGCGGGCTTCTCGGCGGGGAACGGAGGCGAGGCCGATGAGGGGCGGTGCGTATCAGGCGGGAGGGCGCGTGGTGGCCACGGGTGCCGCCGCCCTCGTGACGGCAGCCGTGCTCTTCGCCGGGTTCCTGAGGGGTGAGCCGGCCGTCGCCAGCGCACCGCTGCACCTCTCCGCCCTCCTCCTGGCTCTCGGGTTCGCGGCGTGCGAGACGTGGGCGCTGTGGGCCGAGCGCACCCACGGCGAGCCGTACGGCTTCACCCTCGCCCACGTGCCGCTGGCCGTCGGCCTCGTCCACCTCGCTCCCGGCGTGCTCCTCGCCGCCCGGGTCGGGGGCGTGGTCGCCAGCCTCGTCGTCACCCGCCACCGTCGCTGGGCCGACGCGGTGTACGAGGTCTGCGTCCACGTGCTGCAGACCGCGGTCGCCGCCGTGGCCTACCGGCTGGTGCTCGGGGACGCCGGCCCGTCCACGTTGCACGGCGCGGTGGCCCTCGCCGTCGCCATCTTCTGCTCGTACGTCACCGCCGCCGTCGTGCTGACCGCCCTCACCGCCGAGCAGGGTGGCTGGCCCGGCGCCACCGAGGTCGTCGCCATCTTCCGCACGGGCGGGGTGGCCGGCACCCTCAACGGGCTCATCGGCATCGGCCTGGTCCTGACCCTGTGGCACGTCCCCAACGTCCTGGTGGTGGTCAGCGGCATCGTGCTCGCCGGCATCGCCTGCAACGTCGCCTACCGGGGCCTCCTCCACCGCTACCAGCTCCTGCAGACCCACTACGACTTCGTCGCCTCGGTGGTGCGCTCGACCGAGCTGTCCGAGATCGCCGCGTCGGTGCTGGAGGCCGCCCGCCGCCTCGTCCGCGCCGACGACGTCCTCCTCCTGCTCCGCCCGGCGGGCCCCGACGAGGCGGCCCGGCGGCTGCACCTCGGCCGTTCCGGCCGCGAGGCCGTCGAGGTGGCCCCGCTCCGCCACGTGGCCGACCTGCAGGCCCTCATGCCCAGCGCGGAGCCGCAGTTCGTCACCGTCGACGGGGCGTCGCCGCAGTGGTTGCGGGCCCTCGGCAGCTGCGCCACCCTGGCGGCTCCCCTCACCTCGACGGAGGGGGCGATGGTGGGGGCACTGGTGGTCACCCAGGCCCGGCCGAAGGCGGTCACCTCCTTCGGCGTCGCCGACGCCACGCTGCTCGGCACGCTCGCCGCCCAGGCGTCCATCGCCATCGAGAACGGCATGCTCTTCCACTGCCTCGAGCGCGAGGCGGCGGAGCGGGCGCACCAGGCCACGCACGACCCTCTCACGGGCCTGCCCAACCGGGACCGCCTGCAGGACATCGTCGAGGCCGCCATCGAGTCGGCCTACGCTGCCCGCCGCCGGCTGGGCATGATCGTCGTCAACATCGACTCCTTCAGCCAGGTGGCCGACGCCTTCGGGCATGCCAGCGCCGACGGCCTGCTCGTCCAGGCGTGCGAGCGCCTCCGGGGGTTGCTGCCCGAGTCGGCGGCCTTGGCTCGCCTGGGCAACCAGCAGTTCGCGGTGGTGCTCCCCGAGGTGGCCGACGCCCAGGGGGTGGTCGACTCGGCCCGCCTGCTGATCGCCGGCTTCGACCCTCCCTTCCAGACGGAGGGGGTGTTGCTGGCCCTGAGCGTCAGCGTCGGCATCGCCGTCTACCCCGAGCAGGCCATCGACGTGGCCTCGCTGGTCCAGCGAGCCCACATCGCCGCCGACACGGCAGCCAGGCGGGGGAGCGGCTGGGAGATGTACGACCCTCGCGACGACCCGGCCACGCCCCGGCGCCTGGCCCTGGCCGCCGACCTGCGGGAGTCGCTCGAGACAGGTGGCCTCGACGTCTGCTACCAGCCCAAGGTCGAGCTGTCCACCGGTGTAATCCGGGGAGCCGAGGCCCTGGTGCGCTGGAACCACCCGCGGCTGGGTCGGGTCAAGCCCGACGAGTTCATCGCCGTGGCGGAGCAGACCGGCGACATCCGGGCCCTCACGATGGTCGTGATGCGCAACGCCCTGGCCGAGTGCCGGAGCTGGCGCGACGACGGCCTGGACCTCGGGGTGGCGGTCAACCTGTCGGCGCGCAACCTGCTGGACCTCAACCTGGTGGACGAGGTGGCCGCCGCCATCGAGCAGGCGGGCGTACCGCCCGTGGCGCTCACGCTGGAGATCACGGAGAGCATGGTGATGAGCGAGTCACCGCGCTCGATGAACGTGCTCTCCGGCCTCAACGACCTGGGGGTCCGCCTGGCCTGCGACGACTTCGGCACCGGCTACTCGTCGCTGGCGCACGTGCGGCGGCTGCCCATCGGCGAGATCAAGATCGACAAGTCGTTCGTCGCCAGCATGGTGGTCGAGGACAGCGACCGGGCGATCGCCCGCTCCGTCCTCACGCTCGGGCGCGACCTGGGGCTGGTCACGGTGGCCGAGGGCGTCGAGTCCCGCGAGGGCTGGGACCTGCTGGCCCAGCTCGGGTGCGACCTCGCCCAGGGCTTCGTCGTCTGCCCGCCGCTGACAGCCCGTCAATTCGGCGACTGGCTCGCCCGGCGGTCGCCCGGGGAGCTGTGCTACCTCGAGGATCCTGGTGGTGCCTCTCCGGCCGCCGGCCCGGGCGTGCCCCTGACAGTCGTCCCCTCGCGGGCGACGGGCGGAGGGGGCACGACCTCCGAGGCATCGGTGACCAGCGGGATGGGCCCGGACGAGCCGGCGGCGGGCGACACGGCGATCGACGTGGAAGTCCGAGCGGAGGACCGGTCGCCGACCGGTCAGATCAGCGGCCAGGGATAGGCACGGCCACCGAGGTCGACCGGGAAGGTCCCCTCCTCCACGAGCTCCACGGCCCGCCGTACCAGGGCGGCGCGCTCGGTGGGGGAGACGAGGGCGTCGAGCGTCGCCGGTCCCCCCTCGTCGGCCAGGCGGGCGGCCCCTGCCAGCAGGTCCGCCGGCACCGACTCGCTGGCGAAGTCCCAGATCACCGTGCGCAGCTTCGGCTCGTCGTGGAAGGAGAGGCCGTTGTCGATGGCCCACACCCTCCCGTCGTGACCGGCCAGGCAGTGACCCCCCTTGCGGTCGGCGCTGTTGGCGAGCACGTCGAAGCAGCAGATGGTGCGGAGCAGGGCGTGGCGGGCGGGGTCCTCCAGCAGCGTGAAGTAGTGCTGCTGGGCGTCGAAGGGCACGAAGCGCTGCAACGATCCCACCCCGAAGGGCAGGCCGTCGTGGCGCAGGACCGTCTCGGGGACGACGTCCCAACCGAGCCAGCGGGACAGCTCGTAGGCAGCCACCTCCCGGCGGTCGAGGCCCGGCGGGAAGTCCCACAGCCGTCGCTCGCCGCGGCGGGGCTTGTAGACGGCGTGGAGGCAGCCCCGCTCGTGGGCCACCTCGACGAGGAGGGTGGCGTTCGAGCTCCACGGCATGCGGCCGAGCACCTCCACCCGGCCGGTACCCAGGGCGTCGACCACGGCGGCGGGGTCGGGGCGGGCGCCGGGGTCGGGGCTCAGTTCATCCGCGGGCATGCGTGACCGCCGGGGTCGATGGGCATGCCGCAGAGCGCGCAGTCGGGACGGCCCTGGGACACGAGCTCCAGCGCCGACCGCCCGAACGCCGCTGCCTGAGCGAGGGTGAAGCAGAACCGGGCGGTCGCCGGCCTCTCGTCGTCGGTCAGCTCGTCGAGCACGACGACGATGCGCCGCTCGGGCTCGTCGTACTTCACGCTGATCGAGCCGACGTCCCAGGCGTAGGGCAGGGGGGTGACGGTGCCGAGCCCGACCGCCGGCTCCACGTCGGGGCAGAGGTCGTCGAGCAGCGCCAGCAGGTACTCGCCCAGCGCAGCCACCTGCTGCTTCTCGCACCGCAGGAACACCAGGCCGTCCTCGTCGCCACCGGCCAGGAAGAAGACCCGCTTGCCCGGAGGGCCGTCGGCACCCGGCAAGAAGATCTTCGCCCGCGGGAAGTCGTACGACGCTCCCATGGTCACGACGGCACGAGCGCTCCGCCGGCGGCGGTGTCGTTGACGGTGAGCACCGTGGGGCCCTCCTCGCCGTAGGCGATCACCGTGACCGAGCACGGCGACACCACGAGCCGTTGGAACAGGTCGAGGTGGGCGCCCATGGCCTGGGCCACGGCGGCGCGGATGGGGTCGGCGTGGGACACGGCCACGATGGCCTGCCCGGGGTGGGCGGCCCGGAGCCGGGCGAGCGTGGCCGTCATCCGGGCCTGCATGCCGACGAACGACTCGCCACCGGGGAAGGTGAAGCCGCTGGGGTAGCGCTGGATCGTGGCCCACTCCCGGCGCTTGCGCGCCGCCTTCAGCTCCAACCCGGTCCACTCGCCGACGTCCAGCTCGACGAGCCCTTCGTCCACCAGCACCTCGTGGCCGAGCCGGGCGGCGATGGGCCCGGCGGTCTCGCGGGTCCGCTCGAGGGGCGAGGCGTACACGGCGGTGACGGCGGGCAGGGAGGGACCGCCCCGGGTCCGGCTCCGGCCCGTGGCGCGACCGGGGGCCGCGGCGTCCGCGGTGGCGGCCGGCGGGGCCGTGCCGGGGGTCGCGGCGCCGCCGCCGTGGTCGTGGCGGGTGCCGACGCCCGCCACCAGGGCGATGCGGTCGGCCACCCGGTCGGCCTGGCCCCGCCCCTCGTCCGAGAGGTGCAGGCCCGGGGCCCGGCCGGGCATCTCGCGGCCGGTCGTGGTGGTGCTGCCGTGGCGGACCAGGAGGATGACCGTGGGCGAGGGTGGCCGGCGGCGGGACGATCGGCGGTCGGACCGCCTGTCGGTGTCGGCCGGCGGAGCTCCGCCGTCGGGGCTGGTGCGCTCAGCTCGCAGCATCGGCGGCCCAACCTATCGTCGGGTCCCGTGGATGCCCTGGCCGCCCTGGAAGCCGACGTGGTCGCCTGTCGGGCCTGCCCGCGCCTGGTGGCGTGGCGCCAGCAGGTGGCGGTGGAGAAGCGGGCGGCGTTCCGGGGCCAGGAGTACTGGGCCCGGCCGGTGCCGGGGTTCGGCGACCCCGGGGCCCGGGTGGCCGTCGTCGGCCTGGCCCCCGCCGCCCACGGCGCCAACCGGACGGGGCGCATGTTCACGGGCGACCGGTCGGGCCAGTTCCTCTACGCCGCCCTGTGGCGGACGGGCTTCGCCAACCAGCCGACGTCGGTCTCCCGCGACGACGGCCTCCGGCTCGACGGTGCGTGGGTGACGGCCCCCGTGCGGTGCGCCCCGCCCGCCAACCGGCCCACTCCGGCCGAGCGCGACCGGTGCCGCCCCTTCCTCCAGCGGGAGCTGGAGCTGCTGGGGGGGTTGAAGGTCCTGGTGGCGTTGGGCCGGTTCGCCTACGAGGTGCTGTGGGGGATCGTGGGCGGGGGGCGCCGGGTCCCCTTCGGCCACGGCGTCGAGGTGGAGCTGCCAGACGGCCGGAGCCTCCTCGGCAGCTACCACGTGAGCCAGCAGAACACCTTCACCGGCCGGTTGACCGAGGCCATGTTCGACGAGGTGCTGCTCCACGCCCGCCGGCGGGCGGGGTTGCCCCCGGTGGGCGCGGGCGAGGGAGGGTGAGCCGGGCTGCCGGCCCCGCGGCCGCGCCGGGGCGACGCCGCCCGGAGGGTGGGGGTGGTCCTGGGGGTGTGGCGAGGTCAGGCCGTGGCCCCGCCCCCGACGGCGACGTAGGTGCCGGGCTCGGGGCTGGCCCCGTCGAGCCAGCGGTCACGGCTCTTGGCCGCCAGCTTGTGCAGCAGGGCGATGGCTCCGGGGTCCTCGTCGCCGGGGCGGGCGATGATCGAGCCGTCGTCGATCATGCGGCTGATGATCTCCCGTCCCAGCTCGGTGCGGACGATGGTGAGCGTCCAGTCGTCGTCCTTGCCGATGCCGCCGGTGGAGATGTCGGCGTGCTCGGCCGCGAAGTCGGGGCAGTGCGTGCACCCCTCCCGCGTCCAGGCGTGGCACTCCTTGAGGGGGATCTCGTGGTAGCGGCCGTCGCGCATCCAGAGCTGGAAGACGCCCTTGATGTTCATCTTCACGATGTCGCCGACGGGCAGGGCGTACTTCGCCTCGAACAGCTCGGTGAAGATGGCGTCGTCGAAGGTCTTGGAGCAGAGGAGCCCGATGTTGAAGAGGATGGGCTTGGACACCTTGCCCACCTTCCGGCTCCACATGATGGGCGGCACCGACGACTGGCACGACATGCCCACCAGCGCCAGGCGCTGGTGGCCGGCCTCGACGGCCTCCTGCAGGGCCAGCGTGTTGGCCGAGTACGTGTAGCGGCTGCCGGCGGCCTCGAGGACCTGCTCCTTGGTGGCGGCCACCCCGGGCCTCGCCTTCCACGTGGTGCCGTCCCCCTCGACGAAGGACGTCAGCGCGGCGTCGATGTAGTCGTTCTCCATGGCCCAGACCAGAAGGGCCGACACCAGGCCGCCGTCCTGGCCCATGGTGTGCACCATCTCGTCGCTGGCCCGGGTGAGCAGGATGTCCTGGTAGATGCCCGAGACCTCGTCGGGCCGCCGGGAGCGGGCGAAGAGGTGCTCGTCCGCCTGCGGCTCCCACGAGCGGAAGCGGGGGCAGGCGCGGGTGCAGGTGGTGCATCCCTTCTGGCCGTGCACGCAGTCCTCGGGGCCGAGCTCGTCCTCGAGGTGGAAGGGCCGGTAGGCACCGGGCTCGTGCCGGTAGCCGAGCACGTCGTGGGGGCACGAGACCACGCAGCCGGCACAGCCGGTGCACAGGCCGCTCTGCACCACCTCCGAGTAGAGCTCCCTCCACTGCGCCGTCCAGCGCGTGGACGTGGCGGCGGGGGAGGCGTCGGTCACGGCCATGCTGACGAAGGTAGCGGCGTGCGCGTCCCGGTGGGTAGGCGGAGGGCACGCTACCAGTGCCCGGGCGGGCGGCGGCACGCTGCCGGTGGTGCCCCGTGGTCGAGCGGGCGGGGCGGTGCCGGCGCGCTCGCCCCGGACCCGGGCGGCCGATAGCGTTCCACGAAATGGCTCGCGACCCGAGGGACCCGAGCGGCGATCCCGACCGCGGCCGGGCACGGTCCGGTGCCGTCGCGCCCCGG
>DASUJB010000186.1:0-7397 GCA_036279475.1 Acidimicrobiales bacterium | reverse complement strand
GGCGAAGCCACCGCCTTCGATGAGCCGCCGGTAGTTGGCCTGTGGCGCTGCCATCTGGACCAGGGCGCCCACGGCCATCTCGGACAGCTCCACGGACGCGACCTCCGCCGGGTCGGTGGAGCCGCTGGTGCTCTCGGTCATGTCGGGTTCCCCTCCAGGGTCGCTCCCCGGCGTGACGGGCATCCGGGTACCGCCGAGCCCCGTCGCTCACGAACGACCGTGCACCCCCCTGGCCGTCACTGCCGAAGAGGATGGTAGTCGCCGGCCATGGTGGTCGCTCGGCGCCGGTGCGCCACCGTGGCCGCGGCCGGGACGGCCGGCCGCGGCGGCGAGCGGGCTACCGGGTGAGGAGCATGCAGCCGGCGATGGGCCCGCCCCCGTTGGAAACCACCGCCACCTCGGCATCGGCGACCTGGCGGGGGCCCGCCTCGCCCCGGAGCTGCAGGCACGCCTCGTGGAGCACCCAGTAGCCGTGCATGCGGCCGGCGGAGAGCTGGCCGCCGTAGGTGTTCAGCGGCAGCTGACCGCCGATGCGGATGCGGTCGCCACCCTCCACGAAGGGCCCGGACTCGCCGTCGCCGCAGACACCCAGGGCTTCGAGCCACGCCAGGGTGAGAAACGTGAACCCGTCGTACAGCTCGGCGACGTCGAGGTCGCCAGGGCCGAGCTCGGAGCGCGACCACATCTGGCGGGCGGCGTCGGCCGACGCCATCCTGGGGTAGTCGGGGCGCTGGTACCACCCTCCGGGCCCGTCGCTGCCACCCACGGCGTGGACGCGGACGGCCGGGTGGGGGCAGTCGGCCGCGTGGTCGGCCGCCGAGACGACCACGGCGATGGAGCCGTCGACGGGGACGTCGCAGTCGAAGAGGCCGAACGGATCGGAGATGGGGCGAGCCCCGAGGTAGTCCTCCATCGTCATCGGTGCCCGGTAGGCGGCCCGGGGGTTGAGGGCGGCGTGGTCCCGGCTGGTGATGGCCAGCCACCCGAGCTGCTCCTTGGTGGTGCCATAGGTGGCCATGTGGCGGCGGGCGTGCAGGGCCAGCCAGTTGGCGGCCGAGTAGGCGTGGTAGGTGAGGGGGATGGCGATGTCGGCCATCATGGCGGCCAGGTCCGCCAGGCCCTCGCTGGCCTCTGCCTCGCCGCCGGCTGCCCTGCCACCGTCGGCACCCTCGCCACCATCGGCACCCCCGGGGAGCACGGAGCCGCCCATCATCTGCACCGTGCGGTAGACGAGGACGTGGCGAGCCTGGCCGGAGGCCACGGCGAAGCACGCGCTCATGACCGGGGTGAGCAGGCCGCCGTTGACAGGACCCCGGCCGTTCACCCACGTGGCGTCGATGCCGAGGCGGGTGGCCGCCTCGGCCGGCGGCGTGTCGCCCAGCGAGGCGATGCCGTCGATGTCGGCGGGGGTCAGTCCGGCGTCGGCGATGGCGGCCCGGGAGGCGACCTCCGTCAGGTCGGTGGGGTGGATGCCCAGCCGCCGGCCGACGTCGGAGATGCCGAGGCCACAGATGGCGGCCCGTCGCTCGAGGATCTCGGTCACCGCCCGACCCTAGCCACACCCGCTGGCGGCAGGCCCGGCCCGGACCGGTCACCGGCCGACCGCCCGCGCCGGCCGGTGCGCCAAGGAGTGGCGACGGGCGACGGGCCGGGAGCGGGGCCCCCTGCCGGCCCGGGTGGAGCGGGCCGTGGCGGCCGAGGCCGGTCGGCGTCGCTACATTCCCGGGACTGTGACCGACGTCGTCCCCTCGATCGAACCAGACCTCACCGACCGGCTCCCCCCGCCGATCGACGACGCCACCCGCCCCCTGTGGACGGGCGGTGCCCACGGCCGGCTGCTCGTCCAGCGGTGCGCCGCCTGCCGGCGGTGGACCCACCCGCCCGTGGCCGGCCCGTGCCCCGCCTGCGGGGGCGCGCTGGCGCCCGAGGAGGCCAGCGGGAGAGGGACCGTGTTCACCTACACGGTGAACCACCACCCCTTCAACCCGGCCATCCCCCTGCCCTACGTCGTCGCCATCGTCGAGCTCGCCGAGCAGGAGGACCTCCGCTTCTTCACCAACCTGGTGAACTGCGACCCCGCCGACGTCCGGGTGGGCATGGCCGTGCGGGTCCTGTTCGAGGACCACGGCGACTGGTCCGTGCCGGTGTTCGAGCCCGACCCCGGCTGAGGGTCGCGCCGGCACGCCGGTCGGCTGGGAGGCGCCGGGTCCGGGCGGGCCACCACGGCCGTCCCCACCGTGACCGACCGGGCCGTGGCCGGCCTCCGGTGGCATCTTCCCCCGGCACGGTCCGGGGACCGGCGCCGCCCGGCCCGCGTGGTCCAGACTGTGGCCGTGACGCCGTGAGGGGTCAGGCGTCGTCGTCGTCGGGAGGACCCATGGCCCGAGCACCGACCACACGCCGTCGGGGTGGGGGACCGCCCCGCAGGGCCGACCATCGCACCGGCAGCTCGCCCGCCCTCGCCCGGGCCGTGGCCGCCGGCCTGGACGGCGTCGAGCAGGAGGGCAGCGGGGCGGTCACGACGTTCGGTGTCGCCGGCACCACCTTCCTCGCCGTCGACGACGCCGATGCCTCCGCGGTGGTGCGGGGGCCGGGCGGCACCACCACCCTGGCGCTGGCCGGGACCGGCCGCGACGAGGTGCGCTCCGCCGTCGAGGCGGCGTGGGCGGCGTTGGCACCGTCGGGGGCCGTGGCCGCCCACCGCCGGGCGACGGCGGCCCGGGCGGCGGAGCCGGCCCTGACCCACGACGACGTGCGCGCCGTGGTCGCCACCCTCCCCGGCGCCAACGAGGGCCCGGTCTGGGGACGGGACGTGGGCTTCCGGGCCACCCACGAGAAGCGCAGCCGCTTCGCCCGGTTCGGCCCACCGGAGGGGTCCAGGGTCGGCAACCTGCTCCCCCCCGACGACGAGGGCACGCTCGTCCTCTTCTTCTGCGAGCAGAAGCCCGAGCTGCTGGCCGCCAGCCCCGAGCGCTTCTTCACCACCCCCCACTACGGCCCACCGGACGAGCCGGGCGGCATCGTCCTCCGCCTGGTCGAGCAGCGTGGCGCCGCCGAGCACGCCGAGGTGGCCGAGCTCCTCGAGGACGCGTGGCGTGTGGTCGCACCGCCCGACCGGCGTGCCGAGCTCGACCGGCACAGGACCAGGAGCGCGCCATGAGCCATGACCCCCTCGACACCCCCGCCCGAGATCTTCTGGGGATCGAGCACCCGATCGTCCAGGCCGGCATGGGCTACGTGGCCCGGGCCGAGCTGGCCGCGGCCGTGTCCGAGGCCGGCGGGCTCGGCGTGATCGGCGGCGCCGGCTTCCCGCCCGAGCGGCTGCGCCTCGAGATCCAGCGGGTGCGCGAGCTGACCGACCGGCCCTTCGGGGTCGACCTCCTCCTGCCGTCCCAGACGACGAGCGGCGACGTGCTGCCGCCCCGCCCACCCTCGCAGCGCCCGCGGCGCGGCCCGGCGGGCCCCGACCGCGACGTGGACCTCGGTGAGCTCGCCCTGCACCCCGACGGCACGCCGGTGCGGCCCGAGGAGCTCATGCGCATCGTGGCCGAGGAGGAGGTCCCGGTGTTCGCCTCCGGCCTGGGCAACCCCGGCCCGTGGGTCGCCCAGCTCCACGAGCGGGGCACGGTGGTGCTGGCCCTCGTGGGCAACGTACGCAACGCCCGGCGGGTGGCCGACGCCGGGGTCGACGTCGTGGTCGCCCAGGGGACCGAGGGCGGCGGCCACACCAGCCGGGTGGCCACCGCCGCCCTGACGCCGGCCGTGGTGGCCGCCGTCGACGTGCCGGTGCTGGCGGCCGGGGGCATCGTCGACGGCGTCGGCCTCGCCGCCGCGCTGGCCCTGGGCGCCCAGGGCGTGTGGATGGGCACCCGCTTCGTCGCCACCTTCGAGGCCGTGGGGCACGAGAACTACAAGCGCAGGATCGTCGACGCCGGCGAGGACTCGACCGTGGTCACCCGCAGCTACTCGGGCAAGCCGCTCCGCACCATCCGCAACGCCTGGACCGAGGACTGGGAGAGGCGGCCGTGGGACATCCTGCCGTTCCCCCAGCAGTTCCGGAACTCCCACCACGTCTACGTCGCCGCCCGCCGCGACGGCGACACCGAGCACGGCTCGATGCCGTGCGGCCAGGGGGCGGCCGGCATCACCGAGGTCCTCCCGGCCGGCGAGGTCGTCCGCCGCACGGTCGGGCAGGCACGGGCCGTGCTCGCCGAGCGGTTCGGCGTGGCCGCCCGCTGACCGGCGGCGGGTGACGACCCCCGGCCTCCGGCACCCCTCACCGCGACGGCGGGTGGGGTGCGCCGGGAGGCGGTTCAGGGGGCCGGCACGACCTCGTCCCGGAGCTGGCGCTTCAGGGCCTTGCCCATGGCGTTGCGGGGCAGGCTGGCACGGCGGACGAAGCGGCGGGGGACCTTGTAGTCGGCCAGGCGCTCGGCGCAGAAGGCGGCGAGCTCCTCGTCGGTCGCCTCGCCCGACAGCACGACGGCGGCGACCACGTCCTCGCCGAGCACGTCGTGGGGCACGCCCAGCACGGCCGCCTCCGCCACCGCCGGGTGCTCGTGGAGGGCGTTCTCGACCTCGACGCACGAGATGTTGTAGCCACCCCGGATGATGAGGTCCTTCTGCCGGTCGACCAGGTAGAGGTAGCCGTCGGGATCCAGGTAGCCGACGTCGCCCGTGTGCACCCAGCCGCCCCCGAACACCTGGGCCGTCGTCTCCGGGTCCCGGTAGTAGCTGCGGGTGGGGACGTCGGGCAGCCGGAGGCAGATCTCGCCCTCCTCGCCCGCGCCCAGCCGCCGCCCGTCGGGGTCGAGGATGCCGATCTCCACCCCCTCCCCTGTCGCCCGGCCGATCGCCTCGGGGCGGGTGGGGTCGTAGGGCATGACCGTCACCGCCGGCCCCCCTTCGGTGAGGCCGTAGATGTTGAGGTGCAGGGCGTCGGGCAGGGCCGCGGCCATGCCCCGCAGAGCCGCGGGGGGCATGGCCGACCCGCCCCACATGGTCACCTTCACGCTGGACACGTCGTGGCGGCCGAGGGCGCCCGAGCGCAGCAGGAGCTGGCCCATGGCGGGGACCAGGTAGACGAGGGCCACGCGATGGCGCTCGACGAGCTCGGCGCACCGGTCGGGGTCGAAGCGGGCCATCGGCAGGCCGACGAGGCCGCTGCCCAGCGGCAGCAGCACCATGCCGTGGCTGCCGGCGAACGTCGACACCGGGAAGGCGTGCAGCAGCACCGGGGGCCGGTCGCCGGTGCCGGGGGCGGAGAGCATCGAGCCGGCCGACGTGCCCCCGAGCCCGAGGAGGTTGGCGTGGGTGGTGGCGACGCCCTTGGGGAGGCCCGTGGTGCCCGACGTGTACAGGATGTCGGCGAGGTCGTCGCCACCGGGGCGCACCCCGGTGGGCTCGGTGGGCCGGCCCGACTCGACCTCGTCGTGGCGGGCGCGCCAGCCCCCCACGTCGACGAGCAGGTCGGGGGGCCCGACCGACCCGACCGGCTCGGCGTGGCCGCGGATGTGGTCGAGCTCGACCGGCCCGAACCTGCTCGACAGCGGCACGGCGACGGCACCGGCCTTCAGCACGCCCATCCACGCCACCACGTAGTCGAACCAGCGGGCGTTGTCGTAGGCCAGCGCCACCCGGTCGCCGGGCCGGACGCCCCGCGGGGGCAGGCCGTGGGCGAACGCGTTGGACCGTTCGTCCCACTGGCGGCGGGTGAGCACGTCGCCGCCCTCGCCCAGGAAGACCGGGCGGTCGGGCTCGTCCGCCGCCCGCTCCTCGAGCAGCTCGACCAGCGATCCAGCCATGGGTCCCTCCCGGTCCGCTACCGCACCACGTCGGTGCCGACGACGTGGCGGGCCACGATGCGGCGCTGCACCTGCTGGGTGCCCTCGCCGATGTCGAGCATCTTCACGTCCCGCACCAGCTTCTCGAGGTGGCGGTCGCGCCGGACCCCCGCCTCGCCGAGGACGTCGCCGGCCGTCTCGATGGCGTGGCGGGCGACGGGCGGGGCGTACATCTTGGCGATGGCCGCCTCCCTCCCGTTCGCCCGGCCGGCGTCGAGGACGGCGGCGGCGTGGACGCACAGCAGGCGGCCGACCTCGATGCCCCGGCGGATCTCCGCCAGCCGGTCGAGGGCACGGCGCCGGCGCCGCGCCGCGTGGGCGGGGATCTCGTCGCGGACGAAGTCGCGGGCGTGGTCATGCGCAGCCCGGGCGATGCCCACGGCGTGCACGGCGACCACCGGGCGGGTGGCGTTGAACGTCTCCATGGCCCCGCTGAAGCCCCGGTTGGCCCGCGCCGCGTAGTACTCGTCGCCGCCCAGCAGGTTGGCGGCGGGGACGCGGCACCCGTCGAGGGCGAAGCTGGCCGTCTCGTAGGCCCGCACGCCCATCTTGTGCTCGACCCGCAGCACCTCGAAGCCCGGCGTGCCCCGCTCGACGACGAAGGCGCGGTGGCCGTCGCGGCCCGCCTCGGGGTCGACGGTGGCCCACACCACCACCCACTCGGCGCGGGCCGAGTTGGACGAGAACATCTTCTGGCCGTCGAGCACCCACTCGTCGCCGTCGCGCCGTGCCCTCGTCGAGATGCGGGCCACGTCGCTGCCCGCCCCCGGCTCGGTCATGGCGAAGGCGGCCCACAGGGGCCGCTCACGCGTCGAGAAGATGCCGAGGAACCGCTCCCTCTGCTCGGGCGTGCCCATGCGGGCGACGGGTGGCCCGCCCAGGCCCGGGCCGGGCAGGGTCACGAGGGCGCCGCGGTCCCAGTAAGCGCCTTCCTCGGAGACGAGCACGTTGCGGACGGCCCGCCCGGTCCTCGGCTCGCCGTCGCCGGCGGGGCCGTCCTCGTCGAGGCCCCCGGCGGCGTCGAGGCTGCGGGGGCCCCGGGCCATGAAGCCCTCGCGGGCGAGCATCCGGAACAGCTCGTGGTCGGGTGGGATGGGCCGCTCCAGCCGATCGGCCTCCATCCCGAGGGGGCGGAGGTACTGGCGCCCGAGGTGGCGGATGGCCTCGATGGCCTCCCGTGTGGTGGCGTCGAGCCGGAGGTCCACGACGGCTCCTACGGCACCAGGGGGTCGGGGGCGTCGAGCGCCCGGTCGGCCAGGTCGTCGAGGGCGGCGTCGACCCCGCCGAACAGCAGCGCCAGCATGCGGGCCTCGCGGTACCAGCGCTGGGCGGGGTGGTCGTGGATGTAGCCGTGGCCGCCGAGGAGCTGCACGCCGAGGTCCGTGGCAGCCAGGCCGGCGTCGCGGGCCTCGAGCCAGGCCAGGGTGGCCAGCCAGCCGGCGTCGCCGAGGCGACCGGCGGCGAGGTGGGACGCCGCCCCCCGCAGGGCGACGCGCCCGGCCTCGAGCGCGGCCGTGGCCCAGGCGACGTCGAAGGCGTTGGCCTGGTGCCCCA
>DASUJB010000185.1:0-14830 GCA_036279475.1 Acidimicrobiales bacterium | reverse complement strand
GCGACCGGCCCAACGAGTGCTTCGGGGCCGAGGCCTCGCACCACCTCGCCCGCCTGCTGCCGCCCGGCACGACCGTGGTCCTCAGCAGGGACGTCGAGCCCCGGGACGTCTACGACCGGCTGCTCGCCTACGTCCAGAGGGCCTCGGACGGCCTGTTCGTCAACGCGGCCCAGGTGGGCGACGGCTTCGCCGTGGCCAGCGACCACCCGCCCAACAGCACCCACCGCGCCCTGTTCGAGAGGGCCGAGCGCGCCGCCCGGGCTGGCGGGCTCGGCCTGTGGGCCGCGTGCGGTGGCGCCGACGTCCCCCTGGCAGCTGCCGGGCCAGGATCGCCGGCCGGGGACCGTCGGGTCGCCACGAGCCCTCACTAGCCTCGTCGTCGATGGCCTCGCTCGCCGAACGCCTCGGCCACGACCCCGACGCCCGCCTGCTCATCGTGAGCTGTGACGCCCTGGGCTCCTGCCACGCCGCCAACGTCGGCGTCTACGACGCCCTGCGCAGCGGCATGGCCACCAGCGCCTCGCTCATGGTCCCCTGCCCCTGGGCCCGGGAGGCGGCAGCCCGCTACCGGGGCGAGGACATCGGGGTGGCGCTCACCCTCAACGCCGAGCACGACCTCTACCGCTGGGGGCCGATCACCCACGCGCCGTCCCTCCTCGACGGGGACGGCGGCTTCCCCCGCACCCTCGCCGACCTGTGGGACCACGCCGACCTGGACGAGGCCCGGCGCGAGCTTCGAGCCCAGCTGGAGCGGGCCATCCTGTGGGGCTTCGACGTCAGCCACCTCAACAGCCACCTGGCGGCGCTCCAGCTCAAGCCGGAGTTCTTCGACATCTACCTGGAGCTGGCCGTCGACTTCGGGCTGCCCCTCCGCCTCACCGGCCCGGCCACCGAGCGCAGCATCGGCTTCCCCTTCCGGCGGCTGGCAGCCGAGGAGGGCGTCGTCTCACCCGACCACTTCGTGTGCGTGCACGGGGCCGGCAGCCGGAGAGCCGTGGAGCGGGCCGTGGCCGACCTGGCGCCCGGGGTCACCGAGATCCACCTGCGACCGGCCGTCGACACACCGGAGCTGCGAGCCCACGCCCCCGACTGGTCGGCGCGGGTCGACGACCACGACCTCGTGGTCACCGACCGCTCGCTGCCGTCCTTGCTGGCACGCATCGGCGCCACCCTCGTCGGCTATCGCGAGCTGCGGGAGCTCCAGCGAGCCGGCTGACCGGGACGGTCAGGTCGGCAGGGGGTCGCCGCCGACCGAGGCGGTGGCCAACCGGTACTCGGGGGACGCCGTCACAGCCAGCACGCGCAGCAGGGCCGCGTGGTCCCCGGCCACCTTGGCCCGACCCTGCATGAACGCCACCGCGAGCTCCACGTCACCGGCCGCGATGGCGACGGCCAGCTCCACCGGCGTGGCGACGGTGACCTGGGGGAGCCCGCCAGCGCCTCCCGCGCCCTGCGCGGTGCCGGGCAGCGGTGGCGCCCCGGCATCGACCGCAGTGGCGCCGGTGGTGCGGGCCCGCAGGCCGGGAGGACCGCTGCCGGCATCGACGACCCGCCCGTCGACGAACGCCTCCCACCACACGACATCGTCGCCGGTACCCAGGGTCACCACGTGATCCACCCGGGCGTCGGCACCCGGGCGGACGGGCAGCGAGGCACAGGCGTCCCGGTACCGGGCCACCCAGCTGGGACCGAAGACCTCGGCGACGGGCATCGCAGCCGCCGGGGTCAGCGGTGCTCGACCGGGGTCCGCACCCCGGCGAAGAGGTCGTCCTCGGGGAGGGGGCTGTCGACGAGGCTGCGGGCCAGGATGTAGTCGTCGAAGGGGTGGATGCTCGTCTCCTCCTCGCGGGGGAGCCCGAACCAGAACGGCGAGGTGGGGTCGACCTGGGTCTCGTGGGCGAGCAGGGCGTCGAGGCGCACGTGGCTGTACCCGCTGAGGTCGATCGTCGTGGTGATCCGGTCGTCGTGGGCCGGACGCTCGAACCAGGCGTCGTCGAAGGGTGACTCGAGGCCCAGCTCGCCGAAGCGCCGGTGCACGGCCTGCATCCGGGCCCGCGACCACGCCGAGTAGTACAACTTCAGTGGCTGCCACGGATCGCCCCGGTCCGGGTGGGCGGCGGGATCCCCGGCCTGCTCGAACGCCAGCACCGAGATGTCGTGCACCCGGAGGTGGTCCGGGTGCGGGTAGCCGCTCTGGTCGTCAGGGTACGTGACGATCACCTGGGGCCGCTCCCGGCGGATCACCTCGACCAGGCGACCCACGGTCTCGTCGAGCGGCGCGTTGGCGAAGGCGCGGGGATCGGCGTTGGCGGGCGTGTCGGGCATGCCCGAGTCCCGGTAGCCGAGCAGCACCACCTCGTCGTAGCCGATGATCTCGGCGGACCGTGCCAGCTCCCGGCGCCGGATCGCCGGCAGGTCGGCGACGACGTCGGGCCGGTCCATCGCCGGGTTCAAGATGTCACCGACCTCACCGCCGGTGCAGGTCACGAGCACGGTCCGGACGCCCTCGGCGTGGTAGCGGGCGACGGTGCCGGCCCCCTTCGAGGCCTCGTCATCGGGATGGGCGTGCACGGTCAGCAGGCACAGGCGCGGATCGGACATCGTCGCCACGCTACCGGCCCGCCGGACGTCGCCCTTCGGGCACGCCCGCACCGTCGCGCCCGCCGCCCCGGCCCGTCCGCACGGTGCCCGGACGCCGGTGCCCCGCGCCACCCCGAGGCGCCCCGCCGGCCCGCCGTGCCGGGGCCCGCCCCCGCCGTGTCCGCGGGCCCGGGTGGCCCGCCGTGCCCGGTGCCCGGTGCCGACGACCCTCGATGCCGGCCGTCACCTGCGCGTACGCCACCGGGTACATTGCCGCACGATGGACAGTCCAGATGGGTGGCAGTGGATCTGGTTGACCGCCATGGCGGCGTTCGCCATCGGCGAGATGCTTACCCCGGGGTCGTTCTTCCTCGCGCCCTTCGCCACCGGTGCCCTCGTGGCCAGCATCCTCGCCTTCCTCGACGTGCCCGTGGGGCTCGAGTGGTTGCTGTTCCTCGTGGTGTCGGTGGTCACGCTCCTGGCGCTGCGCCCCCTGGCCCGGCGCCTGGATCGCAGCGTCGTCGACCACGGCGTGGGCGCCCAGCGGGTGGTCGGCAGCCAGGCCACCGTCATCGAGGACATCCCCGGCGGGACCGAGCTCGGCCTGGTCCGTGTCGACCGGGAGGAGTGGCGGGCGCAGTCGACCGACGGCTCCCCCATCGCCGCCGGTCGCACGGTGCGGGTGGCGGACCTCCAGGGCACGCGGGTGATCGTGGCCGCCGACACGTCGCTGCCGGGACGGCCGTGAGCAGCCGGGGGACGGGTCGCGGGGACACGGGCCCCGAGTGATGGGGAGCAGCGCTACGGTGTCCCCGACGGCACCGCCGGTGCCCCCGACGAGCACGGAGGCGTCCCCGTGGCCTACGTGATCCTCCTGGCGGTCATCGCCCTGGTGCTGTTCGTGTACGTCGTCGCCGGTGTCAAGATCGTCCTCCCATACCAGAAGGGCCTGGTCGAGCAGCTCGGCAAGTACAAGCAGACCGTCGATCCCGGCCTGCGGCTCATCGTCCCCTGGTTCCAGAGCATGCGCCTCGTCGACATGCGCGAGCAGGTCATCGACGTGCCCCCGCAGGAGGTCATCACCTCCGACAACGTCGTGGTGGCGGTGGACGCCGTCATCTACTTCGAGCCCACCGAGCCGCAACGCCTCGTCTACAACGTCGCCAACTTCATGCTGGCCGTCACCAAGCTGGCCCAGACCAACCTCCGCAACGTCATCGGTGACATGCAGCTCGACGAGGCGTTGACCTCCCGCGACAAGATCAACGCCGAGCTGCGGGAGATCCTCGACGACGCCACCGACAAGTGGGGCGTGCGCGTCGGCCGCGTGGAGATCCAGCGCATCGACCCCCCGCCCGACGTGACGCACGCCATGCACGAGCAGATGAAGGCCGAGCGCACGCGGCGTGCCACCGTCACCCAGGCCGAGGGCGAGCGCCAAGCTGCCGTCATGCGAGCCGAGGGCGACCAGCGGGCCGTCATCCTGCGAGCCGAGGGCGACAAGCAGCAGCAGATCCTGCGGGCCGAGGGACAGGCCACCGGCATCCTCCGAGTGGCCGAGGCCGAGCGCTTCCGCCAGGAGGTCGTGGCCCAGGGCGAGGCCGGGGCCATCACGTCCGTCTACGGCGCCATCCGCTCCGCCGCCCCCGACACCGCTCTCCTCACCATCAAGTACCTCGACGCCCTGAGGGCGATGGCGGACGGGCGAGCCACCAAGATCGTCGTCCCCACGGAGCTGGCCGGCATGGCCGGCTCGCTCGCCGTCATGACGGAGCTGATGAGCAACGGCGACGGCAGCGGTGGCGGCGGTGCCGCCCGGCCGGATGCCGTCGACGAGGCCGTCAAGCCGCCGTCGACGGCTCGCCCCGACGGACCCCCCCATCCCCCCGAGCCCTCTCCTCCTCCCATCCCCTGACACCCCGCTCGGGCTCGGACCTGTGGCCCGGCCGCCGGTCCGCACCCGGGCCACCCGCGCTCGGGCGGCATGCCGCCCGGCCCAGGACCGGGTCGGTCAGGGCCGGGCGGCCGCCAGCGGCTCCAGCCGGCGGCCGGTGTCCTCGTCCTCCTCGAGGCGCCAGCCCAGGCGAGCGGCCAGCAGGGCGTGTCCCTCCTCCGGCCCGCTGGCGATGAGCTCGTCGCCGTCGACCAGCACCACGTGGCCCCGCGGGCGGTAGATGTAGCGGCCGCCACGCCGCACGGCCAGCACGTGGAAGCCCGGGTCGACGTCGAGCTGGAGCTCCTGGAGCGTGGCGCCGTCGGCCGACGACGCCGGCGCCACCGGCACGCGCACGACGACCTCGTCGCTCTCGCCGAGGGCGATCGACAGGATGGGGTGCACCCGCTCGTGCTTCTCGATCAACCACACCATCTGCTGGGCGGCGTCGCCCAGGTCCTCGGCGGCCTGCGAGAGGTGCAGCAGGCCCCGGAAGGGGGACGGGTCGATGTCCCCGGACGCCGCCCGCAGCACCCACAGCTCGAGGCGGTCCTTCATCTCGTCGAGCCGGTCCTCCAGGTGCCGGACCTCGAGGGCGAGGCCCAGGTCGCGCAGGACCAACGCCGAGTACGCCAGCCCGACGGCCGTCTCGGAGACGTTCTTCATCTCCACCAGCACGTCGACGGCGCGGTCCAGGTCGGTGAGCGTGCCGTCCTCCGGTGGCACCGGGGGCTCCCACCGGGGGGCGGCGGCCAGCTCGCGCAGCCGCGGGATGCCGGCTGGCGACCCGCGCAGGAACAGGACGTCACCGGGCAGGAGGATCTCCTCCCCCTCGACGTCCGTGATCCACTCCCGCCCTCGCCGGATCGCCACGATGCGCATGCCCGTCTGCACCGGCAGCTCGAGGTCGACGAGGGGACGGCGGGCGAGGTGGGACCCCTCCCGCACCAGCACCCGGTGGGAGACCTCGACGGCGTTCGAGAGGTCGGCCACCAGCTCCCGCGGGATCCCCAGGCGGTGGGTGACGATGCGGGCGATGTCCACCGCCGAGTTGGCGATGCGCTCGATGGACGAGATCACCTGGAGCACCGACGCCATGGCGTCGGCCTCGCGAGGGTGGCGGGCGGCCATCACGCACACCGCCCGCATGTCGTGGACGAGGGCGTCCATGCGCTCCTCGAGCTCGTCCACCTCCTCCGCCATGCCCGGGTCGCCGAAGTAGAGGGCGGCGTAGGCCAGGTCGACCATGAGCTCGGAGAGGTCCTTCGACTCGGCGAGCATGGCCTTGAGGTTCCGGGGTCTGTCGTCCATCGCTCGATCACCGACCACGATAGGCGGTCATCCGGTCGCGCTCCCGCCCTTCACGCCAGGCCGAGCAGGGAGATGGCGATGATGAGGGTGAACGCTCCCACCAGGTCGACCGACGAGCTGACGACGGGGATGCCGTACGTGTCGGGATCGACGCCGGTGCGGTAGGCGAGGATGGTGCCGTAGTAGGCGACGGCCACGACGAAGGCGATGGCCAGGGCCCCCCCGATCATCGACACCGCGGCCATCTCGCCGAGGCCCGGGCCCTGCTGTCCCAGCACGCGGGCCACCACGTGGGCTCCCACGCCGTTGAACAGGTAGACGGGCACGGCGAGCAGCGACACCAGCGTGACGTCGCGCCGGGCCTCGCGGTTGGGTCGGGGATCCGGTGGCACGAGGCCCAGGAACAGCTTGGAGGAGAGCCGGCCCGACAGCACGCCTCCCAGCGCGCCGGAGCTCGACAGGTGGGCGGGGACCAGGACGAGGAGGGCAGGCAGGGCGTCGAAGCGGGCGAAGGACTTCTCCAGCGTCACCCCCGCACCCGCGCTGACGCATCCGGCCACCACCAGCACGGGCACCGATTCGTGGACGATGCGGCGCAAGCCGGAGGTCGACGACCTCCATCCGGCCACCAGGAACGCCAGGGAAGCGACGACCAGCACGGTCCCCACGACGGGCGTCACCACCGGGATCCCCAGGAGGAAGGTGGCCAGCCACAGCGCCGGCAAGGTGAGCACGTCGCCGAGGGTCGAGACGAGGGGGGCGGTCACGTTGTCGAGGTCCCACCCGAAGCGCACGGCACCGGCCGTGAGGGCCAGCGACGCCGCCAGCACCACGACGGACCCCAGCACGCCCCCGACGATGGACACCGTGGCCATCGACAGGAGGGAGATGGAGCCGGCGAGGCCCATCCCCACCGCGATGGCCTTGGCCACCACGGCCAGGACCAGCGAGATGCCCATGGTGAGCAGCATCGCCGCCAGGACGTTCTGCCCGAGGACGGCCTCCCTCCGGAGCGACCAGCGGTACGTGCCCGTGTGGATGGCCGTCGAGAGCCGATTGCCGAAGGCCCCGAAGATGTTCCCGCGTAGCCCGATGGCTGCCGGGACCAGCACCAGCAGCCCGGGATGCCGGGCCAGGGTGGGCGTGATGGCGCCCAGGAAGGCGCCGGCCAGCAGGCTGGTCGACGAGTTGAGGCCGAGCGCGACCAGGCTCTGCCGGGCGCCGGCGGCGTCCGGACCCAGCAGGGTGCGCCAACGCGCCGGGGAAGCGGGGAGGGATCGCATCGGAGGCAGGAGGCAGCGCGGACCCGACGGCCCGCTCCTCGGAGGTGGAGGACAGTCTGCAACACTCGTGCACCATGCCGGGTGACGCCAACCGGACCGTCCGCGCTCCGACCGGTACGGCCCGGTCGTCGACCGCCGGCACCGCCGGAACGGCCACGCGGGCACGCCTGGCGCGGTGGGCCCGACCGGCCACGCTGCTGCTGGTGGCCACCGCGCTCCTGGGTCCGCCCTCGGCGTGCAGCCACGACGACGGCCGGCAGCTCCCGCCCCCGCGACCCGACCAGACGACCACCACCGGCGCCGCCACGACGCCGGACCGACCCGCCGGGACCGGGTGAGGACCACCGGGACCGGGCGAGGACCACCGGGCTCCCACGCCGCCCTCGGCCACCCGAGCGGCCGGCGCTCCCGGGCCCTCACCTGACCGATCGGGACCAGACCTCGCCGACGCCCGCACCGGGCCGTCGGCGCCGCTCCCGGCCGCCAGCCTCAGCGCTCCACCCGGAACCGGTCGGGGGGCGCGGGCCGGGGCGGCAGGTCCTCGACCACGATGGCGTCGACATCGGCGCGCGGCGGGCCAGTACGGGCCCAGGCCAGCAACGCCTCCACCGCCGGGCGCGGGCCCTGGGCGTCGATCTCCACCGTGCCGGCAGGTGTGTTGCGCACGTGGCCGACCACCCCCAGTCGCTCGGCCTCCCGGCGACAGCTCTCCCGGTACCAGACGCCCTGCACCCGGCCCGACGCCTCCGCTCGGACCCGCACCTGACCGTCGCCGGGCGGTGGCCCGGCCGGGGTCACCGAGGGCGTCGGTTGCGCGGCGACGGCGAGGACGGGTCGTCGGCCACGTCGGGCGAGCGCTCCGCCTGCGCCTCGGCGGCCAGCTCGGCCTCGAGCTCGGCGAGAGGATCGGCCTCGCCGCCGGGGAGCGCGCCATCCTCGGCGGGGGTGTCGGTCGCAGCCGCCCCGGCGGGAGGGGCGCCACCGGAGCCCGGGCCGGCGGGCGGGGCCCCGGCCGCCTCCGCCTCCTCGTCGGCGGTGGGCTCCCCCGCCCCTCGCGTCGCGGGACCGGATCGGCTGCCGCCCGCCCGGGACGGCCGGGAGCCGGTGGCGCCACCGAGGAGGCGGTCGAGGAGCGACGGGCGGGCCGGCGCCGGCCGGGGGTCGCCCTCCCGGGCGTCGGCCTCGATGACGGCGTCCCGCCCGCCGGCCGGGGAGGGTCCGGGCGCGGCCGCGGGCACCACGACGTCGGACCGCCGGACCGTGAACGCCCCCACGGCGAGGAGGATGAGGGGGATGAAGGCCAGCAACGACATGGGGAAGAGCATCACGGCCCCGGCCAGGGCGACGAGGGTGAACGTGAGGAGCCGGCCCCGATCGGCGCGGCGGTTGGCCCACAGGGCGAACGCCGAGATCACGACGGGTGCACCGACGAGCCCGAACGCCAGGGGGCCGTAGGCGCTCACCAACGACTTCGAGGCGTCGTCGAGGCGGGCGCCGGTGAGCGCCTCGCGGGCGGCCACGGTGAGCCCGGCGAACCGGTTGGGCAGCACCTCGCCGCGGTCGTCGACGGGGACCTGGGTGACGACGAGCGTGACGACGGCCACGGCGACGGCGGCGAGGAAGGCACCGAGCACCCAGCGGTCGCCCGGTCGGCTGCCGGTGACCAGGCCCTTGAGGCCCGGGGCGGGCGGAGCGGGGGCCACGAACGTGGGACGGGGGCGGGGGGCGCCGCGCCCGGTACCGGCGGCCCGGGAGCCGGCCGCCCGGCCGCCACGCCTCGACGCGGGTGCGGGAGGGGACGGGACAGCAGCGCTCACCGAGTTCTCACGACGGGCGGTCAACGCCTCGCGGCTCTGGCGGTTGCGGGCGGCGCGGCGCTGCTTGGAGACGTTGCGCTTGTCGGGCACACGCACAACGCTAGAGCCGCCAGGGGGTCGTGGGCGACCCCGTGACCTCCGGCTGCCGCGCCGCGGTCAGGGCCCGGTGGGGGGCGGGCGGGGAGGCCGTGACGGACGACACCGGATGTCGCCTGCCGGTGAGGCCGGTGGCGAGCCTCAGCGGAAGTCGCGGCTGCGCACCTGGGCCCGGATCGGCAGGGCCTCGATGCGCTCGGCGATCACGTTGGTGACGCCGTCGACCCGCTCGAGGCGGCCCCGCACCAGCAGCGCCGGCGACGTGCGCACCACCCGCCGGTGGTGGGCCCAGCACCCCTTGGACACGACGACGTTGAGCAGGCCGCTCTCATCCTCGAGGTTCACGAAGGTGGTCCCTCCCGCCGTCGCCGGGCGCTGGCGGTGGGTGACCACCCCGGCGACGGTCACCCGGGCCCCGTGGGGGCGGTCGGCCAGGCCCGCCGCCGGGACCACGCCCAGCTCGTCGAGCACGTCGCGCACGAACCGGGTGGGGTGGCCGTCGGGGCTGATGCCGGTGGCCCACAGGTCGGCCCGGGCCTCGTCCACCGGCTCGAGCCCGGGCAGCGGGGGGGCGTCGGCGCCGGTGACGATCCCGTCGAGCCGGTCGGCCCCCGTCCGGGCCACCGCCCCGGCCGTCCACAGGGCCCGGCGCCGGTCCATCCCGAAGCAACCGAGGGCCCCGGCGGTGGCCAGGGCCTCGAGGTGGGCCGTCGACAGGCCGGAGACCCGGCGCACCAGGTCCTCGGGGCTGGCGTAGGGCCCGTGGTCGTCGCGCTCGGCCACGACGCGAGCGGCCAGGTCGTCGCCCAGCCCCCGCACCGATGCCAGCCCGATGCGCACGGCCGGCCCCTCCCGCCCCCACGCCTCGGGTGGTGCCCCCTCGCCCGGGGCCCGCCCCGGCCGTGCCGGCGCACCCCCTCCCCGGGGCGGGGGCGGCCCCCCACCACCCGGCGCGGAGCCGCCCCCCCGCCACCCCGGACCCCCGGTGCCGGCCCCGCCGGCTCCTTCGGCGCCGGCCCCGTCCCCGCCGACACCCCGGACCGCCCCGGCCCCCCCACCGCCGGGAGGGCGGCGGATCGGGGGGAGGCCGTCGACCTCGAGCGTGGTGCCGGCAGCCGACAGCGCCAGGTCGGGGGTGCGGACCTCGACGCCGTGGCGGCGGGCGTCCTGGACCAGGGAGTGCGGCGAGTAGAACCCCATGGGCTGGGCGTCGAGCAGGCCGGCGCAGAACGCCGCCGGGTAGTACCGCTTCAGCCACGACGAGGCGTAGACCAGGTAGGCGAAGCTCACCGAGTGGCTCTCGGGGAAGCCGTAGCTGGCGAAGGCGACCAGCTTCTCCCACACGCGCTCGGCCACCTCGCCCGGGACACCCCGCGCCGCCATGCCGTCGTCCAACCGCCGGCGTAGGCGGGCCATGCGCTCGTGGCTGCGCTTGGACCCCATGGCCTGGCGCAGCTCGTCGGCCTCGCCGGCCGAGAACCCGGCGACGTCGATGGCGATCTGCATGAGCTGCTCCTGGAACAGGGGGACGCCGAGGGTCTTGCGCAGCGCCGGCTCCATGAGGGGGTGCGGGTAGGACACCGGCTCGAGGCCCTGGCGGCGGCGGATGTAGGGGTGCACCGACCCGCCCTGGATGGGGCCCGGGCGGATGAGGGCCACCTCGACCACCAGGTCGTAGAAGGTCTCGGGGCGCAGGCGGGGCAACGTGGCCATCTGCGCCCGCGACTCGACCTGGAACACGCCCACCGAGTCGGCCCGGCACAGCATGGCGTAGACCTCGGGGTCCTGGGGGAGGAGGGCGAGGTCGACCTCGTGACCGTGGGCAGCGCCCACGAGGTCGACGGTGTGGTGCAACGCCTCCAGCATCCCCAGCCCCAGGAGGTCGAACTTCACGAGCCCCACCGCCGCGCAGTCGTCCTTGTCCCACTGCAGCACGGTGCGGAGCGGCACCGTCGCCCCCCTGGCACCGTCGGTGGGGGCCCGGCCGTCGCGCACGTCGGCCGGGCCCGAGAGCCGGGCCCACTCGACCGGGCAGACCTCGACGATCGGCCGGTCGCAGATGACCATGCCGCCCGAGTGGACGCCCAGGTGGCGCGGTGCCCGCTCGACCTGGCGGGCCAGCGCCAGCACCGGGCCCGGGATGTGGCGACCGCCCGACCCCGGTCCGGTCTCCGCCCCCGCGGCCCTCTCCCCCTCGATGGTGGAGGCCACCGTCGAGGGGGCGTCGACCTGCTTCGACCAGGCGTCCTGCTGGCCGGGCGAGTAGCCGAGCGCCCTGGCCATGTCCCGCACGGCCGACCGGGCCCGGTAGCTGATGACGTTGGCCACCTGGGCGGCGTGGCGGCGACCGTGGCGGCGGTACACGTACTGGATCGCCTCCTCCCGCCGGCCGCTCTCGATGTCGATGTCGATGTCGGGGGGGCCCTCGCGCCCGGGCGACAGGAACCGCTCGAACAGCAGGCCGAGCGTCACGGCGTCGGCGTTGGTGATGCCGAGGGCGTAGCAGACCGCCGAGTTGGCGGCGCTGCCTCGCCCCTGGCAGTAGATGTCGGATCGCCGGCAGAACTCGACGATGTCCCACACCACGAGGAAGTAGCCGGGGAACCCCAGCGCCTCGATGACCGCCAGCTCGTGGTCGATCCGGGCCCAGGCCCTCCGGTTGCGGTCCCGGTGGCCGTCGGGGGTGGTCCCCCCGCGGGGGCCGTAGCGGTGGCTGGCGCCCTCCTCGGTGAGGTGCCGCAGGTAGGCCATCTCGTCGATCCCGCCGGGGCACGGGAACGGGGGGAGCCGGGGCGCCACCAGCGCCAGGTCGAACGCGCAGGCCCGCCCCAGCTCGGCGGCGAGCTCGACCGCCCCGGGCCAGCGGGCGAAGCGCCGGGCCTGCTCGTCCCCCGAGCGCAAGTGGGCGCCCGCCGCCGCCGGCAGCCAGCCGGCCATGTCGTCGAGGCTGCGCCGGGCCCGCACCGCGGCCAGGGCCGTGGCCAGGCGGTGCCGGTCGGGCGTGGCGTAGTGCACGTTGTTGGTGGCGACGAGCGGTAGGCCCGCCTGCACGGCCAGGGCGGCCAGGGCGTCGTTGCGGGCCGAGTCGAGCGGGTCGCCGTGGTCGCTCAGCTCGACGGCCACGTTGTCGCGGCCGAACCGGTCGACCAGCAGGGCGAGCTCGCGGGCGGCGGCGGCAGGGCCCTCGGCGACCAGCGCCCGGGGCACGGCGCCCTTGCGGCAACCGGTGAGCACCAGCCAGTGCCCGCCGTGGGCCGCGGCCCAGTCGATGCCCGAGTAGTCGGGCCTGCCCTTCTCGTGCCCGTCGAGGTGGCCGGTGGAGAGCGTGGAGGCCAGGCGGGCGTAGCCCTCGGGATCGCGGGCCAGCACCAGGAGGTGGTCCCCCTCGGGGTCGGCCTCGCCGCCCTGCGGGCGGGCGAGCCCCAGCGACAGCTCGGCCCCGAACGCCGTCGGCACGCCCACGGCCCGGGCGGCCTCGGCGAAGCGGACCACCCCGTGGAACCCGTCGTGGTCGGTGAGGGCGATGGCCTCGAGGCCCAGGCGGGCGGCCTCCTCGGCCAGCTCCTCGGGGTGGCTGGCACCGTCGAGGAAGCTGAAGTTCGAGTGGCAGTGCAGCTCGGCGTAGGGCGTGCCGCCGGCACGCCGCTCGATCGCGTCGGGCGGGACGTAGGCGGACCGCCGCCGCGCCCAGGCAGGGCTGTCGCCGCCGTCGGCTCCCTCGGGGCGGGCGGGACGCGGCGACCGACCGTACGGGACGGACCCCGGCCGGCGATCCGAGAGGGTGCGCTCGATCTCGCTCCACGGGACGTGCGGGTCGTCGAAGCCCACATCGCCAGTGTACGAACAGGTGTTCGTCGTCGCATCCGCGCGGACCGTGTCGCCCGGGCAGGCGGACCTCGGCGGGAACGGCGGTGCACCCCGTGCGCCACGGGGGGACACCGGTAACGTGGACCGGTCGAAGGGTGCTGGGCCGGACGGCACATCCGAGGCATCGGCGGCACCGCACCCGGTGCCCACGAGGCGCGCGAACGCGGAGGACAGTGGTGCGACAGTCAGAGAGGCGAACCAAGATCGTGGCCTCCATCGGGCCCGCCTCGTGGGACGAGCCCGACCTCCGCAAGGTGATCGCGGCGGGCGCCGACGTCATCCGCATCAACCTGTCGCACGGCGATCCTGCGGACCAGCTCGCCCTCGTCGACCGGGTCCGGGCCGTCAGCGCCGACGAGCACCTGCCGGTGGGAGTCCTGGTCGACCTGCCGGGGCCCAAGCTGCGCATGGCGCCCTTCCCCGACCGCGGCGTGGCCCTGGCCCCCGGTGACCGGCTGGTCCTGGCGTGCGGGGCGACCGAGAGCGGGGGCGACGTGGTGGGCGTCGACCTCGACGGGCTCGAGCTCCTCCCCGGCGACCGGGTGATGGCCGGGGACGGAGCCGTGGTGTTCGAGGTCGACGCGGTGGAGGAGGCGGCACCGCTCCCCCGTCGCGTGGGGCTGGTCGTGCGCCGGGGCGGGCACCTCCAGGGGCGCCCCGGCATCCACCTCCCCGACGGGGTCGGCGGCATCGCCGGGCCCACCGACCACGACCTGGAGCTGGCGCGCGCCGCCCGCGACGCCGGTGCCGACGCCGTGGCCGCCTCGTTCGTGCAGGGCGCCTCCGACGTGCAGCGCCTGATCGACGCCCTCGGCCCCGATCGCCCCCAGGTGGTGGCCAAGATCGAGACCGCCTCGGCGGTGGACCAGGCGGACGAGATCCTCTCGGTCACCGACGCCGTCATGGTGGCCCGCGGCGACCTGGGCATCCGCCTGCCGATCGAGGACGTGCCCCACGTCCAGAAGCGCATCGTGCGCGCCGCCATCGCCGCCGGCCGGCCGGTCATCACCGCCACGCAGATGCTGGAGTCGATGGTCACGGCGGCCTTCCCCACCCGGGCCGAGGTGTCCGACGTCGCCAACGCCGTGTTCGACGGCACCGACGCGGTCATGCTGTCGGCCGAGACCGCCGTCGGGGCCGAGCCCGCCGAGGCGGTGGCGGTCATGGCCGCCGTCGTGGTCCGGGCCGAGAAGGAGGCCGACTACCTGCAGTGGGGAGGCAAGCTGGGCAAGCTGCGCCGCTCCCGGCCCCTGTCGACGACGGCCCGCATCACCGACGCCACCAGCGAGGGTGCCTGGCGGGCGGCGACCAACGTGGGGGCGGCGGCCATCGTGTGCTGCACCCCGTCGGGCGACACGGCCCGGGCGGTGGCCCGGTTCCGGCCCACGGTGCCCGTCCTGGCGGTGTCGCCCCGCCAGCAGACGGTGCGCGAGCTGTCGCTCACCTGGGGCGTCGCTGCGGTGCAGGGCCGCCCGTGGACGACCACCGACGAGATGGTGTGGTTCGCCACCGAGGAGGCGGTGGCCGTGGGCGTCGCCCGGCCGGGCGACGTGATCGTGGTCATCGGCGGTTACCCGGGCGATCCCGACCCCGCCGCCGACGTGCTGCGGGTGGTGCGCCTGCACTGAGCAGGACGGGGCCCCGCGCCGGCGCCACGCCGCGGCCCCCGCCGGCGTCGACCCGGGGGCGGCGGGGCGCCGACCCCCGGCCGGCACCACGCGGCGGCCCGGCCGGACCCGTGGTGGCGGCAGGGTGGGGCCGTCCCCTTCAGTCGTAGGTCGCCTCGGCCGACCAGCGGCGGCCCTCGACCGCCAGCAGGTGGGCCACCCCGGCGGCGGTCACCACCTGGAGGCGGGCACGGCGACGGTGGCCGTCAGGGTCCCACCAGCGCTCGTCGTAGGGCCACGGTCCCGCCCACGCCACCACGTCCGCGAACGGGCGCG
>DASUJB010000184.1:0-2114 GCA_036279475.1 Acidimicrobiales bacterium | reverse complement strand
GCTCCGAGCGGTCCCCGCCGCCACGGCGTGCGCTCTCCTGTGGACGGCCGGGCACGGCCAGTCGGCCGGCCTGCACTGGGCGAGCCTCGTGGTCGTGGTCGGTGGGCTCGCCGTGGCGGGCTGGCGGGCGGCCGAGCGGGCGGTGACGTGGCGGCACCGCCGCGAGGTTCTCTGGCCGCTGGCTGCTGCGGTGCATCAGCTGGCCGGCCGTCACGAACACGAGCCTCCCGGCCGGTACCTGCACGTGCCCCCCGACTGGACGGCCCCCGACTCGCCCCCGGTCACCGTGCGGCTGGCCCCGTCGTTCGGTGGGCAGCCGGGCGAACAGCGGCTCGTGGAGACGGCGATCGCCCACAAGCTCGGCGCCTCCGACCTGTCCTACTCGTGGCACCTGGCCGGCCGGCGCCCGCACCTGTCCGTCCGGCTCCGCCAACAGCCGCCGGCCCGTGCCACCTGGGCAGACCCCGCGGTGCGCCGCCTGGTCGAGCGGGCGGCCGAGCCGGCCCCGGTGATCGGTGTCGCCGCCGGCGGCCGGCCCGTGTGCGCCGACCTCGACGCAGAGTCCCCGCACGTGCTCATCTCCGCTGCCACGGGCGGCGGCAAGTCCGTCATTCTGCGCACGCTCACCGCCCAGCTGCTGCACGATGGCGCCGCCGTCGCCGTGGTCGACGTCAAGCGCCACTCCCATCGGTGGGCCCGGGGCATCCCGGGCGTGACCTACCTGCGGGACGTCGAGGCGATCCACCACGCCCTCGTCGCCTTGCGAGCCGAGGGCGAGCGGCGGAACCGGCTGGTGGACAAGTACGAGGGTGAGGACCCCCCTGACCTGCCCCGCATGGTCATCCTGCTCGAAGAGGCCAACGCCACCATCGGCCGCCTGCGGCGCCATTGGGACCGCACCCGGGAGCGAGGCGACCCTCGCACTTCCCCTGCCATCGACGCCCTCTCCGACATCTTGATGATGGGGCGGGCCGTGCGCATGCACGTGCTGCTCGTCGCTCAGCTGGCGACCGCCCGGGCCCTGGGCGGACCCGAGATCCGCGAGCAGTTCGCCTGCCGCATCCTGGCCCGCTACACCCGGAACGCCTGGGCGATGCTGGCCCCGGAGGTGTCGCCACCGCCCCCGTCGACCCGGCATGTCGGCCGGGCCCAGGTGGTCCTGGGCGGGCAGGCGACCCTCACCCAGGTCATCCTCATGTCCGACACCGAGGCTCGAGAGTGGGCGATGTCGGGCGTCCGACCCGACGAGGACCTGCTCCCGGACCTGGGCCCTGTCACAGGTGTCATAGCTGGCATCGAGCCTCTTGAGCAGGGAGAACGGCCCTCCAATGTCACAGTTCTCCGGCCGGTCCCCGATGATCCGGAGCCCGCGGGCGGGCAGGTCACCCTGCGGGAGGCGGTCGAGGCGGGCGTCCTCGACCTGTCCCTGGCCGCCGTCCGCCAGGCCCGGGCCAGGGACCCGGAGTTCCCGCCGCCGGCGGGCCGGCAGGGCCAGGCAGACACGTGGCGCCCAGCCGACCTGACCCGTTGGGCCGCGAACCGGCCCCGCCAGGGAGCGGTCCGATGAGCGGCTCGTGGGCGACCCGGGCCCGGCTGGCCGCCGGGATCGTGGCCGTGACGGTCGTGCTGGCCGTCGTGGTCGGAGCGGCCGTGACCGGCTGGGCGCTGGCCGGCGCCCGCGGTCTGACGGTGGCAGCAGCTGGTCCTGCCGGTGCGGCGGCCCGCCTGGCCGTGGCCGGCCGGCACGTCGTGGTGGACCGGTGCCGGTCGTGGCTCGCCAAGGGCGAGTCGTGAGCGCCTCCCGGTGGGCGGCCGGCCTGGTGGCGGCCGCCGGCTGGCCGTTCCTGCTGGCCCACGTGCTCGGCCCGTGGCCCGCAGCAGTAGTCCTGGCCCCGACCTTCGTGGTGACCATCATCCTTGGGTGGGCGTCGCTGGAGCGCCGGATCTTCGACGCTCCGCCTCCGCCGGAGCGGTGGGCGCCGCCCGTCCGAGCCCGTGTCGACCCGGAGGCGGACCCCCACGTCGAGTTCGCCCGCGGGCTCCGGGGCGTCGCCACCTGGTACCTGGACGAGTGCACGGCCGAGCGAGACGCCACCGACGGGCCGGGCCGGCTC
>DASUJB010000183.1:0-6502 GCA_036279475.1 Acidimicrobiales bacterium | reverse complement strand
CGGTCCTGTGTTCGTCGGTGCCCCGGGTGACCGGGGCGCTGCGCCGCATGAGCGAGCGCTACTTCGGCCACGATGCCGTCGTCATCGAGCCCGGCATCCGCACCGGGCTGCCCATTCTCTACGACAACCCCAAGGAGGTCGGGGCCGACCTGGTGTCGGTCGGCGCCCTCACCCACTCGGCACCGGTGCTCGACATCGGCCTCGACGTCGTGGCGACCGGCGGGGGCGGGGACCCCGCTGCGGGGGGGTTCGTCGCTCCGGCCGGGGCCGCGTAGCCTCCCCGGCCGTGATGCTCCTGGCGATCGACGTCGGCAACACCCAGACTGTCATCGGCCTCTACGACCTGGAGCCCGACGATGCCCACAACGTCGGGCGCCGGCTGGCCGACACCCACCTGCTGGACCACTGGCGGGTGGCGACCAACGCCGAGCGCACGGCGGACGAGCACGCCCTCGTCGTCCAGGAGTTCCTCGGCTTCCACGACTTCAGCTTCGACGACGACATCGCCGGGATCGTGCTCTGCTCCTCGGTGCCCCGCGTCACGGGCTCCCTGCGCCGCATGAGCGAGCGCTACTTCGGCCAGCCGGCGGTGGTGATCGAGCCCGGCATCCGCACCGGCATCTCCGTCCTCTACGACAACCCCAAGGAGGTCGGCGCCGACCGCATCGCCGACGCCGTGGCGGCCGACGACCTCTACGAGGGGCCCATCGTCGTCGTCGACTTCGGCACGGCCACGACGTTCGAGGCCCTGTCCGCCGAGGGTGAGTACCTCGGCGGCGCCATCTTCCCGGGCATCGACATCAGCCTCGACGCGCTCTTCGCCCGGGCCGCCGCCCTGCGCCGCGTCGAGCTGGTCGAGCCCCGGCACGTGATCGGCCGCTCGACGGTCGAGTCGATGCAGTCCGGCGTCGTCTACGGCTACACGGCCCTGGTGGACGGGATGGTCGAGCGGATCGAGGCCGAGCTCGGGGAGAAGGCGACCGTCGTGTCGACCGGCGGGTTGTCGGGCCTCATCACCCCCCTGTCCGCCACCATCGCCCACCACGAGCCGTGGCTGACCTTGCACGGCCTCCGCCTCATCTACGAGAAGAACCGGTGAACGACGACGCCTCCACCGCCGATCCGCCCCGCCTGCCCTACCGGGTCGACGTCACCGACCGGGCGGCGGAGCTCCAGGAGGCCTGGGCGCAGCTCCCGGACGGGGCGGAAGGCGGGGTCACCGCCACGGTGGCGGGGCGGATCATGCTGCTCCGGGACATGGGCCGGTTGACGTTCGCCACCCTGCGCGACTCGAGCGGCGCCATCCAGCTCATGGCCACGGCCAAGGGCACCGAGGGCTACGAGGGCCTGGCCGCGCTGTCCCTCGGCGACTGGATCGCGGCCACCGGCGAGGTGGTGCGGTCGAGGAAGGGAGAGCTGTCGGTACGGGTGTCGTCGTGGACGCTGCTGGCCGAGGCCCGCCGCGGCTTCGGCGACAAGTGGCACGGGATCACCGACACCGACCTGCGGTACCGGCAGCGCTACGCCGACCTCTGGGCCAACGAGCGCAGCCGCCACGTGTTCCTCGCCCGCAGCCGCATCATGTCCTCCACCCGGCGGTTCCTGGAGGAGCGGGGGTTCCTCGAGGTGGAGACGCCCGTCTTCCACCCCATCCCGGGTGGGGCCCTGGCCCGGCCGTTCACCACCCACCACAACGCCCTCGACGTGGACCTCTACCTCCGCATCGCCCCGGAGCTGTACCTCAAGCGGCTGGTGGTCGGGGGGTTCGAGCGAGTCTTCGAGCTGGCCCGCGTGTTCCGCAACGAGGGCCTGTCGACCCGGCACAACCCCGAGTTCACGATGCTCGAGCTGTACCAGGCCTACGCCGACTACGGCGACATGATGGCGTTGACGGAGCGGCTGGTGGCCCACCTCGCCACCGAGGTCACCGGCTCGCCGGTCGTCAGCTACCAGGGCCGGCAGGTGGACCTGACGCCGCCGTGGACCCGTGCCTCGCTCGTCGACCTGGTCGAGCGGCACGCCGGCGTGCGCCTCGACCTGGCCATGCCGACGGACGAGCTGCGCCGCCTGGCGCGCGGGCTCGGGGTCGAGGTCGATCCGTCGTGGGGTCCCGGGAAGCTGGTGCTCGAGGTGTACGAGAAGACCACCGAGGCCGAGCTGTGGGGGCCGGTCTTCGTGCTCGACTACCCGAAGGAGGTCTCGCCCCTCGCCCGCGACCACCGGGAGGTCCCCGGGATGGTCGAGCGGTTCGAGGCCATCGTGGCGGGGCGGGAGCTGGCCAACGCCTTCTCCGAGCTGACCGACCCCGACGAGCAGCGGCGCCGCTTCGAGGCCCAGGCCCGGGCCCGGGCCGCGGGCGACGCCGAGGCCATGGCGGTCGACGAGGACTACCTGCGCGCCCTGGAGTACGGGCTCCCGCCCACCGGCGGCCTCGGTATCGGCATGGACCGGCTGGTGATGCTGCTCACGGACACACCGTCCATCCGCGACGTCGTGCTGTTCCCCACGCTCCGTCCCGAGACCGGCTGACCTCGCCCCATCGCCATCGCCATCGCCATCGCCATCGCCATCGCCATCGCCATCGCCATCGCCCGCCCCTGCCCGTGCGGGCGCCGCCGGCGTGCTCACCCGGCGGGCTTCACCGTGACCTCCGCCTCGGCTCGGCCTCCGAACCACCCCGTCCCCGGTTGCCGGAGGCCGATGCGGACCTGGTAGCGCCCCGGCTCCGCGGGCGCCTCCACCACCACGTCGAGCTCGGTGCGGCCACCGGGCGGGACGATCCGGGGGATCGGTGACAGGGGTCCGGCCGCCGCCGGCTCGGCGCCGTCCGCCGGGGTGTCGCCGGCGTCGGCCAGCGGGTACCACCGCGGCCCGGCGCGCACCGGCCGGGGCGGGACGGTGCACAGCGGGGACGACGTGCCGTTCACCACCTCGACCCGCCACGTGGCGGTCTCCCCGGCCACCATCGCCGGGGGGAGGCTCCCCCGCAGCCCACACCGGTCGGCCTCGGCGGCGTCGAGGGGGATGCCCATGCGGGCGAGGCGACGCGCCTCCCGGAGCGTCACCCACCGCACGGTGGCCCCTGGTGGCGTCGGCCGCCGGCCGGGAGCGCGGCTCGCGGCCCGGTGCTGCTCGACGGCGCGGGCGGCGTTGGCGCCGAGCCCCGTCGCCACGCCCCGCCGGAGGTCGGGACCGGCGAGCGCGAGGTCGTACGCCTCGAGGCAGGGCAGGGGGATGCGCTCGACCACGGCGAACGAGCGGAGGTCCACCACCGCCACCTCGCCACGGTCTCCCGGTCGCTCGCGGTGGGCGTTCCCGCCCACGAGGGCGTAGGGGCCGACGAGGGCCAGGCCCCGGGTGAACCGCCCGACGGGTGCCCGGCGCAGGACGGCCCCGCGGGCGTCGAGCTCGGTCAGCGAGCCCCTGGTCGACTCGCACACGTACCACCTGCCATCCCGGAACCGGGGGGTGTGGGGGTGGGAGAGGCCGCTCAGCACGTCGCGCCCTCCCTCGAGGCGGCGCACGAACCCGGCGCCGTCCTGCCCGTCCGCCTTCCAGGCCTTGTGCCGGTCGAACCGCCCGAAGGCGCACACGTGGAGGTCGCCCCCCACCACGGCGAGGGAGTTGACGTGCCAGGCGTCGGGGACGGTGGAGCCCTGCCACACCATGGTGGGCTCGTCGGCCCCGGGGCCCACGCGCCACACGGCATCGTCCCAGCTCGAGCTCACGTGGGGGGCCCCGGCGAACCAGCACACGTCGTGGGGGTCGCGGATGGCGTCGCAGCGCTGGTAGGTCCGCAGGCCGTGGGCGTCGTAGGACAGCAGCTCGCACGTCGAGGTCTGCTCGCCCGGCGCCCGCAGGAGCCGCCACAACCGCCCGCCGCCGACGCACAGGCCCACCGTCGGCAGGTCGTCGATGGCGTCGGGCACGTCGCCGGTGAGGTCGTACAGGCCGCCGCCCCGCTTGCCGAACCCGCTGACCAGAAGGTGGGCTCCATCCAGCAGCCGTCGCCACGGCGACGTCCCGGTCCGCTCACCCGGCGGGCTCATGACGGCGGTGCCGCGACGCCGCTGCCGGGCGGGACCGGGGCCACGGGCACGAGCCTACGCTCATCGTCGGCCGGCGCCGACCGCGGGATGGTCGTGGGCGCCGGTCGCGGCGCCGACCGCAGGGACGGTCGCGGCGCCGACCGCGGCGCCGGTCGTGGGCGGGGAGCGGCGGCCGAGGGGTGCCGTCCCGCGGTGGGGGTGCACGCCGGGCGCGGCCCGGAATCGAGTGGCCGGGTCGGACGTTGCCAACCACGATGCGCACCGTGCCCGCCGATCGCCGCCGCCCGGATGCGCCGCCTGCGCCGCCGTCCACGGCGGACCTGCCGGCGGCGCCCGCCGACGGGCTGTGGTCCCCGGAGCGGCGGCGCCTCACCGCGGCGCTGGTGCTGACCATCACCCTGGTGGCCTTCGAGTCGCTGGCCGTCGCCACCGTGATGCCGGTGGTGGCCGACGACATCGGCGGCCTGGGCCTCTACGGCTGGGTCTTCAGCGCCTTCTTCCTGGGGAGCCTCCTCGGCATCGTGCTGGCGGGGTGGGCCGCCGACCGGCGGGGCACGCGACCTCCGTTCGCCGCCGGCCTGTTGCTGTTCACCGCCGGCCTGCTGGTGGGGGGCATGGCGCCGACGATGGGCGTCCTGGTGGGCGGGCGCGTGCTGCAGGGGGTGGGCGCAGGGGTGATCCCCGCGGTCGCCTACGCCACCGTGGCCCGGTCCTACCCACCGGAGCTGCGACCCCGGGTCTTCGCCGTGTTCTCCAGCGCCTGGGTCGTGCCCGGCCTGGTGGGACCAGCGGCCGCCACCGGGATCGAGCACGCCACGTCCTGGCGCGTCGTCTTCCTGGCCCTCGTGCCCCTGGTGGCCCTGGCGGCCGCCATGGTGCTGCCCGTGCTCTCGGACCGGGCGCCGGTGCCGGCCGGCCGGGGCGGACGGCCCGGGGGGCCGGAGCCCGGCGGGGGCGGCGGCCCGGAGCTCCACGGACGTGAGGCCGGCGTCCTCGTGACCGGGGTCGCCGCCGTGCTCGCCGGCCTCGGGGCCCGGCCGGTGGCGGCGGCGGTCGCCCTGGTGGTGGCCGGCGCCACCACGGCGTCCTGGGCGTTCGTCCGGTTGGTCCCGCCGGGGACCGTCCGGCTGCGGGCGGGCCTCCCGGCCACCGTGGCCGCCCGCGGCATCCTGACCTTCGCCTTCTTCGGCACCGACGCCTATGTGTCGCTGGCGGTGACCGAGGGGCACGGCGCCGCTACTTGGGTGGGTGGCCTGGCCCTGACCTGCGCCACCCTGGCGTGGACGGTCGGTGCCTGGGTCCAGCAGCGCCTGGTGCTCTCCCGGGGCCCCCGTTGGCTGGTCCGCCGGGGCTTCGGCGTGGTCGCCACCGGCATCGGCCTCATGCTCCTGTCCCTCCTCCCCGGGGTGCCGGTGGGGGCGACGGTGCTGGCGTGGGGCATCGGCGGGCTGGGCATGGGGCTGTCCTACGCCCCGATCTCGGTCACCGTCCTGGCGTCGGCCGAGCCGGGCGGGGAGGGGCGGGCCAGCGCCGCCCTCCAGCTCACCGACGTCCTCGGGGTGTCGCTCGGCACCGGCGTGACCGGAGCCTTCGTCGCCCTCGGCGACGGTCGCGGCTGGGCGACCTCGACCTCGCTGACCGCCGCCTTCCTGGTCACCGTGGCCGTGGCAGCCGGCGGCGTGGCGGCCGCCGCCCGACTGCCCCGCCACCTGGCCGGCGTCGAGCCGTCCGGACCCGGCTGAGGTGGGCCCGCCGGTCCGGGCGCTCAGGCCCCCGGCGTCTCGTCGAGGTTCTCGTCGAACCCCCGGTACAGGTCGTAGATCTCCTTGCAGGCCTGGCACATGGGCAGCTTCTGGGGGTCCCGCTGGGGCACGAACCGCTCACCGCAGAGGGCCTCGACGGGGAAGCCGTAGATGCGGGCCTCGGTCACCTTGGCCACCGCCGACTCGCCCGGCTGCGTCTTGACGATGTGGGCCACCTTGGGCTCGCCGGTCCGCAGCTCCTCGTCCGTCCTCTCGTCGAGGCGTCGGTCGAGGTCGGGTCGCGAGGTGGTCAGCGGGGCCGGCACGAGGGCCACGCTAGCGGCGCGCCGGTGCCGGTCGTCCGGCCGCCGAGCCCTCGCCGGGGCGCCGGTCAGCGGCGGCGCCAGGCGCCGCTCTGCGCCGTCAGGGCGTCGACCTCGGCCGGCAGGTGGCCGGCCACCAGGTCGGCCACCGTGACCCGCTCGAGGACGGCCCGCAGGCTGGCCCGCGTGGCGATCCACAGGCGCCGGACCACGTCGCCGCCGCCGGGGTAGTCGAGGTCCTCGGGCGGCTCGCCGCGCACGTCGGCCAGCGGGCCCTCGACGGCCCGCACGATGTCCGCCACCGTCACCTGGTCGGCGGGGAGGCCGAGCCGGTAGCCGCCCTCACCGGCGCCTCGCTGGATGGCCACCAGCCCCGCCCGGCGCAGCC
>DASUJB010000182.1:0-7974 GCA_036279475.1 Acidimicrobiales bacterium | reverse complement strand
GAACATCGAGGTGGGGTCGGGCCACTGGTCCCACGAGCCGCCGGCCGACGTGGAGTCGGCCACCGACAGCGGGACGACGGGGCGATGGGGCAGCGAGCGGGCCCGGTCGAGGCCGGTGACCACGAGGGCGACGGCACCGTCGACCTCGTAGGCGCAGTCGTAGATCCGCAGCGGCTCGCTCACCCACCGGCCCGCGAGGTACTGGTCGAGGTCCAGCGGCTCCCGGGCGATCGCCGCCGGGTTGGCGGTGGCGTGGCCCCGTTGGGTCACGGCGATGGCCCCGAGGTCCTCGCAGGTCGACCCGTGCACCGCCTGGTGGCGGCGCGCCCAGGTGGCCATCCACTGGGGTGGGACGAGGTAGCCCACCGGCCCCCCGAACTGCGACTCACCGGGCAGCGCCAGGTCGTCCGACCCGGTGGCGGTGCCGAACCGCCGGCCGCTGCGACCGTTCATCGACCGGAAGGCGACGGCCACCTCGCACTGCCCGGTCACGACCGCGGCCATGGCGCCGGCGATGGTGGTGACCACCACGTTCCCGCCGCCCATCACGTCGGGCGACCACCGCAGCTCGTCGACGCCGACGGCGTGGGCGACCTGGGAGGCCGGCACCGAGTCGCCGGCCATGTAGCTGGTCATCCCGTCGACGTCCGACGGTGCGAGCCCGGCGTCGGCGACGGCGGCGCGGACCGCCTCGGCCGCCATCGCCAGCGTGGTGCGCCCCGAGGCCCGCGTGAACGGGGTGCGGCCGACGCCGACGACGGCGGCGCCGGAGAGGCCGGTGGGCCTCACCGCGTGCCGCCCGCGGCCCGGCCGGCAGGGACGCCAGTTGCGCTCATGGCTCCACCTCGCCGCGGACCTGGGCGGCCAGCTCGAACTTCTTCACCTTGCCGTTGGGGTTCACGGGCAGGGCGTCGACGAACCGCCAGTGGACGGGCGTCTTCTGGCGGGCGACGTTGGCCTCGGCCAGGCTGGCCACCAGCTCACCCTCGGTGACCTCGTCGTCGCCGGCGGCCACGACGAAGGCGGCCGGCACCTCGCCGTAGCGGCGGTCGGGGGCGGCCACCACCGCCACCTCGGCCACTCGGGGATGGCCGATGAGGACGTCCTCGATGTCGCGGGCCGAGAACTTCTCGCCCCCGCGGTTGATGATGTCCTTGATGCGGCCGGTCACCGTCACGGCACCCTCGTCGTCCACGACGCCGAGGTCGCCCGTGTAGAACCACCCCTCGCCGTCGATCTGGGCGTCGGTCTGGTCGGGTTGCAGGTAGCCGAGCATCCGCTCGGGCCCCCGCACCCGCAGCTCGCCCTCGCTGCCCGTCGGCAGGGGGTCGCGGGTGGCGGGGTCGACGGCCTCGCACTCGCAGCCGGGGGCGACGATGCCGTCGGTCTCGAGCCGCTGCCGCTCCGTGTCGGCCGGGCAGGGCATCGACAGCGTCGGCATCTCGGTCATGCCGTAGATGCGGCAGGGCCGCACGCCCAGCGACTCGGCCGCCTCGATGAGGACCTTGGGCACGCTCGTGCCCCCGCTGGCCAGCACCCGCAGGGGGATGGTGGCCTTGCCGGCCTTCTCGTACGCCTCCTGCAGGAGGGGGATGGCGTGGGGGGCCGACGCCGTGGTCGTGATGTCGTGCTCGACGATCTCGTCGACCGCCTGGCGCAACGACACCATCCGTGACAGCACCACCGTGCCCGCCCGGTACACCGGCACGGTCAGGGCGAACAGCACGCCGGTGATGTGGGCGATCGGCAACGGCAGGTGCATGCGGTCCATCCAGCCCATGCTCCACCCGTTGGCCATCTGCAGGCTCTCGGCCACGAGCGTGCGGTGGGAGTGGACCGCGCCCTTGGGGAGCGAGGTGGTGCCCGACGTGAACAGCACCAGCGCCGGCTCGTCGGGGTCGACCAGCTCGAGCCGGCCGTCGGCGCCGTCGTTGTCGACGGCCTCGGCCCACGTGGTCCACCCGGGGACCGGGCCGTCCGGCCCGTCGTCCAGCACCAGGCGGGCCTTGGGCGCCACGCCCGCCTCGGCCAGGACCTCGTCGAAGCCCTCGGCGTGGCGGAAGCCACGGTGCTCGGCCACCGTGACCACCGCGTCGGGACGGGCCTGGTCGACGATGTGGCGGAGCTCGTGGGAGCGGTAGATGTCCACCACCGGGTTCACCGTGGCGCCGATCCGCCAGGCGGCCCAGGCGCCGAGCACCACCTCGGCCGCGTTGGGCGCCTGGAGCAGCACCAGGTCACCGGGGCCGACACCCCGGCCCCGCAACCAGGTGGCGAGGCGCTCCACCTCGTCGAGGGCGGCCGCGTAGGTGAACCGGCGCGGCGCGGCCCCGGACAGGTCGACCAGCGCCTCGTGGTCCGGCAGCCGGTCGGCGGCCCGCTGGAGCAGCACGCCCGTGGTCTCGTCGGTCACCAGGCCGAAGCGCCGGTACGCCTCGACGAGGTGGGGGGGCTGGGGGCGCAGGGTGTAGTTGGGAGCCAACGACGCCTCCTCTGGACGCGGACGGTCCGGCCCTCAGTGGCCGGCCCGGGGGAGGCCCAGGGCCCGCTCCCCCACGATGGTGCGGTGCACCTCGCTGGTCCCCCCGTAGATGGTCGTGACGGGGGCGTGCCGGAAGACCTGGGTGGGCCAGCCGTCGGCGGCCGCCCCGGCCTCCCCGTGCTCCAGCAGGGCCCGGGGGGCGAGCATGTCCACCACCTCGGCGGACCACCGCTGCAACGCCTCGCTGCTGTACAGCTTGGTCATCGAGCCGATCGGCCCGGGCACGCCGGTGGTGTGCCCGTCCCACAGGGCGGCGTAGGAGAGGACCCGGCTGACCTCGGCGTCGACGGCCATCTCCCCGACGCGCTCGAGCGTGGCGGGATCGTCGACCAGCCGGGGACCGTCGCCGTCGGGCTCCGACCCGAGGGCGGCGACGGTGTCGCGGAGCAGGCGGTCGATCTCGTAGCCGAACCCGCCGCCGTGCTCGAAGGCCAGCGCCACCCGCATGACCGACCACCCCTTGTCGACGTCGCCGACGCGAGCCGAGTCGGGGACGCGCACACCGCTGTAGAAGGTGATGTTGGTGCGCTCGCCACCGAGGGTGTGCACCGGCTCGATCTCGATGCCGGGCGTGTCCATGGGCACCAGGAACATCGTCAGGCCCTTGTGCTTGGGCACGTCGGTGTTGGTGCGCGTCAGCAGGAACACGTAGTCGGACTCGTGGGCCAGGGTGGTGAACATCTTCTGGCCGTCGATGACCCACTCGTCGCCGTCGCGGACGGCCCGCGTGCGGGCGGCGGCGGCGTCCGACCCGCTGTCGGGCTCCGTGTAGCCGAGGCAGATCACGATGTCGCCCCGCAGCACCTTGGGCAGGATCTCGGCCTTCTGCTCCGGCGTGCCCACCACCCGCAGGGTGTTGGCCACCAGCAGGGTGGTGCCCACGCCGTCGGTGGGCGCCCCCGCCAGCCGCAGCTCCTCGCGCAGGGCGGTCAGCTCGAACGGGTCGCGACCCTGCCCCCCGTCCTCCACCGGCCACTCGGGGGCCATCCACCCCTTGGCCGCGTAGGCCCGGTAGAAGTCCCAGTCGTGCACCGTGCCCGTCTCGTGCACCCGCTCGATGACCTCCGTGGTGAGGTGCTCGGCCAGGAAGGCGCGCACCTCCTCGCGGAACTCCTCGGCCCGCTCCCCCAACCGGAAGTCCATCACGCCACCTCTCTGCCGAGCACCATCTTGCCCACCCGTCGCAGCTCACGGCGAGGGTCTCCGAGGGCCAGGGGCCACGCCTTGGCCCGCCGGAAGTAGAGCTGGATGTCGTACTCCAGCATGAACCCGTAGCCACCGTGGACGTGGAGGCCCGTCAGGCTGGCCTGGCGAGCGGCCCGGGCCCCGAAGGCGAAGGCCATGGCTGCCAGCAGCGGGAACCGCCCCGGCTCGTCGTCCCCGGCCCACAGCGCCTCGGTGGCCAGCACGCCCGCGCCCCGGACCGCGGTCCCGGCGTCGGCCAGGGCGTGGGCGACGGCCTGGAAGGTGGCGATGGGCACGCCGAAGGCGATGCGGTCCTTCGAGTAGTCGACGCCGATCTCGAGGGCGCGCTCGCCCAGGCCGGTCAGCGCGGCGGCGGTGAGCGCCCGCCACTCGTCGACCGCCCGCTCGTGGGCGGCGACGGCCTCCGGCCCCGACGCCACGACGCGGCCCTCGGCGAGGGGCACGTCGGCGAGGGGAGCCAGCCCCAGGTTGGCGGGGGCACGCCGGCCGGAGCTGGGCACCACCAGGACGTCGTCGCCGCGGCGGACCACGACGTGGCCGGCCACCGCGGCCCCCGGCACCAGGGTGGCGACGTCGCCACCCGCGGGCCGGGGGGCGAAGGCCAGCACCGAGCCGTCGTCGGGCACCTCGGCGCCGAGGGCGGCCAGCAGGCGGCCGGCCACCACCGCCTCCACCAGCGGCACCGGTGCCAGGTGCCGCCCGGCCTCGGTCACCACGAGGCCGACCTCGAGGAGCGAGGCACCGCCGCCCAGCTCCTCGGGGAGGGCCATCGACGTGGCGCCGAGGTCGCCGAGCTTGCGCCACAGGTCGGCCGAGAAGCCGAGGGGCTCGGCGGCCCTCACGACCTCGACCGAGGACTCCTTGGCGAAGAAGGCGGCGAAGGTGCTGCGGATCTGCTCCTGGTCGTCGGAGAGCGACAGGTCCACGTCAGCCTCCCTCCTCGTCCTCGGTGACGAGGATGGCCCGCTCCGGGCAGTTGCCCGCCGCCCGGCGGGCGGCGGCCTCCAGCTCGGGCGGCACGTCGGGCCGGCGCACGACGCCGTAGCCGGAGTCGTCGGACTCGAAGACCTCGGGCGCCAGCGCGTAGCACCGGCCGTGGCCCGTGCAGACCTCGGTGTCGATCGAGACCCGCATCAGTCGGCGAGGCGGTCGAAGGTGACCGGGAGGTTCTCGACCTGGCGCAGCAGCGGGGCGTAGTTGAGCTCGACGTGGTCGGTGATGTGGTACTCGGGGATGCGCCGGTGCCACTCGCGCAGGGCAATCCGCAGCTCGACCCGAGCCAGGTGGGAGCCGAGGCAGCGGTGGATGCCGCCCCCGAACGCGTAGTGCCGGTTGTCCTCGCGGTCGAAGTCGACCTCGTCGGACCGCTCGATGGCGCGCTCGTCGGTGTTGGCCGAGCCCAGCACGACCGCGACGTTGTCACCCTTCTTCACCGGGCAGCCCCGGATCTCGATGTCCTCCTTGGCCACCCGGGCCACCATGGGCACGGGGGTCTCCCAGCGCAGCAGCTCCTCGACGGCCGACGGGATGACGGCGGGGTCATCGACCAGGCGCTGGCGATGCTCGGGGTGCTGGGCAAGGTAGGCGAAGAAGCAGGTCAAGCTGTCGGTCACGGTGTCGAGGCCGGCGATCATGAAGAGGAAGCAGACGTCGAGGATCTCCTCCCGGCTCAGCCGCTCGCCCTCGATCTCCATGGCCATGAGCTTGCTGAGCAGGTCGTCGCCCGGGGCCTCCTCGCGCTCGTCGAGGACCTTCTCGAAGTACTCGTAGCACTCCCGCCCGGCGGCCACCCGGTTCTGCTTGGCCTTCTCGGGGTCGAGCTCGCCGTAGGCCCGGATGATGCCCTCCTTGAGGCGGAGGAACAGGTCGAGGTCCTCCATGGGGAGGCCGAGCAGCTTGAGGAAGACCGTGCACGGGAGGGGCACCGCGAACTCGCCGTTGAGCTCGCACTCCCCCCGCTCGATGAAGCGGTCGATGAGGTCGTTGACGAGGTCGACCATGTCAGCCTCGAGCTTGCTGACCTCGCGGGGGGCGAAGAGCGGGTCGAGCAGCACCCGGTAGCGCCTGTGGTCGGGCGGGTCGATCTGCAGGGGGATCAGCGGCCGGTCGTTGCCCAGCCCCTCGGCTCCCGTCCCGAACGCCGACGAGAACACCCCGGGCGTGCGGAGAGCCCACTCGATGTCCTCGAAGCGGGAGAGGAAGACCATGGCGGCGTCCACGCCGAACAGGCCGAGCTCGGTGCGCAGGACCGGCGTGCTGTCCCGCATCTCGCGGTAGAAGGGCTGGGGCGCCCGCGAGAACGCCGGGTCCAGCATGGTCTCGAAACTGAAGCTCGCCTCGGATGTACTCATGGCCATCTCCCCCGACGTCGTCCGGCACGGCTCGCCTAACAAGCATGTCATGTATGGGAGCCGCGAGCGAGCCTCGGCCCCCGCCTCGCGGCACCGGCCGTCGACCGGCCGGGGGTCGCCTGCGCCGCAGGGGCGCCGTCCCGGCCCGGGTGACGTTGCGACATCGAGGACACTTGGCGTATCCTGTCTCATGTACCGCCTGACCGCACCGTGGGGGCTCGCATGACCGACACCACGTCCGCCGCCGGCCTGCACTTCCGGGCAGACCGCGTCCAGGACTACGGCCCAGTCACCGACTGGGCCGTCGACTTCGACCTGATGGACCCCGACTACATCGTGCGCCCCGAGGAGCGCTGGTCCGAGCAGCAGGAGCGGTGCCCGATCGCCTTCACCGAGCGGCGCCAGCGCACCTGGCTCCCCGTCCGCTACGAGGACCTCTCCGAGATCGCCCACGACGTCGAGCGCTTCTCGTCTCGCGACATCATCGTGGTCTCGCCCTTCGACCAGCCCATCGACGAGGTCATGCCGGTGCCGCCCATCAGCTCCGACCCGCCGGTGCACACCTGGGCCCGGCGCCTGCTGCTGCCGGCGTTCGGCCCCACGGCGATCGAGCGGATGACGCCCATCACCCGGGCCCTGGCCGACAGCCTCATCGACGAGGGCTTCGCCGACGGCCGGGGGGACGCCGCCGCCGACTACGCCCGCCACATCCCCGTCCGGGTCATCGCCCAGATGCTGGGCATCCCCGTCGAGGACTCGGACAAGTTCACCGGGTGGGTGGTCAGCACCCTCCAGAACGGCTTCCAGAACATCGACGGCGCCATGGACGCGCTGGGCGAGATGACCATGTACTTCATGGGTGCCATCACCGAGCGGCGGGCCATGGACCCCGGCACCCGGCCGGACGACATCCTGACCATGCTCATCGAGGCCGAGACCGACCAGGCCATCTCCGACCAGCACCTGCTGGGCACCTGCTTCCTGCTGCTGGTGGACGGCATCGACACCACCTGGAGCGCCATCGGCTCCAGCCTGTGGCACCTCGCCACCCACCCCGAGGACCAGCAGCGCCTGCGCGACGACCCGTCGCTGATGCCCCTGGCGGTGGAGGAGTTCCTGCGGGCCTACAGCCCCGTCACCATGGCCCGGTACGTCACCACCGACACCGAGTTCAAGGGCTGCCCGATGCACGAGGGCGACAAGGTCCTCATGGCGTTCCCGGCCGGCAACCGCGACCCCGCGATGTTCGAGCACGCCGACGACGTCGTGATCGACCGCAAGAAGAACCGGCACTTCGCCTTCGGCGCCGGCATCCACCGCTGCCTGGGGTCCAACCTGGCCCGCATGGAGATCAAGGTGGCCCTGGAGGCCTTCCTCGAGCGGGTGCCGCCGTTCGAGCTCGCCGATCCCGACGCGGTCACGTGGACCGGCGGCCAGGTGCGCGGCCCCCGCTGCATCCCCATCCGCCCCGCCGGCTGAGGGAGTGGCGGCCACCCGGTGGGCACAGCCCGTCCGGCGGACCGCGGAGGTTGCGTGATCCCGAGGGCAATGGCGCCCGTCCCGTCCACCCACACACGAGATCAGGCAGCCACCATGGCCATCGACCCCACCAGGAACCTCCGGCACGTCACCACGCTGTGCGGCCAGTGCAGCTGCGGTTGCCCCGAGGTGTCCATCGACGACTCGGCGCCCGAGGACCGGCGCGTCGTCATCACCGACGACTTCGGCCAGCAGGTCGAGATGAGCCTCGACCAGCTCGGCGACCTCGTGGTGCAGGCCAAGGCCGGCGTCCTCGACGGGCTGGTGGGGGTGGGCGCCGGCTGATCTCGCGGGCATCGCCGGGCCGACCTCGGTTCCGTCGGCCCGGCGATGCCG
>DASUJB010000181.1:0-9906 GCA_036279475.1 Acidimicrobiales bacterium | reverse complement strand
CCCCAGCCGCCGCGATGAGGCTGCCGCCCCAGCAGGCCCGGCACTCTTCCTTCTCGGCCTTCGGAGCGTCAGGCGGTGATCGCCTGGATCTTCTCGGTGAGGCCGGGGTCGGCCGGGGCGCTCTGCACGGCGATGGCCTTGGACATGTCGCCGACCAGCTTGATCTTGCCGGCCATGAACGCCTGCATGGCCGCCTGGGGGTTGCCGTCGACCAGCATCGCCCGGGCCGTCGCGTAGTCGAGGGTGGTGGACACGTCGGGCGCCTCGACGTGCCCGAGGTCGAGGTCGACCTGCCCGCCGGTGGTGTCCATGTGGGCCTCGACGGTGCCGTCGCCGAAGGGCACGTCGGTCACTGTGAGGTTCATCTTCACGGGCGCCGGCACGGTGATGGGCTCCGGCACCTCGTCGCGCAGGGCCTTGGCGGCGCTGATCCACTCGTCGGACAGGAACTGGTAGGGCACGGGAGTCTCCCTCGTCGCTGGAAGGCCGGCGCACCTTACCCCGGTCTGTTGCAGCGGTGGTGCAACGGACAGGGGTGGTCAGCCGGCGGTGGTGGTGGTGGAGCCCCCGGGCTCGCTCGTGCCGGTGGTGTCGCTGCCGGAGGGCGTGCGGCCCAGGCACCGGTCCAGGATGCGGCGGATCTCGTCCTCGGTGTCCTCGGGGAAATCGTCGGTGTCGTCGGCCGCCGCGATGTCGTTCACCGTGTCCTGGTCGTCGCCGAACTCGTCCCAGACGCCGTCGCCCACGCACTTGGCCTGGTCGGCGTCGAGGCCGGCGTCTCGCATGGCGTTGACGACGTCCTTCTCCTTGGCATCGTTGTTGGCGCAGCCGGCGGCGGCGAGAGCGGCGACCGCCACCAGCGCGGCGAGGCGGGAGCGTCGGGTCATGGGATGGAGGCACCTCGTGGTGGGACGACCGGGCGAGGCTAACCGGGCGTCCGCAGCCGGTCACACCCGTTGGGCGGGCGCCCTGTCCGTCGGGCGCCGGACCTCCCGCAGCGCCCGCCGGGCCACGTGCTCGTCGGCGGCCAGGACCCGCACGACCAGGCGGGCGACGTAGGCCGACAGGTCCGGTAGCGACGAGTCCAACCGCGTGGTGCGGTGGAGGTGGCTGAACTGGCCGACCATCCCCACGACGGCCAGGGCCAGCAGGGGCGCCGGGTCGTCCCTCGTGACCGTGCCGTCGCCCTGGCCTTCCACGATGAGGGCGGCCACGTCGGCCACGTGCTCCTCGGTGCCTCGGCGCAGCACCTCGGAGACGGCCCGTCCCTCGACCTCGAGCAGCGAGAAGAACCTGGCGTTCTCCGACATGAACTGCACGCTCGACACCGTGCCCTGCACCAGGCGCAGCAGGGCGGGGGCGTGGGGGTCCATCGCCGCCGCCTGCTGCCGGCGCAAGCGGTGCTGGATGTCGGTGGCGAGGTCGGCGAACAGCGCTTCCTTGTTGTCGAAGTACCAGTAGAAGAGGCCCTTGGCCACGCCGGCGGCCTCGACGATGTCGGCCACGCGGGTGGAGGCGTAGCCCTGCTCGGCGAACAGGCGGGCGGCGGCGTCGAGGAGCTGCTGCCGGCGCTCGGCGCCTTGGGTGGTGAGCTGTCGATCAGGCATCGGCACGGCCCGGACGGGAGCGACCTGCGGGGACCTCGGGCGGGCCCCGGCGACAGTGTGGCGAGGCTTGACCGGGGGGTCAATCCTCGCCGTGCCCCCCCGGGGCGCCACCGGCTCCGACCGGGGGACCACCGGCTCCGACCTAGGCTGGCCGGCCATGGCGCAGATCACCCGCGAACAGGTGGCGCACGTGGCCGGGCTGGCCCGCCTCCAGCTCACCGACGACGAGCTCGCCACTTTCACCTCGCAGCTGGCCAAGGTCCTCGACCACGCCCGTGACGTCGAGGCGCTCGACGTGGGCGACGTGCCGCCCACGGCCCACCCCTTCCCCCTGCAGAACGTGCTGCGCCCCGACGAGCCGGCTCCGGGGCTGGACCGTGCCGCCGTCCTCGACGGCGCGCCGGCGGTGGAGGGCGCACGGTTCCGGGTCCCGCCCGTGCTGGGGGAGGCACCGTGACCGTCGCCGACCACGCCCACGGCGACACGGCGCTGAGCATCGCCGCCGCCGTCCGGTCGGGGGCCCGCTCGGCCCTCGACGTGGTCGAGGCGCACCTCGCGGCCATCGCCGCCGGGGACGGCGACATCCACGCCTTCAACCTGGTGACGGCGGAGGGTGCCCGGCAGGCAGCCATGGCGGTCGACCGTCGCCTGGCCACGGGGGACGACGTCGGCCGGCTGGCCGGGGTGCCGGTGGCGCTCAAGGACAACCTGTGCACCTCGGGCGTGCCCACCACCTGCTCGTCGCGGATCCTCGACGGGTGGCGCCCCCCCTACGACGCCACGGTCGTCGAGCGCCTGGCGGCGGCGGGGGCCGTGGTCGTGGGCAAGACCAACCTCGACGAGTTCGCCATGGGCAGCTCCACCGAGAACTCGGCCTTCGGCCCCACCCGCAACCCCCACGACACCTCGCGGGTGCCGGGCGGGTCCTCGGGGGGGTCGGCCGCCGCCGTCGCCGCCGGCTTCGCCCCCCTGGCCCTGGGGTCGGACACGGGTGGGTCGATCCGCCAGCCGGCGGCCCTGTGCGGCGTCGTGGGCATGAAGCCCACCTACGGCGCGGTGTCGCGCTACGGGTTGGTGGCCTTCGCCAGCTCGCTGGACCAGGTCGGGCCGTTCGCCCGCACCGTGGCCGACGCCGCCGCCCTCTTCGAGGTCGTCGCCGGCCACGACCCCCGCGACTCGACGTCCATCCCCGAGCCCGTGCCCCCCGTGTCGGCGGTGCTGGGCGAGGGCGTGGCCGGCCTGCGGGTGGGCTTGGTCACCGAGCTGGTCGAGGCCGAGGGGGTCCAGCCCGACGTGACCGCCCGGGTCCGGCAGGCCGCCGCCGCGCTGGAGGGTGCGGGAGCCGAGGTCCGGGAGGTGTCGGTGCCCGCCGTCGCCTACGGGCTGTCGGCCTACTACCTCATCGCCCCCGCCGAGGCCTCGAGCAACCTGGCCCGGTACGACGGCGTCCGCTTCGGCCTGCGCGTCGACGGCCCCACCACCGGGGAGATGTACGACCGCACCCGCACGCAGGGGTTCGGCCCCGAGGTGAAGCGGCGCATCATGCTCGGCACGTACGCCCTCTCCGCCGGGTACTACGACGCCTTCTACGGCAAGTCCCAGCGGGTCCGCACCCTGATCCTGCGTGACCTCGACTCGGCCTACCAGGACGTGGACGTGCTGGTGGGCCCCACCGCCCCCTCCACCGCCTTCCCGCTGGGCGCCAAGACGGCCGACCCGCTGACCATGTACCTCAACGACGTCTGCACCATCCCGTCCAACCTCGCCGGCCATCCCGCCATGTCGGTGCCCTTCGGCACGGGCGAGGACGGGTTGCCGGTCGGCGTGCAGGTCATGGCGCCGGCGTGGGGGGAGGGCACCATGTTCCGGGTGGCCGCCGCCCTGGAGGCGGCGGCCACCACGGCCTGACCCGGCGGCGGTCCCGCCCGTTCGGTGGCGCCGGCGCCCGGCCCTACCCTGGGTACATGGCATCCCCGTGGGAGACCGTCGTCGGGCTCGAGGTCCACACCGAGCTGGACACCGCCACCAAGCTGTTCTGCAGCTGCCCCAACCGCTTCGGCGACGAGCCCAACACCAACGTGTGCCCCGTGTGCCTGGGACTGCCGGGCTCGTTGCCGGTCCTCAACGCCCAGGCCGTCGAGCTGGCCGTCCGCCTGGGCCGGGCCCTCGGCTGCGAGGTACGGCGCTCGGTCTTCGCCCGGAAGAACTACTTCTACCCGGACATGCCCAAGGACTACCAGATCAGCCAGTACGACCTGCCGGTCAACGTCGACGGGGTGGTGGAGCTGCCCTCGGGCCACCGGATCGGCGTCGAGCGGGCCCACCTGGAGGAGGACACCGGCAAGTCCACCCACGTGGGGGGGAGCGGTCGCATCCGCGACGCCGGCTACAGCCTGGTGGACTACAACCGGGCCGGGGTGCCGCTCCTGGAGATCGTGTCCCGGCCGGACCTCCGCTCGGCCGACGAGGCCCGCGCCTACGTGACCGAGCTGCGGGCCATCCTGGTGGCCACCGGCGTGTCCGACGCCAAGATGGAGGAGGGGTCGCTGCGGGTCGACGCCAACGTGTCGGTGCACCACCCGGGCGCGCCGTTCGGCACCCGCTGCGAGGTGAAGAACCTCAACTCGCTGCGGTCGCTGGGGCGCGCCGTGGAGCACGAGGCCAGCCGCCAGGTCGCCCTGCTCGAGGCGGGCGAGGTGGTCCGGCAGGAGACCCGCCACTGGGACGAGGCCGGCGGCCGCACCCACACCCTCCGCAGCAAGGAGGAGGCCGAGGACTACCGCTACTTCCCCGAGCCGGACCTGGTGCCCCTCGACCCGGGCGACGCCTGGGTGGCGCGGGTCGACGCCGCCCTCCCCCCGCTGCCGGCGCAGCGGCGGGCGGCGCTGGCCGAGGCCGCCGGTGCCGCGGGGACCGCGGAGGCGGTGGCCATCGCCGTGGAGCGGGGCCTCGACGAGCTGGCCCTGGCGACCATCGCCGCTGGTGCCGACGCCGAGCGGGTCCTCACCCACGTGGAGCACAACCTGGCGGTCGAGGGAGCCTCCGCCCTCGATCCCGGGCGGCTGGCCGCGCTGGTGAAGCTCGAGGTCGGGGGCCAGCTCACCGCCACGCAGGCCAAGGCGGTGCTGGCCGAGATGGTGGCGTCGGGCGGCGACCCGGCGGCCATCGCCGAGGCCAAGGGGTTCGAGGCCATGGGGGACGACGCCCTGTCGGCCGCGGTCGAGGGCGTGATCGCCGCCCACCCCGGCGAGTGGCAGCGCTTCGTCGACGGGGACGACAAGGCGCGCGGCAAGCTCACCGGGTTCTTCGTGGGCCAGGTGATGAGGGCCACCCACGGTCAGGCCGACGGGAGGGCCGTCACCGGGGTGCTGCGCCGGCGCGCCGGGGTCTGACGGCGGGCCGGCGGTCAGCGCACCGCGCCCAGCACCACCCAGCGGCCGCCGGCGAAGCGGATGCCCAGGCTCACCGCCCGGGTGGCCATGAGGGCGGCCAGGCAGGCCCACAGCCAGCCGATGCCGGCGTCGGCCACGGCCACGGCCACGGCCGGTGGGGCGAACGCCGCCGACACCCCCACCATCGCCCAGGCCAGGAAGCGCATGTCGCCGGCGCCGATGAGGATGCCGTCGAGGACGAAGGCCACGGCGTTGACCGGCTGCATGGCCGCCACCCACACCAGCACGAAGGCGGTCAGGTCCACCACGGCGGGGTCGTCGGTGAACAGGTGGGGCACGACCGTGCGCAGCGCCACCAGCCCCAGGCCCAGCGCCGCTCCCAGGGCCACGCCCAGCTCGATCATCCGCCGCGCCGCACCCCGGGCCCCGGCGGCGTCCCCGGCGCCGAGCATCCGGCCCACCATGGCCTGCCCGGCGATGGCGATGGCGTCGAGGGCCAGCGCCAGGCCGTTCCAGATCTCGAAGCCGATCTGGTGGGCGGCCAGGTCGGTGGGGCCGAGCCGGGTGGCCACGGCGGTGGCGACGAGCAGCGCCAGCCGCAGGGCGGCGGTGCGCACGAACAGGTCGCGGCCGACGGCGCCGAGCCGGCGCACGGTGGCCGGGTGCGGTCGCCGGTCCACGCCGAGGCGCCGCGCCGCGCCGCCGATGGCTGCCAGGTAGACGGCGGCCCCGGCGTACTGGGCCACGACGGTCGTCGCCGCCGAGGCCCCGAGGCCGCGGTCGAGCCCGTAGACCAGCGCCACCTCGAGGGCGAGGTTGAGGGCGCCGGTGCCGAGCGCCACCGCCAGCGGCGTGCGGGTGTCCTGCAAGCCCCGCAGGTAGCCGGTACCGGCCAGCACGACCAGCAGGGCGGGGACGCCGAGCAGGCTGACGCGCAGGTACAGCAGGGCGTTGGCCCGGGTGGCGCCCTCGGCGCCCATGAGCCCGACGAGGGCGTCGGAACCGGCGAGCCCGACCGCCACCAGCGCGGCGCCCACCGCCACCGCCAGCCACAGCGACTGCACCGCCTGGTGGGCGGCCTCACGCTCGTCGCCGGCGCCGAGCAGCCGGCTCACCGCCGCGGTGGTGCCGTAGGCCAGGAAGACGAAGACCGTCGACAGGGTGACGAGCACCGTCGACGCCACGGCCAGCCCGCCGAGCTGGGGCGTGCCGAGGTGACCGACGATGGCGGTGTCGGTGAGGACGTACAGCGGCTCGGCGACGAGCGCGCCCAGCGCCGGGACCGCCAGGCGGGCGATCTCGCGGTCGTGGGGGCTGCGCAGGCGATCCCGCAGGCGGGTCGGGGGCACGGCGACCGTCTACCAGGCGCCAGCCGATGGGAGGCGCAGGTTTCCCGGGCGTACGCTGGGTGCCCATGTCCGAGCCGCGGCCCGCCGCCCCCTCCGCACCCGCCGTCGACGTCAAGATCCGCAGCCGCGACGTCACCGACGGCCCCGAGCGGGCGGCCGCCCGGGCCATGCTGCGCGCCGTCGGCATGACCGACGCCGACTGGGGCAAGGCGCAGGTGGGGGTGTGCTCGTCGTGGAACGAGGTCACGCCGTGCAACCTGCCGCTGGCCCGCCTCGCCCGGCGCTCCAAGCAGGGCGTGCGCGACGCGGGGGCGTTCCCGGTCGAGTTCACCACCATCGCGGTCAGCGACGGCATCTCGATGGGCCACGAGGGCATGCGGGCGTCGCTGGTGTCGCGCGAGGTCATCGCCGACTCGGTCGAGACGGTCATGCACGCCGAGCGGTTCGACGCCCTGGTCACCTTCGCCGGCTGCGACAAGTCGCTGCCGGGCATGCTCATGGCCGCGGCTCGCCTCAACGTGCCCAGCGTGTTCGTGTACGGCGGGTCGATCCTGCCCGGCCACCACAACGGCGTCGCCCTCGACATCACCAGCGTCTTCGAGGCCGTCGGCGCCCACGCCGTCGGTGCCCTCGACGACGCGGGGCTGGACGCCATCGAGCGCAACGCCTGCCCCACCGAGGGGTCCTGCGCCGGCATGTTCACCGCCAACACGATGGCGTCGGTGGCCGAGGCGCTGGGCATGTCCCTGCCGGGCTCGGCGTCGGCCCCCGCCGTCGACCGGCGCCGCGACGACGACGCCTACGCCGCCGGCGTCGCCGTGGTCGAGCTGGCCCGGGCCGGTGTCCGCCCCCGCCAGATCATGACCAAGGAGGCGTTCGAGAACGCCATCGCGGTGGTCATGGCCCTCGGCGGCTCCACCAACGCCGTGCTGCACCTGCTGGCCATCGCCAACGAGGCCCACGTCGACCTGGCCCTCGACGACTTCAACCGGGTGGCGGCCCGCGTTCCCCACATCGCCGACACCAAGCCCGGTGGGAGGTACCACATGGTCGACCTCGACCGCGTGGGCGGCGTGCCGGTGGTGATGCGGCACCTCCTCGAGGCCGGGCTGCTCCACGGCGACTGCCTGACGGTCACGGGCCGGACCGTCGCCGAGAACCTGGCGGCCATCGACCCTCCCGCACCCGACGGCGCCGTGGTCCGGCCCCTGTCCGACCCGATCCACGCCGTGGGCGGCATCGCCGTGCTCGGCGGGTCGCTCGCCCCCAAGGGCGCGGTGGTGAAGGTCGCCGGCATCACGTTCGACCGGTTCGAGGGCACCGCCCGGGTGTTCGACGGCGAGGACGGGGCGATGGAGGCCATCCTCGCCGGGCAGATCGAGCCCGGCACCGTCGTCGTCATCCGCTACGAGGGACCCAAGGGAGGTCCGGGCATGCGGGAGATGCTGGCGGTCACCGGGGCCATGAAGGGCGCCGGCCGGGGCGGGGACTGCGCCCTGGTCACCGACGGCCGGTTCTCGGGTGGCACCCACGGCTTCTGCATCGGCCACGTGGCCCCCGAGGCCGTCGACGGCGGGCCCATCGCGCTGGTCCGCGACGGCGACCGCATCGTGGTCGACGTCGACGCCAAGACCGTCGACCTGCTGGTCGAGCCGGCGGAGCTCGACTGCCGCCGCGGCGAGTGGAAGCTGCCCGAGCCCCGCTACACGAGCGGCGTCCTGGCCAAGTACGCCCGGCTGGCCACCGGGGCCGAACGCGGCGCCGTCACGGAGGCCTGACCCGCTCCCGGTGCCGCCGGCGGCGCGGCCGGCGGCACGAGCCAGGGCGGCGCGCCCCCGGCGGGGCGTCAGCCCGGCTGCAGCCCCCGGCGGCCGGCCTCGACCACGAACGACGCGTCGGTGGCGACCGGCGCGCCGGGCCGGCTGACGAAGGGGACGACCCGGAAGTCGGTGGACCAGGTGTCCCGGGTGAGACGGCACCGCACGTAGCCCCGCTGGCGGCGGGCGTAGGCGACGTGGGGGTTCTCGGCCAGCACGAGGTCGACCCACGGGCTGTGCTCCTCCCCGTCGCCGTCGGTGGTGACCGAGGTGGTGACGATCTCGCTGGCGACGACGGGGGAGTCGGGGTCGTCCCAGTCGGCGCGGACGTCGGCGGCGATGTGCCGGTGGGCCTCCCCGCCGACGACCATCGGGTTCAGGTCCGCCCGGGTGGCGAGCACGTCCTGCAGCCGCTGGCGGGCGGCCGGGAACCAGTTCCAGTTGTCCCTCCCGAACCGGGAGGCCGGTCCCGCGGCCTCGTCGAGCCGGGTGAACGGCACCTGCTGGACGAGGACGTCCCAGCGCGCCCCGGAGCGGCGGAGGCCGTCGAGCAACCACCGCTCCTGCTCGGCGCCGAGCATCGTCCGCCGGGGATCGAGGCGCTCCGGGCAGGCCATCGGATCGGGGCAGGCCAGCTGCGGGTGGCGGTGCTGGCGCCCGTCGAGCACGTGGAGGTTCGCCAGGTCGCCGTAGCGGAGGCGCCGGTGGAGGAGCATGTCCGGGCCGTTCGGGCGGTGGACCGTCCGCAGCGGCATGTGCTCGTAGTACGCCTGGAACGCCGCGGCCCGCCGCCGCCGGAACTCCTCGGGCGTCACCTCCGGGTCCTCGGACACGTCGCCTGCCCAGTTGTTGTCGACCTCGTGGTCGTCGAAGGTGACGGTCCACGGCAGCAGCACGTGGGCCGCCTGGAGGTCCGGGTCGGTGCGGTACTGGGCGTGGCGCAGCCGGTAGCCGGCCAGGTCGAGCGGTTCCGGGCCGACGTGGGCCCGGGGGTTCAGCGCGGAGGTCGACGGCGACTCGTAGATGTAGTCACCGCAGTGCGCCACCAGGTGGGGATCGTCGGCGAGGAGGTGCCGGTAGGCGGTGAACCAGCCCGCCTCGAGGTGCTGGCACGCCACGATCGCCAGGCGCAGCTCGCCCACCCGGTCGGCCGGGTGGGGGGCCGTCCTGGTCCTCCCCACGGGGCTCAGCTCTCCGCCCGCCCGGAACCGGTAGAAGTGCTCACGCCCCGGGCGCAGCCCGCGCGCCTCGACGTGCACGGTGTGGCCCAGCTCGGGGCTGGCCACCGCCGCGCCGCGCCGGACCCCGTGCCGGAAGCGCTCGTCCTCCGCCACCTCCCAGTCGACGACCACCGGCCGGGGCGGCATCCCGGCGGTGCCGTCGAGGGCCAGGGGATCGGGAGCGAGCCGGGTCCACAGCACGACGCTGCCCGGGAGCGGGTCACCGGAGGCCACGCCCAACGTGAAGGGGTAGCTCACGCCCCGCGGTGCCGCCCGCGCCCGCCCGATCCCGTACGACCCGGTGCCCAGCAGCAGCGCGGCCGAGCCCGCTCCCCCCAGGCGGAGGAACCGCCGCCGCCCCATCGTCGCCTCGTGCCCGTCTGGCTGTGCTCGGTGCATCGGGTGGCCCCCCGTCGACCGGACCGGAGCGGCCAGTGAAGCGAGCGGCGGTGGCACCCCGGCGAACGCCGGGCGAACGGGAGCACAGGTCGGGCTGAAGCCTGGGGTCGGCACGCCCCCGG
>DASUJB010000180.1:0-19291 GCA_036279475.1 Acidimicrobiales bacterium | reverse complement strand
GGCGGCGTGACCGAGTGGCTTAGGTAGCGGCCTGCAAAGCCGCGTACACGGGTTCGATTCCCGTCGCCGCCTCCACCGCCGCCCGGTCGCGACCGGGGGGCCTCGGTCCGGTGGCCGGCGTGGGCGGCGCGGCCGGTGGGCGCCCGGGCCGCCGGCGAGTGGGCGACCCGGGCGCCGGCAGCCCGGCCGCGGGGCATCCCGGGTCGGTGCCGGGCGCGGGCCGGCACGGCGCCGGGCGTCGGGCCGCCCACCCGCGGGGCGAGACCTCCTGCCCTACGTTGCCCTACACTCGCCCGTCGCATGGCGCGCCACGTCGACGATCGATCCCCGGGGTGAGGAAGACCAGTGTCTACCTGCCGGAGGGGTTGAAGCAGCGCCTCACCGCCCTGGCTCGCCGCTCCGGCCGGTCCGAGGCCCACCTCGTCCGCACGGCCGTCGAGCGGCTGGTGGCCGAGGCCGCCGACGTCGGGCGGCCGGCGGTGCCCACGCCCCCCGCCGGGCCCGCCCTCGTGGGGGTGGGCGTCGGCCCCGGTGACCCCGGGCTGGTGACCGTCCGTGCCGTCGAGGCCCTCCGGCGGGCCGACCGCGTGCTGGCCCCCACAACGTCGCCGGCCGCCGTGGGCCGGGCCGAGGCGGTCGTGCGGGAGGCCGCCCCGGGGGTGGTGGTCGACCGGGTCGGCTTCGTGATGGAGGTCGCCACCGCCGCCCGGCGCGCCGCCCTCGACGCCGCCGTCGAGCGCGTCGTCGCCCACCTCGACGCCGGCGAGCGGGTCGCCTTCGTGACCCTGGGCGACCCTGCCGTATACAGCACGTTCGGGTCGCTGGCCGACGGCGTGCGGGCGCTCCGCCCCGCGGTGCCGGTCGAGGTGGTACCGGGGATCATGGCCTTCCAGGACCTGGCCGCCCGGACGGGCACCACCCTGGTCGACGGGACCGAGCACCTCGTCCTGGTGCCGGCCCACCGCTCACCGGCGGGCGATCCGCTGGCCGGTGCGGCCGCCGACCCCTCCGCCGCTGTCGTCGTGTACAAGGGCGGCGCCCACATCGCCGCCGTGGCCGAGCTCCTGGCCGGCCACGGCCGTCTGGAGGGGGCGGTGGTGGGCGAGCTGCTCGGGCTGCCGGGCGGCCGGGTGGCGCCCGTGACCGATGCGGCCGAGCGGCCGGCGTCGTACCTGGCCACCGTCATCGTCCCCCCGGTGCGGGCGACGTGATCTCCTTCGTGGGCGCCGGGCCCGGTGCCGCCGACCTGCTGACCCTGCGGGCGGTCGACCGGCTGGGGGCGGCCGACGTGGTCGTCTGGGCCTCCTCCCTCGTCCCCGAGTCCGTCCTGGCCCACGCCCGGCCGGAGGCCGAGGTCCACGACTCGGCCGGCATGACCTTCGAGGACGTGACCGGGGTGTACGCCGCCCACCCGGGGGCGGCGGTGGTGCGGTTGCACTCGGGCGACCTGTCGCTCTACTCGGCGCTCCAGGAGCAGGTCGACTGGTGCCTGGCCCACGACCGGGACTTCGAGATCGTCCCCGGCGTGGGATCCCTGGCCGCCGCCAGCGCTGCGGTGGCCCGCGAGCTGACGGTCCCCGGCGTGGCCCAGTCCGTGGTCGCCACCCGCCTGCCCGGCCGGACGGCGGCCTCCGTGCCGGCCGGCGAGGCGGTGTCCGCCTTCGCCCGGCACGGCGCGACGATGGCCGTGTACCTGTCCGGGGCCCGGCCCGACCAGCTCGGCGACGAGCTGCGGGCCGGGGGTGACGGCTACCCCGACGACACGCCGGCCGCGGTGGTCGTCCGGGCCACCTGGCCCGACGAGCAGGTCGTGCTCACCACGGTGGGCGAGCTGCCGGGGGCGATCCGGGCCACCGGCGCCCGGACGACGGTGCTGGTGCTGGTGGGCGCGGCCCTGGCCGGCGCCGCCCCGCGCTGCCGCCTGTACGACCCCACCTACGCCCACGGGCACCGGCGGCGATCGGTGCCCGGGTCGACGGCGGGGCGGCCGCGGTGAGCGCGGCCGGTGGGGGAGGCGTCGGGCCCGAGGCCCGGCCGGGGGTGGTCGAGCTGGTCGGTGCCGGTCCCGGCGACCCCGAGCTGCTCACCCTGCGGGCCGAGGCGGCCCTCGGGGCGGCGCTCACCGTGGTCACCGACGCCGCCGTGGCCGGGCTGGCCCGGGCCTTCGCGCCCCACGCCGAGGTGGTGGTGACGGCCGCCGGGGGCGCCGACCGGGCCACCGTGGACCGGGACGTCACCGTCGACGGCGACACGGTGGCCGTCCTCACCGGCGCGGCCCGGTGGGGTCGCCCGGTGGTGCGCCTCTACCGGGGCGACCCCTGGCTGCACCCGGCGTACGCGGTGGAGTCGGCCATCCTCGCCAGCGCCGGCGTGCGCACGGTCACCGTGCCCGGGCCGGCGGTGGAGCTGGCCGTGCCCGCCGTCGCCGGCATCCCCGTCCACCACCGCCCCACCGCGGTGAGCGTGACCGTCGCCCCTCCCCACGCCCTGCCCAGCGCGGCCGGTCCGGGGCGCACGCTGGTGGCGGTGAGCGACGATGCCGCGGGGCTGGTCGCCCGCCTCGACGGTGCCGCCGGCCGGGCGGGCGTCGCCGTCGTCACCGTGCACGGCTCGACGGCCACCGTGCACCGGGGGTCGCCCGGCGCGCTGGCGGCGTCGCCGGTCATCGGTCCCGGCGTGGTCGTGGTGGGCGGCGTGACCGGCGTGGTGACCGGGGGGGAGGGGCTGCGGGATGCCTGAGGTACCCGTTCCCCCCGTGCACGTGGTCGGCCTGCTCGGCGGCCGCCCGGTGGGCGCGGCGGCCGAGCGGGCGCTCCGGGTCGCCACCCTGGTGGCGGGAGGTCGGGACCAGCTGGAGGCGGTGGCCGACCTGGTGGACCCCGCCGCCCGGACCGCCGTCGTGGGGGCGGGGCTGGGAGCCCTGGACGCGGTGGCCGCCCACCCCGGCCCGGCCTGCGTGCTGGCGTCGGGCGACCCCGGGTTCCACGGCGTCACCCGGGCCCTCGGGGCCCGCCTGGGGCGGGACCGCCTGGTCGTCCACCCTGCCCCCTCCGCGGTGGCGCTGGCCTTCGCCCGGCTCGGGCTGGGGTGGGATGGCGCCGTGGTGGCGTCCTGCCACGCCGGGGGCGCGGCCCGGGCGGCCGCCGAGGTGGCCGGGGCGGCGGTGGCGGCCGTGCTGTGCGGCCCCGCGGCGCCGCCCCAGGCGGTGGGGGCCGCCCTCCTCTGCCTGGGCGCCCATCCCGACACGGTGGTGGTGGCCACCCGGCTGGGGGAGCCCGGGGAGGAGGTGGTCCGCCTCGCCGACGTCGCCGCCCTGGCGGCGGGCGGGTTCGACCACCGCTCCGTGGTCGTGCTCGCCCACCAGGAGCCGGCCGCCGTGGCCCCGGCCGGCGCCCGCCGGGGCCGGCCCGTCGCCGCGTTCGCCCACCGTCGGGGGATGATCACCAAGCCGGAGGTGCGAGCCGTCGTGCTGGGTCACCTGGACCTGCCGGGGCGCGGCGTCCTGTGGGACGTGGGGGCGGGGAGCGGCAGCGTGGCCGTGGAGGCGGCGCTGGCCGCCCCCGGTGTGCGGGTGGTGGCCGTGGAGCGCGATCCGGGGGCGGCGGCTGCCGTCGTGGCCAACGCCGCCGGCGCCGGGGCGGTCGTCGAGGTGGTCACCGGGACCGCTCCTGCCGCCCTCGAGGGCCTGCCCCCGCCCGACCGCGCCTTCGTGGGTGGCGGCGGCCTCGACGTGCTGGACGCCTGCCTGGCGGCCGTGCGCCCCGGCGGGCGGGTGGTGGCCACCTTCGCCGCCGCCGACCGGGCGCTGGCAGCCCGGGCGCGCCTCGGCGCGCTGGCCCAGGTCTCGGTGGACGTGGCCACCGAGCTTCCCGACGGCGGCGTGCGCTTCGTGGCCGACAACCCGGTCTTCGTGGCCTGGGGCGACGTGGGGCCCCGGCGGGGGGACGGCGGCGGCCCCCGCCCGGGCCGCCTCGTCGTCGCCGGCGTGGGCTGCTCCCGGGCGGCCACGGCCGAGGACGTGCGGGCGGCGCTGGCCGAGGCCCTCGAGGCCGCCCGGGAGGCCGGGCACGACGCCGCCACCGTCCTGGCCACCATCGATGCCCGCGTGCCCCACCCGGCGGTGGCGGCGGTGGCGGGCGGGCGCAGGGTCGTGGGCCTGCCCGCCTCGCTGCTCGCCGCGGTGGAGGTGCCCGACCCCAGCCCCGTGGTGGCGGCGGCCGTCGGCACCCCCAGCGTGGCCGAGGCGGCGGCCCTGCTCGGAGCCGGCCCGGGGGCCCGCCTCGTCGTCGGCAAGGTGCGGGGGGCGGCGGCGACGGCGGCCGTGGCGGTGGCCGGGGGCCCCGCCACCGGGGGGCGGGTGCAGGTCGTCGGCCTGGGCCCCGGCCACCCGGCGCACCGCACCCCGGCGGCGGCCACCGCCGTGCGGGGAGCGGACGCCGTGGTGGGCTACGGGCCCTACGTCGACGCCGCCCAGCCGCTGTTGCGGCCCGACCAGCTCGTCCTCCGCTCGGGGATGGGCGCCGAGGCGGAGCGGGCCGAGCAGGCGTGCGCCCTGGCTGCTGCCGGTTGGCGGGTGGCAGTGGTGTCCTCGGGCGATCCCGGCACGTTCGCCATGGCCTCGGTCGTCGTCGAGGTGGCGGCCGAGCGCGGGGTGGAGGTGCAGGTGGTGCCGGGCGTCACCGCGGCCTCGGCCGGTGCCGCGGCCGTGGGGGCCCCGCTGGCGGGGCCGTACGCGGTGCTGACCCTGTCGGACCGGCTGGTCCCCTGGTCGGCCATCGACGCGCAGCTGCGGGCCGCCGCGGGTGCCGGCCTGGCGCTGGCGTTGCTCAACCCCCGCTCGGCCGGCCGGCCCGACCACCTGGCCCGGGCACGGGGCGTGCTGGCGGAGGTGCTCGACGCCGGCACGCCGGTCGCCGTGGTCACCGCGGCCACCGAGCCCGGGGAGCGGACCGTCCTCACCACGCTCGGTGGCCTCGATCCCGCCGTGGCGGGGATGCGGTCGGTGGTCCTGGTGGGGACGGGCGACACGGCGGTCCGGGGCGACCGGGTGGTGACCCGGCGGCACCACCCCCGCCGGGCGCCCGCCGCCGGGGAGGCGGTGGCACCGTGACGTCGGCCCAGCACCCCATCGAGGCCGAGAGCTACCGCATCCTGGCCGAGCGGGTGGACCTCCGCCGCTGGGGACCGCTCGGCCGGGCCGTCGTGGCGCGGGTGATCCACGCCGCCGCCGACGTCGGCTACGCCGACACGCTGGTGGTCGACGAGGCGGCGTGCGCCGCCGGCGTGGCCGCCCTGCGGCGCGGGGCGCCGGTCGTGTCCGACGTGGAGATGGTGGCCGTGGCCAGCCGCCGGGCCGGGACCGTCTCGCTGCTGGAGGAGGGGCGGCGCCGTGCCGCCACCGACCGGCGGGCCGAGCCGCACCTGACCGTGTCGGCGGCCGCCATGCGCGTGGCCACCGAGCGGTGGCCGTCGGGCGCCGTCGTCGTGGTGGGCAACGCTCCCACGGCCCTGGCCGAGGTGGTGGCGCTGGCTGCCGCCGGCCGGCTGGCTCCCGCCCTGGTGATCGGGCTGCCGGTGGGGTTCGTGGGCGCCGCCGCCGCCAAGGCCGCCCTCCGGTCGAGCGGGCTGCCGTCGATCTCCAACGTCGGCGAGCGGGGCGGCAGCGCCGTGGCGGCCGCGGCCCTCAACGCCCTGTGGCGGCTCGCCGGGGAGGGCGGGCGGTGAACGGCGACGGGGTCGTGCACCTCGTGGGGGCCGGCCCGGGCGACCCGCTGCTGCTCACCCGCCGGGCCGTCCGCCTGCTGGGCGAGGCCGACGTCGTGGTGGCCGACCGCCACTCGTCGGATGCCGTCGTCGCCCTCGCCCGGCCCCGGGCCGAGCGCTGCTACGTGGGTCGCACCCCCGAGGGCGACGCCTGGCCCCTGCACCGGGTGGTGGACATGCTCGAGGCCCACGCCGCTGCCGGGCGCACGGTGGTGCGGCTCAAGGGCGGCGACGTCTACGTGTGCTCCCGGGGCGCCGAGGAGGCCGCCGCCCTCACCGCCCGCGGCGTCCGCGTCGAGGCCACCCCGGGGGTCACGTCGGCCACGGCCGCGCCCCTGGCCGCCGGCGTCGTCCCCGCGGTGGGCGCCCGGATCACGATCGCCTCGGGGGCCGACGACCCGGGCGCCGCCCCCGTGGCCTGGGAGGAGCTGGCCGATCCCGGCTCGACCCTGGTCGTCCTGACCGGTCGGGCCCACCAGCGGGTCATCGCCCAGCGGCTGTCGGCGGCGGGTGCGTCCGGCGCCACCCCGGTGGCGGTGGTCCACGCCGCCGGCCGGCCCGGCACCCACGTCGTGGCCACCGACCTGGCGGGGATGGGCGCCAACCGGCTGCCACCGCCCGCCGCCGTCGTGATCGGCCCGATGATCGGGGGCGGCGGTGCACATCCCTGACGGCTGGATCGACCTGCCCACGTCGGCCGCCGCCGGCACCGTGGCCGTGGGCGCGGTCGCGGTGGCGGCCCGCCGGGCCGGTGCCGCCCTCCGGTCGCGGGCCACGAGCCTGCCCGCGGTGATGTCCGCCTACGTGCTGGTGGCCCAGCTGCTGGTGGTGCCGGTGGGGTGGGGGACGAGCGCCCACCTGGTGGGCTCGGGGCTGGCCGCCCTGCTGGTGGGCCCGGCCGTCGCCGTCCTGTGCGGGGCGGTGGTCGTCGTGCTCCAGGCCCTCGTGCTCGCCGACGGAGGGGTCACCGCCCTGGGCCTGAACCTGCTCAACGACGGTGCGGTGCCCGCCCTCGTCACCTACGGCGCCTTCGTGGCCCTCCGGCCGCTGCTGCGGGCCCGGCGGGCGCGGGCCGTGGCCGGTGGGCTCTGCGCCGGGCTGGGGGCGTTCGCCGGGGCTGCTGCCGCCGCCGCCGAGTTCGCGGTGGGCGGCACCGACACCGTCCCCCCGGGGACGGTGGCCGCCAGCATCGGTGGCGCCCACGTCCTCGTGGCGGCCCTCGAGGCGGTGCTCACCGCCTTGGCGCTGGCCACCGTGCTGCGCCTGCGCCCCGACCTGGTGCGGGCAACCGCCCCGGGCCGCCGGGTCGCCCCGGCCGTGGCCCCCCCCGTCGTGGCCCCGCCCGTCGTGGCCCCACCGGTCGCGCCGTCACCTGCGGCTCCCCCGGTCGCGCCGCGCCCGCCGGCGGTGGCGGGCTCGCCGCCGGGCAGGGGGCCGTCCCCCTCTCCGAGCCCGGGGGAGCCGGAGGCCGGGCTGCCGCACCACCCGGGTGGGCGGACCCGGTGAGCGCCTCGCACCGCCCGGGACCGGCACCCACGCTGGTGAGGGGACCGCTGTCGAGCTGGCCGGCGGAGGTCAAGGTGGTGGGGATGGTCGCCTACCTGGTGGCCGTGGCCGTCACCCCTCCCTCGGCGCCGTGGGCGCTGGTGGCCCAGGGGGCGCTGGCCGTGGGGCTGGCGGCGCTGGCCCTGGTCGAGTGGCGGGCCCTCGCCGGGCGCCTGGCCCTCGACCTGCCCCTGGCCGTGCTGGCCGTGGCCTACGCCGTGGCCGGGCGGGGACCGCGCGTCGACGTGCTGGGGCTGTCCCTGTCCCGCCCCGGCCTGTCGGTGGGGCTGGCGGTGCTGGCCAAGGCCGCCATCGGCATCGTGGCGGTCAGCGCCCTGGCCGCGTCGACCACGGCGGGCGACACGATCGCCGGCCTGGCGCGGCTGGGCGCGCCCGGGTGGTTCCGCCACCTCCTGGCCCTGTCGCTGCGCCAGGTGCAGGTGTTGCGGGCCGACCTGGCCCGGGTCCGGCGGGCCGTCGAGGTGCGCACGGGCACGGCGCGCTGTGCCGTGGCCGTGGCCACCGGCGCCCGGGCCCTGGGCGTGCTGTTCGTCCGCTCGACGGAGCGGGCCGACGCCCTGCGCCTGGCGGCCGAGCTGCGGGGCGGGGGCGCCTCGGCCGTCGACCACCGGCCTCCACCCCACGGCCCGCCGAGGAGGCTGGCCTCGTGGGTGGTGGCGCTGGTGCCGGCGGCCCTGGCCGTGACGGCCTCGGTGGGGTTGCGGTGACGACGGACCTCCTCCTCGTCGGGCACGGCAGCCGTGATCGGGCGGCGGCCCGGGACCTGACGACCCTGGTGGGGCTGGTGGAGGCCCGGCTCCCCGGCCGGCGGGTCGACGCCGGGTTCCTGGAGCTGGCCGACCCTCCGGTCGACGAGGTGGTGGACCGCCTGGTGGCGGCAGGGTCGGAGGACGTGGTGGCCGTCCCCTACGTGCTCTTCGGGGCCGGTCACCTGAAGGACGACGGCCCCGCGGTGCTGGCCCGGGCCCGCCACCGCCATCCCCACGTCCGGTTCCGGCTGGCCCGCGACCTCGGCACCCACCCCGCCGTGCTCGACGTGGCCGAGGAGCGGGCACGTGCCGCCCTGGCCCTGCTGCCGGGGGACGGGCCCACCGCCGTCGTGCTGGTGGGTCGGGGGTCGACCGACCCCGAGGCGTGTGCCGAGATGGTGAAGCTCGCCCGGTTGTTGGGCGAGGGCCGTGACCTGGGCGCGGTCGAGGCCGCCTTCCAGGCCATGGCCCGGCCGTCGGTCCCCGAGGCGCTCGAGAGGTCCCGGCTGCTGGGTGCGCGCCGGGTGGCGGTCGTGCCCCTGTTCCTCTTCCCGGGCGTGCTGGTCGACCGCATCGCCGGAGCGGCGAGGGCCTGGGCGGACGGCCGTCCCGAGACGGCGGTCACGGTCGGCGACCCGCTGGGCCCCCACCCCCGCCTGGCCGACCTGGTCGTGGAGCGCTACCGCGAGCCGATCACCGGCGACGTACGGATGAACTGCGACCTGTGCAGCTACCGCGTCCGCCTGCCCGGCTTCGAGGACCGGGTCGGGACGCCCCTGTCGCTGGCACCCCCGGACGGGGGGCGGGCACGGGGGTGGCGGGCGCGCCGTGCCGCCAGCCAGGCGGCGGCCGCGGCGGCCGAGCGCCGTGAGCGCCCCCGCCGCGGGCTGGGCCGCCGGCGGGCGCCGGCGGTCGTCCCCCACGAGGGCGCGGCCGTGGAGGTGCGCGGCCTGGTGCACACCTGGCCCGACGGGTCGCGCGGCCTCGCCGGCGTCGACCTCACGGTGACGGCCGGCGAGCGCGTGGCCGTGCTCGGTGCCAACGGCTCGGGCAAGACGACGTTGGCCCTCCACCTGGTCGGTGCGCTGCCGCGGGCGGCGGGCACCGTGCAGGTGGCCGGCGTGCCCGTGGAGGAGGGGAGCCTGCCTGCCGTGCGCCGGCGCGTCGGCCTCGTCTTCCAGGATCCCGACGACCAGCTCCTGCTGCCCACGGTGGCGGCCGACGTGGCCCTGGCACCTGCCAGCCAGGGCCTCGACCCCGCCGAGGTCGAGGAGCGGGTGGCCGGCGCCCTCGACGTGGTGGGGCTGGCCGACGCCGGCGAGCGGGCGCCCGGCCACCTCAGCCTGGGGGAGCGGCGTCGCGTCGCCCTGGCCGGCGTCCTCGCCGCCCAGCCCGAGGTCCTGGTCCTGGACGAGCCGACCGCCAACCTCGACCCGGCGGCCCGGCGCGACCTGGTCGAGGTGCTGGGCGGCCTGGAGGTCACCACCGTGGTCATCACCCACGACCTGCCGCTGGCGTTGGAGCTCTGCCCCCGCTCGGTGGTGCTGGCCCACGGTCGGGTGGCGGCGGACGGGCCCACCGACGCCCTGTTCGCCTCGCCGTCGTTGCTGGCAGCCCACCGGCTGGAGCTGCCCTACCGCATGGTGGCCCCCGACCCGGCGTGAACGTCCTCGGTCACGCCCACGTCGCCCTGGAGGTGGCGGGCGACGAGCCCGCCTGGGTGCTCGGCGCCGTGCTACCGGACCTCGCCCCGGCGGCCGGCGTGCGGGTCGACCGCCACGCCCTGCCCGAGGCGGTGGCCGCCGGCCTGCGGTGCCACCTGGCCGCCGACACCGCCTTCCACGCCCTGCCACCGTTCGTGCGAGGTGCGGGGGATATCCGGCGGGCCCTGGGCCGTCGGGGCGTGACGTCGGGCCCGGCCCGGGCCGTCGGCCACGCCGGCTGGGAGCTGCTGCTCGACGGGACGCTGCTGGGATCGGATGCCGCGGCGGCCGTCCGGCGGGCCCTGGCTGCCGGGCCCCTGGCCACACCGGCCATGTCGGCGGCGGACGCCGGTCGCTGGGCGACCTTCGTCCACCGGGCCCTCCGGGCGCCGGCGGCGCGCTACGACGAGCCGCCCTGGGTCGCCGCCCGGCTCCACGCCGTGCTGGCCCGCCGGCCGCGACTGCGCCTGCCCGCCGGCCACGTGGCCGTGGTGTCCACGGTGCTGGCGGCGTACCAGCCCGACGTCCGGGCGGCGGCCGGCGACGTCCTGCGGTCCACGGCCACGGCGGCGGTGGGCCGCGCTCCGTGGGCCAGCGCCCAAGGGGTCCGCCCGGTGCCTCGGTAACCTCTCCGGGACATGACCGTCACCCCGGTGCCCGCTGCCGGGGCCGCCACCCACCGCCCCGGCGGGGACGCGGGGTCCCGCCCGCGGGGAACGTGCCGACGGTGACCCCGGTGGAGGCCCGCCCGCCGCCACCGAGCTCCAACCGGCTGAACCACCTCCGGCCCGGCGCCATCCGCCGGACCGGTCCCTGCTCTCCGACCCGCCTGCGGGCGGAACCGAGGAGCCCGAGCTGAGCACGTCCCGCCCTGCCCCACCGGTCCCGGCGCCCTCGCCCCCGCCCTCGCCCCCGGCATCGCCGTCCGCCGTCCCCCGCCCCGCCGCCACGGTGGCGGGACGCCGCGACCCGGCCGTGGCGGGCCGGCGCCGCCCCCGTGCCGTGACCCCGGGTGGCCGGTGACGGCCCTCCTCGCCGCCCACCTGGTCGTCGGCCTGGGGTTGGTGGCATGGGGTCGGCAGGCCACGCGGGTCGCGGTACCGCTGGCGGCCGCGGTCCCCGCGGCCACGGTGGCCTGGCTCGCCGTCCGGGCCGGCGACCCCCTCGCCGGGCGGCCCGTGACCGAGGAGGTCGCCTGGGTCCCCCGGTTGGGGGTGGACATGGCCCTGCGGCTCGACGGCTTCGCCGTGCTGTTCGCCGGCCTGGTCTCGGGGATGGGGGTGCTGGTGGTCGCCTACGCCGGCGGGTACCTGGCCCGTGGCGGTGCCGGGCAGGGCCGGCTCCTGGGGCTGCTGGTCCTCTTCGCCGGCTCGATGCTCGGCCTCGTCCTGGCCGACGACCTGGTGGTGCTGTTCGGGTTCTGGGAGCTGACCTCGGTCACCTCGTTCCTGCTCATCGGCATCGAGCACCAGTCGGTCACCGCCCGGGCGGCCGCCCTCCAGGCGTTGCTCGTCACCACTGCCGGCGGGTTGGCCCTGCTGGCCGGCGTCGTGCTCCTGGGCCAGGCCGCCGGGGGCACGTTCCGGCTCAGCGAGGTGCTGGCCGACCCGCCGGGCGGCACCGCCACCACGGTGGGCCTGGTCCTGGTGGCGGTGGGGGCGTTCACCAAGTCGGCGCAGGTCCCCTTCCACGCCTGGTTGCCGGGCGCCATGGTGGCCCCCACCCCGGTCAGCGCCTACCTGCACTCGGCGACCATGGTGAAGGCGGGCGTCTACGTCATCGGCCGGTTCGCCCCCGCCTTCGCCACGGTGTGGATCTGGCGCCCCCTGGTCGTGGGCGTGGGCCTGGCGACGATGGTGGTGGGCGGCCTGCGAGCCCTGCGCCAGACCGACCTCAAGCTGCTCCTGGCCTTCGGCACGATCAGCCAGCTCGGCTTCATGGTCGTGCTGTTCGGGCTGGGCACCGCCGACACGGTCGTGGACGCCGGTGAGCTGGTCCTGGCTCATGCGCTGTTCAAGGCGGCGCTGTTCATGGTGGTCGGCGCCCTGGACCACCAGTTGGGCACCCGCGACCTCCGGCACGTCCCGAGGCCGGGCCGGGGGTGGGCACCGCTCACCGTGGTCACCGTCGTGTCCTCGGCCTCGATGGCGGGGGTCCCGTTGCTCTTCGGCTTCGTGGCCAAGGAGGACGCCTTCGCCGGGCTCGAGGCGGGGAGGTTCGCCGAGGCCGGGGCGGTGCTGGCCGCCGTCGTGGTCGCCTCCGTGCTGACGGCCGCCTACAGCCTGCGCTTCGCCTGGGGAGCGCTGGGCTACGGCGCCGACCGCTCGTCGGTGGGCGAGGCACCGCCGCCACCGGGGCCCGGCCTCGTGGTCCCGGCCGTGTCGCTCGCCACCCTCACCGTGGTGCTCGGCGTGGCGCCCGCCCTGGCGGAGGACGTCGTGGGTGGGGTGGGACGCGCCCTGTCCGGGGCGGTCGCCCCCCCGCACCTGGCGCCGTGGCACGGGCTCGGCCTGCCCCTGGTGCTGTCGGCCGTGGTGCTGGCCGCCGGGGTGGGCCTGTTCCTGGCCCGCTCTCCGGTCGACCGGGTGCTGGCGCTGGGTCACCGAGTGCCCAGCGGGGGAGAGGTGTACCTGCTCGCGCTGCGCCGCCTGAACGTCCTGGCCGACCGGGTCACGGCCGTGGCCCAGAGCGGCTCGCTGCCCGTGTACACGGGTGTGATCCTCACCACCGCCGCCGTGCTGCCCACCGCCGCCTTCCTCCTGGGCGACGGGTGGCAGGGCTGGCCGGCGGTGGTCGGCCCGGCCGGCCAGGTGGTGGTGTGCGTGGCCGTGCTGGTGTTCGGAGCGGCCGCGGGCGCCGTCCACCGGCGCTTCTCGGCGGCGCTCCTGCTGGGGGCGGCCGGGTACGCCATGGCCGGCCTCTTCGTGGTGCGGGGTGGCGCCGACCTGGCGCTGACCCAGGTGGCAATCGAGACCCTGACGACGGTGGTCTTCGTCCTGGTCCTGCGGCGGCTGCCCGACCGCTTCGAGAGCCGGTCCAGCCCGGGGGGCCGGGCCGTGCGCCTGGCGGTCGCCGCCACCGTGGGGACGGCCGTCTTCGTCCTGGCCCTGGCAGCCGGGGGGCAGCGGGCGGGCACCCCGGTGTCGGCGGACATGGTGGCCCGCGCCGTGCCCGACGGTGGGGGGCGCAACGTGGTCAACGTCATCCTGGTCGACTTCCGTGGCATCGACACCATGGGCGAGGTCACCGTGCTGGCCGCGGCCGCCATCGGGTCGGTGGCGCTGGCCCGGGCTGGTCGCCGACCGCGGCGTACCGGGAGCGACGACCCCACGGGCCCGTCGCCGGCCGAGGCGGCGGGCGGGCCGCGGCTGCGCCGGCTGGTCGTGGTGGACGTGGCGGTGCGCGTCGTGTTCTCCGCCGTCGTCGTCGGCTCGATCTACCTGCTCTTCGCCGGCCACAACCAGCCCGGCGGCGGCTTCGTCGGCGGCATCGTGGCGGGGGCGGCCGTCGCCCTCCTCTACGTGGCAGGGGGCATCGACGACGTGCGGCGAGTGTCGCGCGCCCGCCCGTGGACGGTGCTCGGCGGCGGCCTGCTGCTGTCGGCCCTCACCGTGGTCGTGCCGCTGGCGCTGGGCGGCGCCCCGCTGGAGGCGGCCCGGTGGGAGGCCGACCTGTGGCTGCTCGGCCACGTCAAGGCGACCTCGGCGCTCGCCTTCGACGCCGGCGTCTACCTCCTGGTGGTCGGCCTGGTCCTCATGGTGTTCGAGTCGTTCGGCGACGACCCCCGGCGGTTGGCCCACGCCGACGCCGACCGGGCCGTCCACGACTCGACGGCCGCCCCTTCCGCCCACCTCCCCGAGGTCGAGGAGGTGCCGGGCCGGTGAGCGTGCTCCTGGCCGCCACGGCCGCCGGCCTGTTCGCCGTGGGCACGTACCTGGTCCTCCAGCGCAAGCTGAGCCGCATCATCATCGGGTTGGGGTTGCTGGGCCACGGCGCCAACGTGCTGATGGTGGGTGCCGGTCGTGCCGGCCGCGCCGCCATCGTGGACGGCGGCGGCGAGGGGGCCCTGGCCGATCCGCTGCCCCAGGCCCTGGCGCTCACGGCCATCGTCATCAGCTTCGGGACGACCGCCCTGCTGCTGGCGCTGGCCTACCGCAGCTGGCTGCTGACCGACGACGACGAGGTGCAGGACGACGTGGAGGACGAGCTCGTCGCCCGGCGGGGCCTCCCCGACGAGGACCTGCGTGGGGGCCCCGACCCCTCCGACCCCGACGACGACCCCGACGACGACACCGGTGACGACACCGGTCGGGGCTCGCACCGCGCCACCGATGCCGGTGGGACGGCCGGGGAGGGGCGATGACGGGCCCGACCGACGACCGCCCGGGGAGGGCGTGGCCGTGAGCGTGCTCGTCGTCCTCCCCGTCGTGCTGCCGATCGTCGGCGCCGCCCTGTCGATCCTGCTCGGCGGCTCCCGACCGGCGCAGCGGGCCGTCGTCCTCACCGTGCTGGGCGCCGACGTGGTCATGGCCGCCGCCCTCCTGGTCGAGGTCGACCGGCACGGGCCCGTGGCGGTGCAGGCGGGCGGGTGGCCGGCGCCGGTGGGCGTGACCTTCGTGGCCGACCGCTTCTCCGCCATGATGGCGCTGGTGGCGGCCGTCATGCTCCTGGCCGTGCTGGTGTACGCCATCGGTCAGCCCGGGGCCGAGCGAAACCACGTCGGCTTCCAGTCGGTGTACCTGGTCATGGCGGCGGGCGTGTCGGCCGCCTTCCTGACCGGCGACCTGTTCAACCTCTTCGTCTCGATCGAGATGATGCTCACCGCCAGCTATGTGCTCATCACCTTGGGTGGTCGGCTCGACCAGGTCCGGTCGGGCATGACCTACGTGGTGGTGAGCCTGGTGGCGTCCGTGCTCTTCGTGGCGCTGCTGGCCCTGGTGTACGCCTCGACCGGCACGGTGAACATGGCCGACCTGGCCGGCAGGATCGCCGAGCTGCCCGACGGGCTGCGCAGCGCCCTGGCCGTCCTCATGCTCGTGGTGTTCGGCATCAAGGCGGCCATCTTCCCGCTCTACTTCTGGCTGCCCGACAGCTACCCCACCGCCCCGTCCCCCGTCACTGCCATCCTCGCCGGCCTGCTCACCAAGGTCGGCGTGTACGCCATCATCCGCACCCAGACCCTGCTCTTCCCGGCGGAGACCCGCCCGGCGACGCTGCTGCTGGTGCTGGCGGCGGCGACGATGCTGGTCGGCGTCCTGGGTGCCATCGCCCAGGGCGACGTGAAGCGCATCCTCTCGTTCCAGATCGTCAGCCACATCGGCTACATGGTCATGGGCCTCGGCCTGTTCACCGTCAGCGGCCTGGCGGCGGCCGTGCTCTACACCGTGCACCACATCGTGGCCAAGACCGGGCTGTTCCTCACCGGCGGGCTGATCGAGCACGCCGGGGGCTCGAGCCGCCTCACCCGCCTCGGGGGGATGGTGCGGTCGGCACCGGTGCTGGCGGTGCTGTTCCTGGTACCGGCACTCAGCCTCGTCGGCATCCCACCCCTGTCCGGGTTCATCGCCAAGCTGGCGCTCGTCGACGCCGCCGCCGCGTCGTCCTCGTACGCGGTCATGGCGGTCTCCCTCGTCGTCAGCCTGCTCACCCTCTACTCGTTGATGAAGATCTGGATCTCCGTGTTCTGGAGCCCGGCCACCGAGCCGCTGGCGTCACCACCCGACCGGGCCCATGGCGAGCACCTCGGCGGACCCCTGCTCATGGTGGTGCCCACCGCGGTGCTGGCCGGCCTGACGGTCGCCATGGGCCTGGCGGCAGGCCCCCTCTACGACCTCAGCATGCGGGCGGCGCAGGACCTGCTCGACCCGAGCGCCTACCTGACGGCGGTGGCCCCGTGAGGCCGTCACCCCCGCCGTCGGCTCCCGCCGGGCGGGCGGTGCGGTCCTCGACGGTGCTCGCCGCCGTGCTGGTGGTCATCTGGGTCCTGGCATGGGGAGCCCTGACGTGGGCCAACGTCCTCAGCGGCCTCCTGGTGGTGGGCGTGCTGCTCGCCGCCCTGCCCGACCTGCGGCGCGGGGGAGCGCCGGTCGTCGTGCGCCCGGTGCCGCTGGCCCGCCTCGTGCTCCACTACCTGGGGGACGTGGTGGTGGCCAACGCCCAGCTCGTCCGGGAGGTCGTGCGCCGCCGGCCCCGCATCCGCACCGCCATCGTCCAGGTGCCCCTGGCCGGGTGCACGCCCGACACGCTGACCCTCCTCGCCCACCTGGTGGCGATGACGCCGGGGCAGATGCCGGTCGAGGTGGAGCACGACCCGCCGGTGATGTACGTGCACGTGCTGCGGTTCACGTCCCGCGACGCCGTCCGCCACCAGATCTGGGCGCTGCGGGACCGGGTGCTGGACGCCTTCGGCACGCCCGACGCCCGGGCCGCGGCCGTCGCCGAGCGGGGAGCGCTCGCCCCCGGAGACGAGGGGTCGAGCGGCCCGGGGGCGGAGGGAGGGCCGTGACCGCCGCCACCTACGCCGTCACCGCGCTGGCGGCCATCGGGTTCGCCCTCCGGATGCTGGCCGGTCCCTCCCTCACTGACCGGATGGTGGGCCTGGACGGCCTGCTCATCTGCGGGGTGACCGCCATCGTCGTGCGGGCCACGGACACGGGGGAGGGCGCCTTCCTGCCGGTCGCCCTGGTCGTCACCCTGGTGGGCTTCGTGAGCACCGCCGTGGTCGCCCGGTTCATCGAGGGTCGGGGGCGCTGATGGGCTCGGCCCTGGCCCTGCTCGGCGCCACGCTGACGCTCCTGTCGGCCGTCGGGGTGCTGCGCTTTCCCGACGTGATGGCGCGTATGCACGCCCTCACCAAGGCGTCGACGGTGGGTGTCGCCCTGGCCCTGGTGGGCGGGGCCGTCGCCCTCGAGGACCCCAACGACGTCACGACGCTGCTGGCGGCGGCGGCGCTGCAGCTGCTGACCCTGCCCGTGGCGGCCAACCTGATGAGCCGGTCGACCTACATGGCCAGGGGCATCGCCAGCCCGGTGGACGCCGTCGACGACCTGGCGGCCCGCCACCAGGTCGAGGAGGTCGAGCCGGGACCGGTGGACGACCCCCCGCCGGCCCCGCCCGGGCCCCTGCATGTCTGACGTGCCGCCGGGCCGGGAACCCTTGCCGCGTCCAGTCGTCAGCGGATCCGTCCGCTGCAGCAACGGGAGGCCACGTGGTCGGGTTCATCGTCACCATGCTCGTCGTCGGCGTCATCGCCGGGTACCTCGCCCGGCTGCTGGTGCCGGGGCGTGACCCCATGTCGTTCCTCCAGACCGTCGTCCTCGGGATCGTGGGCTCGTTCGTGGGGGGGTTCCTCGGGTACGTCCTGTTCGGCAAGGACCTCGACGAGGGGGGCATCCAGCCCTCCGGCGTGTTCGGGTCGATCATCGGCGCCATCGTCGCCCTGCTGATCTACAACGTGCTCAGCCGCCGGGGGCGCATGGGCCGGCGCGCCTGATCTCGCCGCCTGGTCGCGAGCCGCTCGGGGAGGGACCAGGTCGCCCTGCGCCGAGCCCGGTCGCTCGGGAGCCGGGGGATCGGTCCCCCGGCGCCGGGGGCGGGCGTTGTGCCTGCCCGCTGGCCCGGGTGCCCGCCGGGTTCGGCGCGCTCGCCTCGCGCCCGGTCCCCGCTCGGGTCCTCGGCCGCGTGCTCGTCCCGGGGTGCAGGAGGGCGGCGCCGTCGGGCATGATCGACGAGCCCACCATCTCGACCCTGAGGAGGACCGCATGGCGATCTCGGTCGGCGACAAGATCCCCGACGTCACGCTGCGCACGATGACGGCCGACGGCCCCCGTGCCGTGCAGAGCGGCGACGTGCTGGGCTCGGGCACCGTCGTGCTCTTCGCCGTGCCCGGCGCCTTCACCCCCACCTGCTCCGACCACCACCTGCCCGGCTTCGTCCTCCGGGCCGACGAGCTCGCGGCCGAGGGCGTCGACACCGTCGCGTGCGTCGCCGTCAACGACCCCTTCGTCATGGGGGCGTGGGGCGAGGCGCGCGGAGTCGACGACAAGGTGCTGATGCTGGCGGACGGCAACGGCGAGTTCGCCGCGGCCATGGGCCTGGAGATGGACGGCAGCGGCCTGGGGCTGGGGAGGCGGTCGCAGCGCTACGCCGCCATCCTGAGGGACGGCGTCGTGCAGGAGCTGATGGTCGAGCCCGGCCCGGGCCTTGAGGCCAGCTCCGCGGAGGCGGTGCTCGCCAAGCTCCGGTAGGGAGGCGGTCGCGCCGCCGGTCCCCGACCGGGTGCCCCCGAGGCTGCCGCAGCCCGGGGGCAGCCCCCCGGCCTGGTCGGCCGGGTGCTGGTCCGGCGGTGACCGGTGGGGCGGACGGCCCCCCGTGCGAGGATGACGGCGGTGCAGAGCACACGAACCCTGGCGCCGCCCGGGCGCCCTCCCGACGAGCTCGGGATCGTCGACGGCGTCCGCGTGGCGGTGACGCCCCGCCAGCGGGTGCGGTCGCAGGGCGACGCCGTCCGCCTCATCGTGTCGCTCGCCCTCCTCGGCGTGGCGGTGCTGGTGGCCACGTGGCTGCGCAACACGATCGGCGGGGCCGAGGAGGACCTCGTCGACGTGTACGAGCGGGTGCCCGACCGCTTCGCCGAGGCGCTCACCGGCTTGGCGGTCCTGCTCGCCGGCGTCGTGCCCCTGACGGCCCTGGCGGTGCTGGCCGTCCGGCGCCGGTGGTGGCCGGTGACGATGGTGCTGGCCGGGATGATCGGCCCGATCGTCGCCATGCAGCTCGTCACCACCTTCCTCGCCGACCAGGGCATCGTCGCCGGCATCGACCCCACCACGGACCGCGTGGTCGAGCTGACGTCGGGCTCGTCCCCCACCTCGCCGCTCATCGCCTCGGCGGTGGCCCTCGTGATCATCTCCGGCCAGTGGCTGTCCCAGCAGTGGCGCTGGGTGGTGTGGACCTTCGTCGGCCTGCTGGTGGCGCTGGGGGTGGTGGCCTCGAACGAGTCGTCGCTCGACGTGATCATCGCCGTGGCGGTGGGCATGGCCATGGGGTCGCTGACGCTGGTCGTGTTCGGCACCGAGAGCTCCGACCCGCAGGCGGCGGAGCTGGTGGCCATGCTCCGCACCGTCGGCCGGCCGAGCCGCATCGAGCAGCTCCCCGGTCGCTCGCCGCTCGTCTACGCGGTGGAGATGGCCGGTCACGGGCCCCTGGAGATGCGGGTGCGCACCGTGCACGACCGGTCGGAGAACCGGCTCGAGCAGCTCTGGCGCTCCCTGCGCCTCCGCACCTGGGTGAACGACCGGCCCTACGACACGGTGCAGCGGCGGATCGAGCACGAGGCGCTCGCCCAGCGGACGGCCGACGACGCCGGCGCCCGCGTGGCCCGCGTCCGCAGCATCGTGGCCTCGCCGTGCGGCTCGGTCGGCCTGCTGGAGGATCGCCTGCTCGTGGTGCCCGTGGCGGGGGCGACGCCGCCGGGGGACGCCGACGGGCCCGGGGGGGCGGACGCGCCGGCCG
>DASUJB010000179.1:0-34561 GCA_036279475.1 Acidimicrobiales bacterium | reverse complement strand
TGAGAAATGCAATGGCGGCCGGTAGCGTTGGAAACCGGCGTCAAGACCGTCCACCTGACTGTCGAACTGATTGTCGAAATGGCGGACCGTCGAAACCACCGGATCGGCACCACCTGAGGAGAAGGACGAAATGAAGGTCTGGATCGACCAGGACCTCTGCACGGGAGACGGGCTCTGCGAGGAGATCGCGCCCGACGTGTTCACCCTGCTCGACGACGGCCTCGCCTACGTCAAGGAGGACGGCAAGGTCCTGTCCGACCCGGGTGGTGCCGAGGGCCTCGCCAACGTGCCCGGCGGGCAGGAGGAGTCGGTGATCGAGGCCGCCGAGGAGTGCCCCGGCGAGTGCATCTTCATCGAGGTCGAGTGACCGAGGGCTGACCCCGGCGCCCGGCCCTTCCGGCCGTCCCCTGGCGGCCGGTTCCCGCCCACCTCCGACCTCCCGGGCCGAGCGCCGGCGGGCTCACACCAGCCTTCCCGGGAACCCGAGCGCCGGCGGGCTCACACCAGGCAGCCGCCCGTGCCGGTCGGCCCCCCCACGGCGCCCAGCACGTGGCGGACCTCGCTGGTGGCCAGGGCGTAGGCCACCCCTGGCTCGTCGGGAGCCACCGCGAAGGCCAGGCCCACCACCGCGCCGCCGGGATCCACGAGCGCCGAGCCCGAGTCGCCCGGCGCCAGGTGGGAGGCCAGCACCAGCACGTCACGGCGGGCGCTGGTGCGGTCGTAGATGTCGCGGCCGGTGGCGTCGAGCTGCTCGGCCACCCGGAACGGGCTGATCTCCAGCGGTCCGCCTCCGGGGTGACCGAACACCCCGCCCGCGTCGCCCACGCTGCCGTCGGCCAGGGGCAGGGGCGGGGCCTGGCCCTCGGTGCGCAGGACGGCCACGTCCCGGCCCGGGTCGAAGGCCACGGCCGTGGCATCGACCGTGCTCCCGTCGGCGAGCTCCACCTCGGTGGCCGCCGCGCCCGCCACGACGTGGGCGTTGGTGACGACCAGGTCATCGTCCACGAAGAAGCCGCTGCCCTCCTGGATGCGGGAGCAGGCCAGGCTGGTGACCTTCACCGTCGACCGCACCACCCGCTCGACGGTGGCCGGCGCCATGCCCGTGGACGTGGGAGCCGTACCGGCGTCCGGTGCCGGGCGGAGCGCCTCGAAGACCTGGGGGAACGGCTCGTCGCCCACGATGCGGCCCAGGGCCTCGATGGCGTCCGGCGGGCGGGGCAGGCGCTCGGTCACCTCCCGGGCGATGGCGGAACCCCGCGCCTGGGTGGCCGTCCACCCCGGGACGTGGGCCAGGACCGGCACCAGGAGCCACAAGGCGACGACGACGCCGGCCCCCCCGACGACGGCGCCGGCCGCCTGGTCGGCCCGCCGGGCCGTCCCCCGGGGGAGCTCGGCGTGGAGCGTGCTGCCCAGCACGAGGCCGAGGGCCTGGCCGATGAGGGCGCTCCCCACCAGCAGCCCGACGGCGACCAGGGACTGCACGGCCTCCCGGGCGTCGTGGACCTCGGGCATGGCCCAGGTCAGCAGGACCGCCCCTGCGGCGACGCCCGCGGCCAGGCCCACCCACGACGTGGCGCGCTGCACGAAACCGAGGCGGTACCCGCCCACCGCCGCAGCCACGGCCACCACCACGACCACCAGGTCGAACACGTTCACCCCCGCCGCCGGTGGGCCCTCAGCTCAGCAGCCGGGCACTGGTGAGGAAGCCCGTGTGCGCCACCATGCGGTGGTCGGGGCGGACCGACTGTCCCTCGATGTGCCAGCCGCGGTTCAGCACCTCGACCGTGTCGACCATGCCGAACCCGGCCGCGCCCAGCTCGTCGCGGAGCTGGACCGCCTGGGTGATCTGGGGGGTGTAGGCCACCAGCACCCCGCCCCGGTGCATGGCCCCCGCCGCATGCTTCACGGCCCGCCACGGCTCCGGCAGGTCGAGCACCACCCGGTCGAGGTCGACCTCGTCGATGCCCTCGTACACGTCGCGCCGGGACACCGAGTACCGCTCCAGGGCCTCGGGGCCGAGGAACGTGGTCACGTTCTTCACCGCCCGGTTGGCGAAGTCCTCGCGCAGCTCGTAGCCGCTCACGACCGCTCCTGCCCGCACCAGCGTCATCGACAGGGCGCCGGAGCCGACGCCCGACTCCAGGACCCGGGCCCCCGGGAAGATGTCGGCGAGCAGGAGGATGGGGCCCAGGTCCTTGGGGTAGATCACCTGCGCCCCGCGGGGCATCTTCAGCACGAACTCGGCGAGCGTGGGCCGGATGGCCAGCATCGCCGCCCCCCTGGAGGAGCGGATGGCGTCGCCCTCGGCCGTCCCCACCACGTCGTCGTGCAGCACAACCCCGGCATGGGTGTGGAACTCGCCCCCAGGGCGCAGGGTCACCAGGTAGCGACGCTTCTTGGCGTCGATCAGGAGCACTTGGTCGCCGGGAGCGAAGGGCCGGTTCACCGTCGCCCCTCCCCGGCCGCCGCCCGCGACCGGCCCCGGCCCTTCCCGCGGCGGCGCACCAGCTCGACGGGGACCGGGGGGGCGCTCCCCACCCGCTCGACCAGGCGGCAGAACGCGCACACCTCCCCCGTGGTGGGCGCGCCACACGACGCGCACGGCCGCAGGTCCGCCTTGGCGTCGTCGGCCTCGCCACGGAAGCGGTGGGCCGCCTTGTCCAGGAACTCGAAGTAGAAGGCGTGCTTGGTGCCCGGCGAGCTGGCCTCGATGGCGTTGAGCGCCTCCTTGTAGCCCAGGTGGCGGTTGCCGGCGGCCAGGGGGCACTCGTCGACCACGTAGTCGATGCCGCGCACGATGCAGTAGGCGGCGGTCTCCCGCTCGCTCAGGCGCACGAGGGGCTTGACCTTGCGGGGGAAGCCGTCGCGGCCGGGCAGCACCGGCAGCTGGCGGCCCAGGTACTCAGTCTGCCAGTGGAGCACGTTGCCCAGCAGCACGGCCGCCTCGTCGTCGAGGTTGTGGCCGGTGGCGACGACGTCGAAGCCACCGTCGAGGGCCGCCTTGTCGATGAGGTGGCGCTTGGACGTGCCGCACGACGAGCAGGGGACGCGGCGGGTGACCGCCGCCGCCGTGGGGATGTCGTAACCGTGCTCCTCGCGCAGGTCGACGCGATGCAGCGCCAGCCCGCGCTCCTCGGCGTAGGCCACGGCCGCAGCCGTGCTGGTGGTGCTGTAGTCACCGATGCCCAAGCCGATGGTCATGCCCTCGGCGCGGTGCCCGAGCCCGGTCAGGATGTCCCACAGCGCCAGGCTGTCCTTGCCTCCCGACACCGCCACCAACACCCGGTCACCCGGGGCGATCATCTCGTAGCGGTCGATGGCCTTGGCGACCTGGTCACGGCAGAACCGGACGAGGTGGTCGGCGCAGAAGTTGGCGTTGTGGCGCCGCAGGTCGATGACGGCAGGCTGGCGGCAGACGGTGCACCTCACGTCGCACCACCCGAGATCACGGGGCGGATCTCCACCACGTCGTCGTCGGCCAGGACGGCGTCGCCGGGCACGAGCGTGCCGCCGCGGACCACGAGGACCGCCTCCCGGTGGAACTCGAGCCGGCCCAGGAGCGTGCCGACGGTCAGCGGCCCGTCGACCTGGATCTCACGGCGGGGGTTGCGGAGGAGGACGCGCATACCAGCGCCATTCTCGCGTGCCGGCCGGCGATCACCGCACCACCCGGCCTCACGAGCGTGGGGCGGCCCGGACCCGGCGCCGCCGGGACCGCACCGCACCCCCCTCGTAGGTCTCGGTCAGGTGGTCGACCACCAGCGACTCGCCGGGCCGGACCTCGCCCTGCCACACCACCTCGTACTCGCTGCCCACGGCACGCCGCAGGCGGCGGACCACCCACGTGGCGACGAAGACCCACAGCCACCCCCGGGAGCTGCCGAGGACGCCCTGGTTGAGACCTCGACGCTGGAGGAAGAGGAGGCCCCGCTCGAGGCCACGACGACGACCCGCCACCTCAGACCCGGCGGATCTCGACGACGGTGCTGCGCTTGCGCCCCTTGCGGGTGCCCAGCAGGAAGGCGGTCAGCAGGAGCAGTGCCACGGCACCGGCACCGACGGCGATCAGCGTGGGGCGAACCGACTCGACCTGGCTCTGGGCCTCGCCCTCGAGCTCGCGGAGCTTGCTCTCGAGGTCGTCGCGGGTGATGCGGTCGTGGGGGGTCTGGGCGGCCATGTCACCTGCTCACTTGCGGGAGATGCGCGCCACCGCGGCGGCGGCCAGGCCCGCGGCCACGACGAGCACGATGAGGTACGGCAGCCACGACAGGTTGCCCTGGAAGGTCGAGCCCGTCTCGGTCTGCAGGGCCCGGAGGCCGGCCAGCATGAGCAGGAGCACCCCCACGGCGCCGACCAGCGCGCCGGCCCCGCCGTACGCCAGGTAGCGCCCGATCCCCTTGAGCGGGTCGACCGTCTCCTGGCGGGCGTAGCCCTTGGTGAGGCCCCACAGCTCGGTGGCCACCTCGGGCATCGACTTCGACTGTTCCTCTGGCAAGCGACGCTGCTCCTGTCGAGGCTCCGGGGCAAGGTTGTAGCACGCCGGCCGCGCCCCGCCGGTGATGGGGTCGGCCGGCGTGCGGCCGCCGTCAGCCCTCGCCCAACCGGGCGGCCAGCAGCTCGACCTGCTCGCCGAGCAGCCGCTCCAGGGCCTCGAGCCGGGCCACCGCCCCCGGGGCGGCCAGGAGGTCCTGGCGGTCGGCGGGACCCAGCGGGGCGATGGCGGTGGCCTGGTAGCTGGCCACCAGGGGGTCGCCCGCCAGGGACAGGTCCAGGGGCGGGGCCGGGTCACCCAGCTCGGCCCGCAGGGCGGCCACCCGCCGCAGGAGGCGATCCACCACGCCGGCCAGCTCGGCCGCCCGCCCGGCCTCGCCCCCTCCCGCCTCGCGGTCGGGCCAATCGCTCAGCTCGGCCCGGGGGTAGGGGTCGTCCTCGAGCCAGGCGTCGACCCGGATGCGGCGCATGCCCACCGCTCCCACGGCGAAGCGACCGTCGGGGAGCTGGTCGGCCCGGACGATGCGGGCCATGGTGCCCACGTCGGTGCGCACGTCGCCCCCGCCCACCTCGGGCCCCCGGGCGATGAGGACGACGCCGAACTCGCGGTCGCCGGCGAGGCAGTCGCGGACCAGCGCCCGGTAGCGGGGCTCGAACACGTGGAGGGGGAGGATCATCCCCGGGACGAGGACCGACCCCAGGGGGAACATGGGCGACGGTGGCACCCCGTCAGGGTGGCACGCCGCCGGCCCCGCCGCCCGTGCCAGGGGCGGGGGGACCCGATCCGGCCGCCCCGCCGGCACCGGCCGGCCGACCGGCACCGGCCTCCGGGGCGGTCACCGGGGCCAGGGAGGCCAGGTCGATGCCCCGGGGGTAGCCGCGGAGGATCTCCCCCATGCGGTCCATGCCCACCTCCGATGCCGTGACCTCGCCCGGGTCGGGGACGTTGGCGACGTAGGCGAACGTCAGGTCGCCGCCCTGCCGGGTGTCGACCTCGCCGGCCAGGGCGGCGACGTTGCGCAGGGTGCCGCTCTTGGCCCGGAGGCGGCCGGCCAGGTCGGTGCCCCGGAAGCGCTCGGCCAGCGTCCCCGTCTCGCCGGCCACGGGCAGGCCGGCGCGCAGCACCGGTCCCGTGCCCTCCAGCCTGAGGACGTCGACCAGCGTCGTGCAGGTGAACCGCTCCTCGATCGACAGGCCGCTCCCGCCGACCACCCGCACGCCCGCCAGCGGAACCCCGGCCCGGTCGAGGAGCGACATCGTGCCAGCCGCGCCGGCCGGCCACGACCCGCCACCCCCGGTCGCCACGCCGACCTCCTTGATCGCCGCCTCGGCCGCCTCGTTGTCGCTGGTGGTGAGCATCTCCCGCACGAGCTGGGACAGGGGGGGCGAGTCGAGGGTGGCGACGGTCGTGGCCCCCGCCGGGGCGGGCCCGGACCGCGGCGGTCCGGCGACGGCGACGCCCCGGGCGGCCAGCCGCTCGGTCACGACCCGGGCGGCGTCGGCGGGGGGATCGACGGCGGGGACGGTGCCGGCGTTGGAGCGCTCGGGGCCGAAGCGGGCGAAGCCGTCGTTGACCATCAGCCCGCCGATCGGGCCCACCTGGTCCTGGTCGATGAGCCGCCGTGCCGTGGTCGGCTCGTACCGCTGGTCGTCGAAGCGCGTGCCGTCGCCCACCACGCTGCCTGCCACCCTGGTCACGCCAGCGGCGGCGATGGCGTCGACCAGGCCGCCGACGTCGTGCACCACCCGTGGCCGGGTGCCGGGGGCCATCGCCGGCCAGTCCGGCGTGCCGAGGTCGGCAGGCCCGCCGCCGACGACGTACAGGTCGCCCTCCACCACGCCGTCCCGCGGGGGCGCGGCGGCCACCGCCGTGGTGGTGAAGGTGTGGTCCGGTCCGTAGGCGAGCAGGAGGGCCGTGGCGGTCATCAGCTTGTGGGTCGACGCCCCGGTCACGGGCACGGTGGGGTTGTGACGGAACAGGTCCCGCCCCCCCGACGCCACCACCAGGCACGTGCGGTCGGGCGAGCCCGCCAACCAGGCGTCGAGGTCCGCCGCCAGGCGACGCTCCGCCACCGGGGCGGCGACGACCTCCGGCACCCGGCGCGCCGACAGCACCGGGGTGGTGGCGACCTGCTCGACGCCGAGGGCGGTCGACGCCGGGCCGGGTGCCAGCACCACCGCCCCCGACGCCGCCCCGACCGCCACCACCGCCAGGACGACGGGGACGAGCGCCCGGCGGAGGCCGCTCCGCCCTGGCCGGGGGGGCGACGGCGGGCGGGCCGCGTGCCGGGCCGGCCCCGGGGGGCCGGCGGTCAAGGCAGGTTCCGGCGCCGGAGCCACCGCGCCCGCCGCCACAGGTGGTCGAGGGCCACCACGGCACGGTCGGCGGACGGGTAGCACAGCCGGCCGGTGGCCCGCACCGTCGCCGGGCCGGGGTTGCCCGGCGACGTGACGGCGAGCTCGGTGGCCACCAGCACCGGCTTGCCGGTGGACGCGCTGGCCTCGGCGGCCGCCTCGGCGTACCGGGCGTCCTGGCGCTCGTGGAAAGCGACGATGCGCTCGAGCCCGTGCCCGGGCCAGAACGGTCCCTCGCGCATGAGGCGGGCCTGGTTGGACTGGATGCCCAGGCCGAGGAGGAGCACGGCGTCGACCTCGGGGTGGCCGGCCACCAGCTCGAGCACCCGGGGCACGGTGTCGCGCGTCTCACCGCCCGCCAGGTCCACCGGGTTGCCCCGGCTCCACCGCGGCGGCAGCTCGGCATCGATGGCGGCCACCAGGTCCGGGGGCAGCGGGGCCAGCTCCAGGTCGGTGCCGGCGATGGCGTCGGCCGTGACCACCCCCCAGCCGCCGGCCGTGGTGACCACCACGACGCGGTTGCCGGCAGGGAGCGGCTGGGTGGCGAAGGTCGCCGCCAGCTCGTAGCCCTCCTCGACCGTGCGGGCCCGGGAGACCCCGGCCTGGCGCATGGCACCGTCGAACACCCGGTCGTCGCTGGCCAGGGCGCCGGTGTGGCTGGCGGCCGCCCGCTGGCCGCCGACGGAGGCCCCGCCCTTGACCACGACCACCGGCATGCGCCCGGCCACCGCCGCCAGGCGCTCGGCGAAGGCCCGGCCGTCGCCCACGCTCTCGACGTAGGCCAGCCCCACGGTGGTCTCCGGGTCCTCGGCGAAGTACTCGAGGTAGTCGGGCACGGCCACCGCGGCGGCGTTGCCGGCCGACACCGCCCGGCTGATCCCCACCCCGGTGAGCTGGGCGTAGTTCTCGAACGAGCTGACGAAGTTGCCGGACTGGCTGGCGATCCCGATGTGGCCCGCCGGTGGGTACGGGCCCACGATCTGGGCGCACAGCCGGGCCGGCGGGGACACCACCCCCTGGCCGTTGGGCCCGGCGAGGAGCACGCCCAGCTCGTCGGCCAGCGCCACCAGCTCGGCCTCGGCGGCCCGGCCGGCCTCCCCGGCCTCGCCGTAGCCGGCCGTGGCAACGAAGGCGGCCGTGACGCCCTTCTTGGCGCAGGCCCGCAGGAGGTCGGGGTTGGCGGCCGCCGGGGTGCACACGAACACCAGGTCGATCCGCCCGTCGGGCAGGGCGTCGACGTCGGCGACCGACCGCACCCCGAGGACCTCGGCGCCGTCGCGGTTGGTGGCGAACACCTCACCCCGGAAGCCGCAGGCGAGGATGTTGTGGAGGCTGACGAACCCGAACTTCCCCGGATGCGTGGAGGCACCGGCGACGAGCACCCCCCGAGGCTCGAACAGCGCCCGGAACCGGGCGGGGTCGAGGCGGGGCGGCGCGGGCGCCGGCCGCGCCCCACCCGTCACGGGCGCACCTCGACGAGGGCGTCGACCGCCACCGGGCGACCGTCCACCACCAGGAGGGGGTTGAGGTCGACCGCGGCGACCTCGGGCCGCCGCACGGCCGCCTCCGACAGCGAGACCGCCACGTCGGCCACGGCGCCCCGGTCGACGGGGGGCTCCCCCCGGAAGGCGCCCAGCAGGTCCTGCAGCGCCAAGTCGTCGAGCATCTCCAGGGCGTCGACCCGGGCGATCGGCACCAGCCGGAAGCTCACGTCGGCCACCGCCTCGGCCAGGACACCGCCGATGCCGAGCATCACGGTCGCGCCGAACTGCGGGTCGTGGTGGAGGCCGGCGATGAGCTCGCGCGTGGCCCGCAGGTGGGGGGCGACCAGGAGGTGCACGTCGCCGTCCTCGGGCGTGGCCGCTGCCAGCAGCGACGCCGCCGCCTCCCGCACCTGGGCCTCCGAGCCCAGGCCCAGCCGCACCAGGCCCCGCTCGGTCTTGTGGGCGATGCCGGGGCCGCCCAGCTTGGCGACGACGGGGTAGCCGACGTCCCGGGCGGCACGGACGGCCTCGTCCGCGGTTGCCGCCACGCGCTCCTCCGGGAAGGGCACGCCGAAGCCGCGGAGCAGCTCCTTGGACCGCAGCTCGGAGAGCGTGGGCATGGCGGGCCAGCCTAGTGAGCGCCCGGGCGGCGCCCGGAACCCGCCCCGCGCCACGCGGGGGTGCACCACCGGCGGCAGCCAGGGTGGCCGTGCTCGGCGGCGAGAGCCTCTCGCCGCGGCGCCGGGGTGGGCACCGGCGACCACCGTGTCGGCGGGCTCAGGGCTCCAGGGCGGCGCGGAAGAAGTCGCGGATGGCCTGGATGCGGGTCTCGATGGCCTCTTCGCTCATGGGGTCGCGGCCCAGCAGGCCCCGGATGAAGTGCACGTCGCTGAAGTAGTTCAGGATGGCGCCGTAGCCGCTGATGATGAGCTGCTCGGGATCGTGCTTGCGCAGCCGCCCGGCCCCCATCTCCCGGTCGAAGTAGTTGACCGCCCGCTGGAAGTACGGGCGGATGGCCTCGCCCAGGTCGAAGCCCAGGTGGCTACCCGCGGCCAGCGACTCGTAGCACACCAGGCGAACGAACTCGGGGTTCTCGAAGAACCAGCGCACGGCGGCCGTGAGCACCCGGTCGACGTGGGTCCAGCCCTCGCCCTCGGGCCCGGGTGGCGGGTTCTCGACCGAGGCGTTGATGCGCTGGCCCCAGTCGGCCAGGTCACGCTCGAACACCCTCTGGTAGACGGCCTCCTTCGACGGGAAGTGGTGTAGGAGGCTGGCCCGGCGGATGCCCACACCGGCGGCGATGTCGTTGAGCGACGTGCCCTCGTACCCGTGCTCGGCGAAGCAGCGACGGGCCTCGACCAGGATGGCCTCACGGGTCGAGCCCGCCTCTGCCTCGTACGTCACGACCGGGAGGCTACCGGTCCGGCCGCGTGCCGCCCGTGGGCCACGCCCGTCCACGCCCCCGCCCGGACGGCCGGAGCCCGCGGCCTCCTGGCCGTGGGCGCTCTAACGTGCCGTCATGGACATCGTGGCGGCGCTGTTCGTCGAGGACATCCGGCTGGAGCCGGCGTTCGAGGGCGGACCCGTGCGCATCGACCTGGGCGGCGTGCACTTCTCGGCCGTCCCGCCGGAGCCGCCGCCGTGCACCGTCGCTCCCCACCTCGTCGTGCTGGTCCGCTGCGGCCTCGACGAGGGCGGCCAGGGCGTGCTGGAGGTGCGCTTCCTCCGTGACGGTCGCCAGGTGGCCCGCAACGTGCAACCCCTCCAGGTGGAGCCGGGCATGTTCACCTACCGGCTGGTGCGGGCCGAGGTCGACTTCGCCGACTACGGCACGGTCGAGGCCCACTGCCGCATCGGCGGAGGTCACGTGACGGTGGTCCCCTACACGCTCGTGCCGGGACCGGCCGGCTGAGGCGGCGGCGCCCCCATGCCCTTCGCCACCGCCCTCTCGGTCCACCCCGACGCCGCCGAGGCCACCGGCGAGGTCGTCGGTCGCGTGCTGGAGCAGCTGGGGCGGGCACCGGAGCTGGCGGTGCTGTTCGTCACGCCGCACCACGTCAGGGCGGTGCCCGACGTGGCCGCGACCGTCCGGGCCGTGCTGGAGCCCGGCGTCCTGCTGGGTGCCACCGGGGTGGCGGTGGCCGGCGGCGAGCGGGAGGTCGAGGACGGGCCGGGCCTGGTGCTGTGGGCCGCCCGGCTGGCGGAGCGCCCCCGCCCCGTGCGGGTGACGGCAGCCCGCACGCCGTCAGGCACCGCCCTGGGCGGGCTGTCCGCCGCCACCTGCGGCCCCGGCGAGCGGCTGGTCCTCCTGGCCGACCCGCTCACGTTGCCGATGGACGACGTCGTGGCCCTCCTGGGCCAGCTCGACCCCCCCGTGGTCGTGGCGGGGGGCGCCGCCTCCGCTCGTGGCCCCGGCAGCAACCGCCTCGTGCTCGACGGCGAGGTCGTCACCGACGGCGGCGTCGGCATCGTGCTGCCCGCCGACGACGCCACCGAGCTGGTCGTGTCCCAGGGTTGCCGCCCCGTCGGCGAGCCGATGATCGTGACCGGCGCCGTGCGGAACCGGCTGGTCGAGCTGGCGGGCCGACCGGCGCTCGACCGCCTCGAGGAGCTGGTGGAGGCGTCCGAGCCCGGCGACCGCGCCCGCCTGGCGGCCGGCATCCACCTGGGGATCGCCGTCGACGAGCACCGGGTGAGCTTCGGGCAGGGCGACTTCCTGGTCCGCAACCTCGTGGGCGTCCATCGCCAGGAGCGCTCCCTCGTCGTGACCGAGCCCGTGCCGGTGGGGACGACGGTGCAGTTCCAGGTGCGGGACGCCGGCTCGGCCGACGAGGACCTCCGCGCCCGGCTGGCCCGTGCCTCGACCGCCGGCCTCGCCGACGGGGCGCTGCTGTTCACCTGCAACGGACGGGGCCGGCGCCTCTTCGGCGTGCCCGACCACGACGCCGGCGCCGTGGTCGAGGCCCTGCGCTCGGACGCCGTCGCCGGGACGTTCTGCGCCGGCGAGATCGGGCCCGTGGACCGTCGCAGCTTCGTCCACAGCTTCACGGCCAGCGTCGTGCTGTTCCACGATCCCTGACCGGGCGAGGCGTGAATGGATCGCGAACGGTGGCGGGGGCCCCTCGGAACGACCCCGACTCACCACTAGGGTGACCCGGATGCCGGATCCCGAGCTCGAGCAGCGTGCCGTCAACGTGATCCGGGGCTTGGCGATGGACGGCCCCCAGGCCGCGAACAACGGCCACCCGGGCACCGCCATGGCGCTGGCGCCGCTGGCCCACGTGCTGTGGACCCGGATCATGCGGTACGACCCCTCGTCCCCCCACTGGCCCGACAGCGACCGCTTCGTGCTGTCGGCCGGGCATGCGTCGATCCTCCTCTACTCGATGCTCCACCTCACCGGCTACGGGTTGACCCTGGACGACCTGCGCGACTTCCGCCAGTGGGGCTCGCAGACCCCCGGCCACCCCGAGGTGCACCACACCCCCGGGGTCGAGGTCACCACCGGCCCCCTCGGCCAGGGCTTCGCCAACGCCGTGGGCCTGGGCGTCGCCGAGCGCTGGCTGCGCGCCCGGTTCGGCCCCGAGGTCTGCGACCACCGCACGTACGTGATCTGCAGCGACGGCGACCTGATGGAGGGCATCAGCCACGAGGCGGCGTCCCTGGCCGGTCACCTGGGCCTGGGGCGCCTCGTCTACGTCTACGACGACAACCACGTCAGCATCGACGGCGAGACGGAGCTGGCCCTGTCCGACGACGTGGTCGAGCGGTTCGGGGGGTACGGGTGGCACGTCGAGCAGCTGGGCGAGATGGCCAACGACCTCGACGGGCTCGAGGCGGCCCTCCGCCGGGCCGCGGCTCGCGAGGACGCCCCCTCCCTCCTCGTGCTGCGCAGCCACATCGGTTGGCCGTCGCCCCACTTCACCGACAACCCCGAGGCCCACGGCAGCCCCCTCGGGGAGGACGAGGTGCGGGCCACCAAGGAGATCCTCGGCCTGCCCCCCGACGAGGCCTTCTGGGTCCCCGACGACGTGCTGGGCCTCTACCGGGCGGCGGGCCGCCGGGGGGCGGCCGAGCGCGAGCGGTGGGAGAAGCGGCTGGCGGGGTGGGACGGCGACCGCGAGGCCTACGAGGCGTGCCTCCACCTCCGTGGGGTTCCCGGCTGGCAGGACCGGTTGCCCACCTGGAGCGCGGGTGAGAAGGTCGCCACCCGCAAGGCCAGCGGTGCCTGCCTCCAGGCCCTGGTCGACGCGGTCCCCGGCCTGCTCGGCGGGGGTGCCGACCTCACCGGCAACACCGGCACGCAGATCACGGGCCACGGCCTCCTCTCGGCCGAGGAGCCCGCCGGCCGCCAGATCCACTTCGGCGTGCGGGAGCACGGCATGGCCGGGGTGATGAACGGCATGTCGGCCCACGGGGGGGTCATCCCCGTCGGGGGCACGTTCTTCGTCTTCAGCGACTACATGCGGCCTGCGCTGCGGCTGGCGGCGATGTCCGAGTACAAGGAGATCTTCTCCTTCACCCACGACTCGGTGGGCCTGGGCCAGGACGGCCCCACCCACCAACCGGTCGAGCACCTCATGTCGCTGCGGGCCATGCCCCACCTCCGCCTCATCCGCCCGGCCGACGCCAACGAGACGGCGGCGGCGTGGCGCATCGCCCTGGAGTCCGGGGGCCCGACCGCCCTGGTGTTGAGCCGCCAGGACCTCCCCGTGCTGGCGGGCACGGACCCCGGCGGCGTGGCTCGTGGCGCCTACGTGCTGGTCGACGTCGACGATCCCCACCTCGTGCTCGTCGGCACGGGCAGCGAGGTCGCCCTGTGCGTCGAGGCCGCCGAGCGCCTGTCCGCCGGCGGCGTGCGGGCCCGGGTGGTCTCGATGCCCTCGTGGGACCTGTTCGAGGCCCAGGACGACCGCTACCAGACGGCCGTCCTGCCCCCCGAGCTCCCCACCCTGGCCGTGGAGGCCGGGGCCAGCCTCGGCTGGGACCGGTGGGCGGACGACAGCGTCAGCATCGACCGCTTCGGGGCGTCGGCCCCGGGCGACGTCGTGCTGGCCAAGCTGGGCTTCACACCCGAGAACGTCGCCGACCGCGCCCGCCAGCTCCTCGGTGACCTCCAGGAGGAGGACGCATGACCAGGCTCCAGGACCTCTACGACCAGCAGGGCCAGAGCCCCTGGCTCGACGACCTTCGCCGGGGGTGGATCACCGGCGGTGACCTCGCCCGCTGGATCGAGCGGGGCGTGCGGGGCGTCACCTCCAACCCCACCATCATCCAGAAGGCGATCGCCGGCTCCGACCAGTACGACGACCAGTTCCGGGACCTGGCGAGGGCCGGCACCCCCGTCGACGACGCCTACTGGACCATGGTCACCGCCGACATCCGGGAGACGTTGCGGCTCCTGCGCCCGGTCCACGACGAGAGCGACGGCCTCGACGGCTACGCCTCGGTGGAGGTCGCCCCCGGCCTGGCCCGCGACCGCGACGGCACCGTGGCCGCCGCCCGCCGGCTCCACGAGCAGCTGGCACAGCCCAACCTCTACGTCAAGGTGCCGGCCACGGCCGAGGGCGTCGGTGCCGTCCGCACGCTGATCGGCGAGGGCCGCAGCATCAACGTGACCCTGATCTTCGGGCTCGACCGGTACGCCGACGTGATGGAGGCGTACATCTCGGGCCTGGAGGCCTGCGAGGGGGACCTGTCCCGTGTCTCCAGCGTGGCGTCGTTCTTCGTCAGCCGGGTCGACACGGAGGTCGACCGACGCCTCGACGCCCTCGGCACCGACCGGGCACGGGCCCTGAGGGGGCGGGCGGCCGTGGCCAACGCCCAGGTGGCCTACCGCATGTTCCGGGAGACCTTCGCCGGACCGCGCTGGCAGGCCCTGGCGCAGCGGGGCGCCCGGCCCCAGCGACCGCTGTGGGCGTCCACGTCCACGAAGGACCCCACCTACCCCGACACCCTCTACGTCGACACCCTGATCGGTCCCGACACGGTCAACACCATGCCCGAGCCGACGCTGGAGGCCTTCGAGGACCACGGCACCGTGGCCCGCACCGTCGACGCCGACCCCGCGGCGGCCGAGGGCGTGCTCGCCGACCTCCGTGCCGCGGGCGTCGACCTCGACGACGTGGCGAGGGTGCTCGAGGACCAGGGCGTCGCCGCCTTCGCCAAGAGCTTCGACGAGCTCATGTCCTCGCTGGAGGCCAAGGCGGACGCCCTGGCCTGAGGTTCCGGTCGCCGACCGGTGCCCTCTCCCCCACCTCTCGCGAGCCCGGGCAGCCGGCCCCTGCGGGCTCGTCGGCGGGCGGGGCCCGTCCCAGCCGCGAACCCCCGCCGGGGGCCCGCGGCCAGCCGACCCGCAACGGCGCCGCCCTCGGGCGTCGGCCTCAGGCCCCGGCGGTGACGGCCGCGGTGACCCGGGCGGCCGATGCCTCGGCGTCGGCGACCATGCGGGCCAGCAGGTCGGCCACCGTCGGCACGTCGTCGACGAGGCCGACCGCCTGACCGCAGGCGAGGACGCCCGCGTCGAGGTCACCGTCGGCCACGACGGCCCGGAACAGGTGGTCGCCGTAGCGCTCGTGGAGCTCGGCGGCCGGCGCCCCGGTCGCCTCGGCCGCCGCCAGCTCCCGTGCCCGCCCGGTGGCCAGGACCCGGGCGTGGTCACCGACCGAGCCCATCACCACCAGGGTGTCGGTGGCTGCTGCCGCCACCAGCCGGTCCTTGACGGCGGGGTGGGCCGACGCCTCCCGGGTGGCGGCGAAGCGGGTACCCACCAGGACGCCGTCGGCACCCAGCGCCAGGGCGGCGGCGAGCCCGGCACCGTCGGCGATCCCGCCGCCCAGCAGCCAGGGGACCTCCAGGGCGCCGGCCGCCAGGCGGGCCGAGACGAGCGTGGACACCTGGTCGGGGCCGGGGTGACCGGCCGCCTCCCCGCCGAGGAGGCAAACGGCGTCGACCCCGGCCCGCGCCGCCGAGGCCACGTCCCGCACCCGGGTCGCCTTGTGCACGACCACGATGCCGGCGTCGTGGAGGGCGCCCACGAAGGGGGCCGGGCTCCGACCGGCCGTCTCGACGATGGCCACGCCCGCCGCCGCCAGCCGCTCGATGATCCACCACGCCATCTCCGGGGCGAACAGGGGCACGTTGACGGCGAAGGGCCGGTCGGTCGCCGCCCGCACCGCGTCGACCTCGGCTCGCAGGCCCCGCTCGTCGCCGGCGAAGCCCGCCGCGCCCAGGGTCCCCAGGGCACCGGCGGCGCTCACCGCCGCCACCAGCGGCGAGCGGGCCACGCTCGACATGCCCCCCTGCATCACCGGCACGGCGACGCCGACCAGCTCGGTGAACCGCGTGCGCACCACCGGCGGTGAACCTAGCGGCACGGCTCGCCGCCTGCCGGGGTGCTACAAAGGGGCGTGGCCGACGGCATGCGCATCGGGGTGATCTCGGACACCCACATGCCACCGTTCGACGACGTCGTGTGCGCGGCGGTGGAGGCGGCCTTCACCAGCGTCGACATGATCCTCCACGCCGGCGACCTGGTGTCCCTCCGGGTGATCGACTGGCTGGAGGAGATCGCTCCCGTCACCGCCGCCCGGGGCAACAACGACATGTACCTGCCCGCCGACGACCGGATGGCCGACGTCCACCTGCTCGAGCTGGCCGGTGCCCTCGTCGGCATGACCCACGTGCTCCCGGTGCGCCGAGTCCCCGACCCCCCATCGGTCCCAGAGCTGGCCCGCCAGTGCGGCCTCGACCCCGTGCCCGACGTCTGGGTCTTCGGCGACAGCCATCGCGACGTCGTGGAGTGGCGCGACGGCGTGCTGCTGGTCAACCCGGGGTCGCCGACCAGCCCCCACCTGCGGGTGGACCTGCCCGGCCGCGTCGCCGTGCTCACCATCGAGGACGGCCGGCCCGCCGCCGAGATCGTCCACCTCCCCGTGCCCGGCCACCCCGGGGCCCGCCGGAGCCGCTGAGGTCCTCCCTGCCGTCCTGGCGCGTGGTGCTTGTCATCATGAGACGCACGGTGCATCCTGTGTCATGGGCCGCCGGGGTCTGTGACGAGGGGGGTGGCTGGAATGAAGAGGTTCATGCCGAGCGCCGAGCTGAGGCGCGACGACCGGTTCACGCGCACCGACATACCCGTCGACTTCCTCACCGCCGAGGAGGTCACGGTGGAAGACCTCGACAAGTTCATGAAGATGATGCGCCCCAAGGACCGTGAGGTCGACGCCCGGAGCGTGCGCCCCCGGCTCGGCCAGCGCCTCCGCCCCGACGACGACCGGGCACCGGTCGCCACCCAGAGCCAGATGCACGGCATCTTCATGGGCGAGCTGCAGGCCCTCGAGGGTGCCGGACGCAGCTGCTGGGACTACGTCGACGACGACGAGCTGCCGTGGGAGTTCCAGCTCGACATGGCCCGCCAGTGCTGGGACGAGGCCCGCCACGTCGAGATCTACGCCGCCCTGCTCGACCACGTCGACGGTCGCATCGGCCAGTTCACCGAGAACGTCATGCTCTTCGAGTTCGCCTGCTCCGACGACCCCGCCGAGCGGGTGGTGGGCGTCAACCGCTGCCTGGAGGGCCTGGCCCTCGACGTGTTCAACGAGACCATGCGCTTCGGCAAGTCCGCCGGGGACGACACGATCTGGCAGACGGTCGACTACGTCGCCGCCGACGAGGTCACCCACGTCCGCTTCGGGCAGGTGTGGAGCAAGGCGCTCACCGAGGGCGACCCGGAGCGGCGCCAGCGGGTCGTGAGCTTCCAGCGCAAGGTCGACCGGGCCTTCAGCTTCGGCGGCGTCCGGGGGGCGTACGACCCGGCCACCGGCGAGGAGTTCATGCCGCTGGCCGTCGAGCTGCGCCGCCTGGCCGGCTTCAGCGACGACGACATCGAAGCCGTGCGGGCAGCCGGTCCGAAGATCAAGCTCGAGACGGCCTGATCACCGAGGCCGGCCCGGGCGACGGTCCGGGCCCGCCGTCCAGGGGCCGCGGCAGGCGGCCCGGGGGGGGAACCGTGGACTTCGAGCTGACCGAGGAGCAAGCGGCCTGGCGCGCCGAGATCCGCGCCTTCCTCGACCGCCACCTCACACCCGAGCTGCGGGCCGAGCTGGCCACGCAGGCCTTCGCCCGCAGCCCACTCGTCGAGCAGTTCCAGAAGGCCCAGGCCGCCGAGGGCTGGTGGGGGGTCAACTGGCCGCGGGAGTACGGCGGCCTCGAGAAGACCGCGGTCGAGGAGCTCATCCTCACCGACGAGCTGGAGTACGCCGGCGCGCCGCCCCTCCCCCTCACGGTCACCTCCCTGGGGCCGATGATCATCCGCTTCGGGACCGAGGCGAACAAGCGGGAGTGGCTGCCGCGCATCACCCGGGGCGAGGCGACCTTCGCCCTCGGCTACTCCGAGCCCGACGCCGGCACCGACCTCGCCAACCTGCGCACCCGGGCCGAGCTGGACGGCGACGAGTGGGTGATCGACGGCCAGAAGATCTGGAACAGCGAGGCGCACCTGGCCACGCACGAGTGGCTGGCGGTGCGCACGGACCCCGACGCCCCCCGGCACAAGGGCATCTCAGTGATCATCGTGCCCATCGACAGCCCCGGCATCACCGTCAACCCCCTGTGGACGTGGGGCGACGTGCGCACGAACCTCGTCTTCTTCGAAGACGTGCGGGTCCCCCGCGGGAACCTCATCGGCGAGGTGAACCAGGGGTGGTCCTACATCGTGGGAGCGCTGGCCCTGGAGCGCAGCGCCCTCGGCTCCACCGGCTCGCTCCAGCGCCTCTTCGACGACCTGGTCGAGCTGTGCCGGTGCACCGTCGTCGACGGGCGGGCGCTGGCCGAGCGGCCCGAGGTGCAGCTCCGCCTGGCCGAGCTGGACGTCGACCTCGAGATCGCCCACCTCCTCAGCCGCCGGACCGCCTCCCTGCTCGACGCCGGCGCCATCCCGGCCAAGGAGGCGTCGATGCAGAAGGTCTTCACCACCGAGCTGCGCACCAAGCTCGCCGACTGGGGCATGCAGCTCCTCGACGCCCACGGCCAGCTGCACGGCGACGACGACGACGCCCCCCTCGCCGGTCGGCTGGAGCGCACCTACCGGATGGCTCCGTTCCTGCGCTTCGGGGGCGGCACCAACGAGGTCATGCGCACGATCGTCGCCGAGCGGGGCTACGGCCTGCCCCGGGGCGCCTGAGGACCGGAGGCACCGTGGACCCCCAGCTCTCCGAGGACGAGCGATTGCTCACCGACTCGGCCCGGAGGTCGTTCGAGCGTTACTGCCCGATCACCCTGGTTCGGGCCCTGCGCGAGCCCGGGACGAGCGGCCACTCGCCCGAGCTGTGGTCGACGATGGCCGCCCAGGGCTGGCTCGGGCTCGGCCTGCCCGAGGCCCACGGCGGCGCCGGCAGCCTCGTCGACCTGGGTCTCGTCGCCGAGGAGGCGGGCCGTGCCCTGGTACCGACCACGTTCCGGTCCACGGTCCAGGCGGCCCAGCTGGTGGCCCTCCTGGGCACCGCGGCCCAGCAGGGCGACCTGCTGGCAAGGGTGGCGGCCGGGTCGCTGCTGGCCACCGTGGCCGAGCTCGAGCCCCAGGCCCTCCACGACCCCCGGTACCTTCGCACCGTGGCGACACCGTCCGGCGACGGTTGGGTCCTGTCGGGCGCCAAGGCCTTCGTCGCCAACGCGGGGACGGCGGACCTGATGCTGGTGGTGGCCCGTGTCGCCGACGGCGCCGCCGGGCCCGTCCTCGGCGTGTTCTGCGTTCCCGCAGGAGCCGACGGGCTCTCGGTGTCGCCCCATGCCACCTTCGCCCACGACCGCCAGGCCCGGGTGGTGCTCGACCACGTCCACGTCACCGCGGAGGCCGCCCTCGGCGGCCCTCTCGGCCCGGGAGCCGCCACCGCGGCTGCGCTGGCCGACGCTCGGGCCCGCTGGGTGGCGCTGCTCTGCGCGGAGATGGCCGGAGGCGCCCAGAAGGTGCTCGAGCTCACCGCCGACTACGTGACGGGCCGGGTCCAGTTCGGCCGCCCGATCGGCTCGTTCCAGGCCGTCCAGCACCACGTCGCCGACATGGCCACCCGCGCCGACGGGGCCCGGCTGGCCACCCACCAGGCCCTGTGGCGCCTGGCCCACGGCCGCCCCGCGGCCCGTGAGGTCGCGGTGGCCAAGGCCTGGACGGGCGAGGCCTACAAGGCCATCACGGTGATGGCCCACCAGCTCCACGGCGGCATGGGCTACGTGCGCGAGAACGACCTGCACCTGTGGTCCGAGCACGCCAAGGCGGCGGAGCTGTCCCTCGGCGCCCGCGACCACCATCTGTTCGCCGTGGCCGCCGAGCTGGGCCTGTCGCCCGCCACCCTGTGAGGACCGTGGGCTAGGGTCCGACCTGCCGGTGCCGCGGCGCGGCACCGGCCCACACGAGGGGGCGTTGCCGTGCGTACACCGCTGTGCGACCTGTTGGGGGTCGAGTTCCCGATCCTGGCGTTCAGCCACTGCCGCGACGTGGTCGCGGCCGTGGGCAGGGCCGGGGGGTTCGGCGTGCTCGGCGCCACGGCCTTCACGCCCGACCAGCTCGAGGTCGAGCTCCGCTGGCTGGAGGAGGAGCTGGACGGGCGGCCCTACGGCGTCGACGTCCTGATCCCCCAGCGCTACGTGGGCAGCGACGAGGGAGGCCTGCCCGTCGGGCGGTTGCAGGAGCTCATCCCCGACGACCACCGCCGGTTCGTCGACGGGATGATGCAGCGCTACGAGGTGCCCGAGCTCCCCCCCGACGACGAGGCGCCGGGCGGCGACGGGCGGGAGCTGAGCCTGGGCGGGCCCGGCGTCGAGCGGCTCCTCGAGGTCGCCCTCGCCCACCCCATCCGACTGGTGGCCAGCGCCCTCGGCCCGCCGCCGCCCGACCTGGTGACCCGGGCCCACGAGCAGGGCATCCTCGTGGCCGCCCTGGCCGGCTCCCGCCAGCACGCCCTGCGCCACAAGGCCATCGGCGTCGACGTCATCGTGGCCCAGGGCTACGAGGCCGGCGGCCACACCGGCGAGATCGCCACCATGGTGCTGGTCCCCGAGGTCGTCGACGCCGTGGCGCCCACGCCGGTGGTGGCCGCCGGTGGCATCGCCCGGGGCCGACAGATGGCGGCGGCCATGGCCCTCGGCGCCCAAGGCGTGTGGACCGGCTCCGTGTGGCTCACCACCGAGGAGGCCGAGACCCACCCGGTGGTCAAGCAGAAGTTCCTGGCCGCCAGCTCCAGCGACACGCTGCGGTCGCGGTCGATGACGGGCAAGCCGGCCCGGATGCTGCGCACGGCCTGGACCGACGAGTGGGAGGGCCAGCAGAGCCCTGGCACCTTGCCGATGCCGCTCCAGCCGATCCTCACCGCCCGGGCCCAGGAGCGCATCCGGCGGTCGTCGACCACACCGGGCACGGGCGCCGCCGACCTCGTCACCTACTTCGTCGGCCAGGTGGTGGGCAGCCTCGACCAGGTCAAGCCGGCACGGCGGGTGCTCCTCGAGATGGTCGAGGAGTACGTCGACACCGTGCAGTCGGCGGCCGACGGCCTCGCCGCCACCGAGACCTGAGCGCCCGCCGGGCGGGAGCGGCTACGGGCGGACCACCCGCCCCGGCAACGGGCCGTCGGCGTCGAGGACGTCGCCGCCGTCCCGGCGGACCACGACCCCGTTGACGACGACGGTGTCGATCCCCACGGCGTCAGCCACCAGGCGGTCGGCCCCGGCCGGCAGGTCCTCCACCCGCCGCAACGGCCCGGCGGCGACCGTGTCGGGGTCGAGCACGACGACGTCGGCGGCCAACCCCGCCGCCAGGCGTCCCCGGTCCTGCAGGCCCATCACCTCGGCGGGCCGCGACGTGAGCATGCGGACGGCCTCCTCGAGCGGCATGGCCCCCCGGTCGCGGGCCCAGTGCCCCAGCAGGAAGGTCGAGAAGCAGGCGTCGCACAGCTGGCTGGCGTGGGCACCGGCGTCGGAGAGGCCCAGGACCGTGCCCGGGTGGCCCAGCAGCTCCTCCACCTCGTCCTCGTCGTAGTTGGCCACCGCCAACCGGAACCGGGCCCCGAGGTCGGACGCCAACGCCAGGTCGAGGGCCAGGTCCACGGGATGGACGCCACGCTCGGCCGCCACCTGGCCCAGGGGGCGCTCGTCGAGGGCCGGCTCCTGTGGGCACTGGGCGATGGTCATGCGGTCCCACAGGTCCCCGCCGATCGCTCCCCTCCCCGACGTGGCCTCGCGCAGCCCCTTCCGGAACGCGGGGTCGCCGTAGACCCGCTCCTTGCCGGCACGGTCGACCGCGGCCACCGCCGGCGCGAAGGCGGGGAGGGATTCGAGGATGAACGGCGCCGAGAACTGGAACTCGAACATCAGCGGCCGGCAGGTGACCTGGGGGTAGACGGCCAGGCCCTTGTCCTGGGTCTGCACCGCCCGCTCGAGCAGGCTCCGGTGCGACCCCGGGCCCAGCATGCCGGCCAGCAGGGCCGTCCAGGTGATCGGTCGGCCCGTCTCGGCCGCGATCTCCTCGAACTCGGCGAAGAAGAGGTCCGACCCCACGGTGGCCTGCATGATCCCCCGCCCGGCCTCTCCCAGGGCGCCGGCCAGGGCGAAGACCTCGCCGATGTCGGCAGCCCGGCTGGGCACCGGCCTCCCCCCGAAGCCGACGTGGGTGGGAGCGCGGGACGTGGCGAACCCGGCCGCCCCCGCGCCCAGCGCCTCCGCCACGATGGCACGCATGTGGGCCACCTCGTCCTCGGCGGCGGCCCGCTCGGTGGCTTCCTCCCCCATCACGTACAGGCGCACCGGCGTGTGGCCGATCAGGGCGGCGACGTTGATGGCGCTGCCCCGCCGGTCGATCATGTCGAGGTACTGGGGGAACGTCTCGAACCCCCAGCCCCCCATGCCCGCCTGGAGCGCCGCCGCGCTCATGCCCTCGACGTTCTCGAGCGTGCGCACCAGCAGCTCGTGGTGCTCGGGACGGGCGGGAGCCACGCCGAAGCCGCAGTTGCCCATGAGGACGGTGGTCACGCCGTGCCAGGGCGAGATGGACAGCATGCGATCCCACAGGATCTGGGCGTCGTAGTGGGTGTGGATGTCGACGAAGCCGGGGGCCACCACGCGCCCACCGGCGTCCACCACCTCCGTGGCGGCGCCCGACGCGTCGCCCACGGCGACCAGCCGGCCGTCCTTGATCCCCACGTCGCCCGACCGGCCGGGCGTGCCCGTGCCGTCGACGATCGTGCCCCCCACGATCTTCAGGTCGTAGTCCACCAGCCGCTCCCCTCCGAACTGCGGTGACGACGAGTCGTGAGCCTACCCGGCGGCTGGCGTGAGCGCTCCCGGGACGGTGGCCGGGTCGATGCGGTAGCACCGGCAGGCGTTCTCCCACAGGATCTTGGCCCGCACGTCGTCGGGGACGTCATCGAGGTTGCCGACCGCGTCCCTCACCTTGTCGCCTTCGAGGCACGTGGGATGGGGGAAGTCGGTCTCGAAGAGGATGCGGTCGGGGCCGACCTGGTCGAGCAGGTGGGCCGGCGCCACCTTCTCGAACCAGTACGAGGCGTACACCTGGCGGAAGTAGTAGAAGCTGGGCATCTCCTCGAACTCGGGCCGGTCGACCCGGACGTCGCCCTCGACGAAGTGGTAGTCGGCCGCTTCGAGCAGGAAGGGGATCCACCCGATGCCACTCTCGACGGACACGAAGTTCAGCCGGGGGAAGCGGGGCAGGACGCCGGAGAACAGCAGGTCCGTGAGCTGCATGGCGGTGTCGAAGAAGAGCGACGTCGACGCCCGGGCGTAGGTGACGCCGAACCCCTCGGTCAGGATGCGGTCGGCGGAGAACTGCGAGCCCATGTCGCCGGAGCCGACGTGGAAGCTGACCGGGAGCTCGGCGTCCTGCGCCGCCGCCCACACCGGGTCCCACTGGCGGTGGCCCAGCACCGGCTGTCCGTGCACCTGGGGCGCGCCCGAGAAGATGACGCCCCGGGCGCCCAGGCCCGCCACCCGCTCGATCTCGCGGACCGACGCCTCGACGTCCCAGAACGGGATGGCGCAGATGGGGATGAAGCGGTCGGGCGCCACCGAGGTCCAGTCGAACAGCATGTCGTTGTAGGCCCGCACGCAGTCGAAGGCGAGCTCCTGGGGATCGAGGGTCTTCCACACCTGGGAGCCGAAGCCGCCGACGTTGGGGTAGAGCGCCTGGGCCCACAGGCCCAGCTCGTCCATCAACCGGAGGCGGGCCTCGGCGTCGTAGGAGGCCGGGTGGGCCTGGTCGTAGGTCTTGGGGTGGGAGGGGAACTTCTGGGGCCAGCCGGCCTGGGCCGTCATGCACGCCGGGACCAGGCGCCGGTCGCCCAGCTGCCAGAACTCCTCCTGGGCCTCGTCGTCGTACACGACGTGGGGCACCATGTCCCCCCACTTGGCGCTGGACATGCGGGCGGTCCAGGTGTCGCGCGGTTCGGTGATGTGGGTATCGGTGTCGATCACTGGCATCGCGACGGTCATCGATGCCCCCCTTCCGTCGTGGGCCACCCGGCCCATGTGGGAAGAGCCTACTTCGGCGGTACGACGCTTTACAGTCGACGTAGCATGCCCAATGATGCCCCGCAGGGGGCGCCGGAGGGGGGTCAGATGGCAGCGACGGCACCAGCGTGGCCGGGGCGCGACCGATGTGCCGTCGCCGGCATCGGCGCGACCGAGTTCTCGAGGAGCGCAGGCCGCAGCGAGCTCCGGCTGGCGGTCGAGGCCTCGGTGGCGGCGCTGGAGGACGCCGGCCTCACCGGCGCCGAGGTCGACGGCATCGTCCGCTGCGACATGGACAACGTGAGCCACACCGCCCTGGCCGAGGCCCTCGGTGTCCGCAACCTCACCTACTGGGGCGTCACGGGGCCGGGCGGCTCGGCGCCCTGCGCCCAGGTCGCCCATGCCGTGGGCGCCGTGATGAGCGGTCAGGCCCAGGTCGTCCTCTGCCCCCGGTCGATCGCCTGGAGCTCGGCGGGCGGCATCGGCGGCGTGGGCGGCATCGGCGGTGCCGGCGCCACGGGGGTGGGCGGGCACGGCACCTACGAGGAGTTCTTCGTCCCCTACGGCCTCATGCTGCCGGCCAGCACCTACGCCATGGTGGCCCGGCGCCACATGCTCGACCACGGCACCACCAGGGAGCAGCTCGGGGCCATCGCCCTGGCCTGCCGCGAGCGCGCCAACCGCAACCCCGCGGCCCAGATGCACGATCGCAAGCTGGACATGGACACCTACCTCGCCGGTCGCCCCATCTCCACCCCCCTGGGGCTGTACGACTGCTGCCTGGTCACCGACGGCGCCTGCGCCGTGGTGGTCACCAGCACCGAGCGGGCGCGGGACCTGCCCTCGGCGCCGGTGTCGATCCGCTCGGTGGCCCTCGGGAGCGGCCCGGGGGTGCAGGGAGGGATGCTGTCGTCGGCCCTGGCCCGCCAGTCCCTCACCACCTGGCCCTGCGCCTGGATCGCCGACGACCTGTGGCGCCGGGCCGGGCTGGGGCCGGCCGACGTCGACGTCGCCCAGCTCTACGACTGCTTCACCATCACCGTCCTCGTCCAGCTGGAGGACTACGGCTTCTGCCCGAAGGGCGAGGGTGGGCCCTTCGCGGCGAGCGGCGCCATCGGTCTGACCGGTGAGCTGCCCGTCAACACGGCCGGCGGCAACCTCTCGGAGGGGTACATCCACGGCATGAACCACGTCGTCGAGGGCGTCCGCCAGCTGCGGGGCGAGTCCTCCTCGCCGGTCCCCGGCGCCGAGGTGTGCCTCGTGACCTCCGGTCCCCCGCCCGCCACCAGCGCCATGGTGCTGACGAAGGACGCCCGATGAGCCCGCCCCGCCCGCTCCCGGCCCACGACCACGACACCTGGGGCTTCTTCGAGGCCGCCGCCCGGGGCGAGCTGGTGGTGAACGCCTGCGCCACCTGCGGTGCCGTCCTCCACCTGCCGCGCCCGTACTGCCACCACTGCGGCTCCTTCGAGGTCGAGTGGCGGCCGGTGGTGGGCCGCAGCCACCTGGTCTCGTGGACGACGGTGCACCAGGGGCTCCACCCGGCCTTCCCCACGCCGTACACCGTGGTGCTTGTCGAGCTCGACGAGGCGCCGGGAGCCCGCCTGGCAGGGTTCCTGCCCGGTGAGCCCGACCTGGCCGACGGCATGCCGATGGAGGTCCGCTTCGAGCAGGTCGACGGCGTCACCCTCCCCCAGTGGGTGCCGGCGGGGGCCGGCTGATGGCCTCCTCGTCCGCCCTGTCCCACCTCCGGATCTGCGACTTCACGGGTCAGCTCGCCGGAGCCGGGGCCACCAAGTTCCTGGCGGCCATGGGCGCCCAGGTCATCCGCATCGAGGACCCGGTGCGCCAGGGTCGCTGGGACATCCTCCGCGGCATGCCGCCCTACATCGACGAGCGGCGGGGGGTCGACCTCAGCGGCGCCTTCAACAACCACAACGTCGAGAAGCTCGGCGTCACCATCAACCTCCGCACCGAGGCGGGGCGCGACCTGGTGCGCCGGCTCATCGCCATCTCTGACGTGGTCAGCGAGAACTTCGCCGCCGGGGTCCTGGCCCGCATGGGGTTCCCCTACGAGGAGATGACCCGCATCCGCCCCGACATCATCTACGTCTCCAACTCGGGCTTCGGGGCCGAGGGGCCCTACCGGCGCTTCAAGACCTGGGGCCCGATCGTGCAGGCCGTCTCGGGCCTCACCTTCTCGTCGGGGCTCCCCGGCCTGGGCCCCGCCGGCTGGGGCTACTCCTACATGGATCACCACGGGGGCAACGTGATGGCCATCGCCATCCTCGCCGCCCTGCTGCACCGGTCGCGCACGGGCGAGGGGCAATGGGTCGACATGAGCTGCACCGACGCCGGGGCGTGGCTCGACGGCCCGGCCATGCTCGACTTCACGGTGAACGGGCGCTCGCTGCGGCGGGAGGGGATGCCCAACTCCAACCGCAGCCAGTCGCCGCCGATGGCACCCCACGGCATCTACCCGGCGGCGGGCGACGACCGCTGGGTGGCCGTCGCCTGCCGGGACGACGCCGACTGGACGGCACTGGCCAAGGTCGTGGGCGAGCCATGGGCCGCGGGCGACCGGTTCGCCACCCTGGAGGGGCGCCTGGCCGGCGAGGATGCCCTCGACGAGGCCCTGGGAGCGTGGACGCGCCGCTACGACCGTGACGAGGTGGCCGCCCGGCTCCGCGGCGCCGGCGTGCCCGCCTCGATCGTGGCCACCCCCGAGGACCGCATCGAGCACGACCCCGGCACCTCGGCCTGGGGGCTGTGGCCCACGGTCCACCACACCGAGATCGGCGACGTTCGGGTCGACGGCATCCCCTTGCACCTGTCGGAGACCGACTGGCACATCGAGCAGGGAGCCCCCTGCCTCGGCGAGCACAACGACCTGGTGTTCGGCGAGATCCTGGGCCTGTCCCCCGACGAGATCGACGAGCTGCGCTCGGAGGGGGCGATATGAGCACGACGGAGCGCGACGGCGCGTCGCCCGGGGACCTGCTGCCGGGGGCCCTCGAGGGCGTGCGGGTCGTCGAGCTGGCCAGCGAGTTCGGGGCCTTCGCCGGCAAGCTCCTGGCCGACCTCGGCGCCGACGTCGTGCTGGTCGAGCCGCCAGGGGGCCACCCGACACGGCGGTTCGCCCCCTTCGCCGACGACGTCGAGGACCCGGAGCGGTCGCTGTACTTCTGGCACTACAACACCAGCAAGCGGGCCGTGGTGGTCGACCTCGACACGCCCGCGGGGGCCCGGGACCTGCGGCGGCTGGTGGCCGAGGCCGACGTGGTGGTCGAGGCCGAGGCACCCGGTCGCCTGGCCCACCTCGGCCTCGACCACGCCGACCTGCGGGCCGACCACCCGGAGCTGGTCTGGGTGGCCATCACGCCCTTCGGCCGCGACAACCCCCGGGCCGGCGAGCCGGCGACCGACCTCACCGTGCTGGCCGGCGGCGGGCCGGTGTGGAGCTGCGGCTACGACGACCACACCCTCCCCCCGGTGCGGGGCGGGGGCAACCAGGGGCTCCACACCGCCTGCCTGTGGGCCACCATGGGTGCGCTGACCGCCCTGCTGGCGCGCGAGGTCACGGGCCGGGGCCAGCTCGTGGACGTGTCGATGCACGCCGCCGCCAACGTCACCACCGAGGCCGCCACCTACGAGTGGCTGGTCGCCGGCCAGACGGTGCAGCGCCAGACCGCCCGCCACGCCGCGGTGAGCCCCACGATGAACACCGACGCGTTGTGTGCCGACGGGCGACAGGTGAACACCGGTGTGCCACCCCGCTCGGCCGACGAGTTCCGGGGCGTGGTCGAGTGGCTCGACGAGATCGGCGACCGCTCGGCCTTCCCCGATGTCGCCCTGCTCGAGATCGGCGTCGAGCGGGGCGGGGTGCAGATCCACGAGATCTTCGCTGACGCCGAGGCCATGGCCGTGTTCGGCGCCGGCCGGGAGGCGATCCAGTTCATCGCCGAGCGGGTGAGCGCCTACGACTTCTTCGTCGGAGCCCAGTCCCGGGGGCTGCCCTGCGGGATCATCTACGCTCCCGACGAGGTCCTGTCCGACCCCCACTTCGTGGCCCGGGGCTTCCCGGTCACCGTGCACCACGGGGGCATCGGGCGCGACGTCACCCATCCGGGGGCGCCGTTCGCGATGCCGCGGTCGCCGTGGCGCATCCGTCGGCCGGCCCCCCGCGTGGGGGAGCACCAGGACGAGATCTTCGGGCCGGCGCCGCCGGACCCCCGGTGAGCCAGGTTTCAACCAGGAAGGAAGGAATCGAGATGCCGATCAACCCCGATGCGGTGGGAGCCGAGTCCGAGCCGAGCGAGATCTCGTGGACGAAGTGGGACGCGGTCATCTACGCGCTGGGCGTGGGCTGTGGCACCGAGGAGCTGCAGTTCTCCACCCACGACACCTCGAACGTCCCCCAGCAGGTGCTCCCCACCTTCGCGGTGGTGGCCGGCGGGGGCGAGCGCGCCCGTCAGAAGGGCGGGGCGGCCGGGATGGCGCAGACGGGGCTCTTCTCCAAGCTGGGCGACTTCAACTTCGCCATGCTGGTGCACGGCGAGCAGGGCATCTCCCTCGAGGCGCCCATCCCTCCCGAGGGGACGGCCACCGTGACCTCGAAGATCGTGGGGATCTACGACAAGGGTTCCGGTGCCGTGGTGGCCACGGAGGGCACCGCCGTCGACCCCGACACGGGTGATGTCCGCTGGCGCACGACGTCGTCCATCTTCCTTCGGGGCGAGGGCGGCTGGGGCGGCGACCGCGGGCCGTCGGGCCCCCGCAACGTCGCTCCCGACCGGGCGCCCGACCACCAGGTGACCTACGAGACGCTGCCCCAGCAGGCGCTGATCTACCGGCTCTCCGGCGACCTGAACCCCCTCCACTCCGATCCCGCCTTCGCCAGCATGGGCGGGTTCGATCGACCCATCCTCCACGGGCTGTGCACCTACGGCTTCACGGGACGGGGGCTGCTGCACGCCCTGTGCGACGACGACCCCAAGCGCTTCCGCAGCATGGAGGCCCGGTTCTCCAAGCCCGTGTTCCCCGGCGACACGTTGACCGTGAAGATGTGGGCCGAGGGCAACGAGTGCATCTTCCGCACCGAGCGCCAGGGCGGCGAGGTCGTCATCGACCAGGGGCTCGCGACCCTCGCCTGAGCGGCGCCGGGTCGACCGATCGAGCGGGCTGCGGAGGGGCGGCGTGCGATGAGCGACCTCGCGTCCAAGGTGGTGGTCGTCACCGGGGCCAGTCGTGGCATCGGCGCCGCGATCGCCCGCCGGTTCGCCGCCGACGGTGCGGCGGTCGCGGTGACCGCCCGCACCGTCGAGGACGGCGACCACCCGCTGCCCGGCAGCCTCGCCTCGACGGTGCGCTCCATCGAGGCCGCCGCGGGCACCGCGTTGCCCGTGGCGGCCGACCTGGCACGGCCGGTCGACCGGCAACAGCTCGTCGACACGGTCGAGCGCGAGCTCGGCCCCGTCGACGTCCTCGTCAACAACGCCGCCGTTACCTACATGGTGCCGGTCGTGGACTTCGACGACCGGCGCTACGAGGTGATGTTCGAGGTCCAGGTGCACGCCCCCTTCGACCTGGCGAGGCGGGTGCTGCCGGGCATGCGGGAGCGTCGGTCGGGGTGGATCCTCAACATCTCCTCCCCGGCCGCCATCCACCCGAAGGGGCCGCCGTTCGGTGCCGGGCTGCCGGGTGGCACCGTCTACGGCATGTGCAAGGCGGCCCTCGAGCGGTTCACCACCGGCCTGGCCGCCGAGGTGTACGCCGAGGGGATCGCCGTCAACGTCCTGTCGCCGGCCGGGCTCGTGCCCACACCGGGGGTCGTCCACCACCACCTGCACGAGATGGTGCCGGAGGAGATGCACGAGCCCGTCGACGTCATGGCCGAGGCCGCCCACGCCCTGTGCACCGGCGACCCGGCCAGCCTCACCGGTATGATCGCCTTCTCCCGCCCCCTCCTCGCCGAGCTGGGGCTCGACGTGCCGAGCTGAGCCTCGGGGCCGGGCCTGGCGCAGTGCCTGCCCGCGTGGCTGCTCAGGAGCGCGCCGGACGGAACATGGGCAGCGTCAGGTCGTCGTCGACGTCGACGAACACGACCTCGACCGGGTCGTCGGGACCGACGGCCGCGGGGTCGCAGTCGATGATGTTGGTGGGCATCCGGATGCCCTCGTCGAGCTCCACCACGGCGAACGCGTACGGGACCTCGTCGACGAAGGCGGGGTGGAGGGCCTGGCGCACCACCGTGGTCGAGTAGACCCGGCCCTGCCCGGAGAGGGGCACCCACTCCAGCCCGTCGTGCAGGCACCTCGGGCACCGCGCCCGGGGGTAGAAGAACAGCGTGCCGCAGCGTAGGCACCGGGGCGCCACCAGGCGATGGTCGTGCAGGGCCTGCCAGTAGGGCGCTGATGCCACCGTCGGGGCCGGGGCCGGCCGGAGGGCGCTCACGCCGTCGCTCCGAGCACCAGCGACACCTCTTCGCTGATCGTGCCCCCGTTGCCGTTGACGAATGCCAGCTCGGCCCCCTCGACCTGACGGTCGCCCGCCGTGCCGCGGAGCTGGCGCACGGCCTCGGTGATGTGGGACGCCCCGCCGGCGATGCCCGGCTGGCCGAACGAGAGCTGTCCCCCGTGGGTGTTCACCGGCAGGTCCCCCCTGTAGGTCAGGTCGTGCTCCTCGACGAAGCGGCCACCCTCGCCCTTGGCACAGAAGCCGGCGTCCTCCAGGGTGAGGAGCACCATGATGGTGTAGCAGTCGTACACCGAGACCACGTCGATGTCGGCCGGCCGCACCTCGGCCATCTCGTAGGCCCGGGCCGACGACCTGGCGATCGGCGTGGTCGTGAGCGTGGGCGCGAACGAGGCCGCGTTGTGGCCGATGTGCTCGCCGGCGCCGAGGAGCCACACGGGACGTCGGAGGGCGTCGCGTCGCACCACGTCGGGTGCCGTCATCACCCAAGCCGCGCCCCCCGAGCACGGCCGGACGATCTCGAGCAGATGCAGGGGGTCGACCACCAGCCGCGACGCCAGCACGTCCTCGACGGTGAGAGGCTCCTTGCCGTACATGGCCATGGGGTTGGCCAGGGCGTTCGTGCGCTGGTCGACGGCGATCCTGGCCAGCTGGGCGCTGGTGGTGCCGAACTCGTGCATGTGGCGGCGGGCCGCCAGGGCGTAGGCCGAGTTCACGCCCATCGGACCGAAGGGCGCCTCGTACACCGACAGGCCCAGCGGTGCCCGGTGCCGGTCGGTGGCGGTGGCGGCCCGCGCGAAGCGGGCCGGGTCCATCACCGACACCATGGCGCCCACCGCTACCCGGCACATGCCGCTGGCGATGGCGGACGCCGCCCGCCACACCATGCCGGCGGCGCTGGCCCCGCCCAGGTCGACGACCTCCCCGACGTTCGGATGGAGCCCGAGGTGCTCGGACAGCAGGGAGGGGAAGAACATCGCCTGGGTCGGCGGGACCGCGAAGACCCCGTCGACGTCGTCGTGCTCGAGACCGGCGTCGGCCAGGGCGTCGGCGACCAGCCCGGCCATCAGGTCCAGCTCGTCGTCGGGCGGGGGGACCTTGGTGGGGGTCATCTCGGCGATCCCCGCGATCGCCGCCGCGCCCCGCAGGCCGGTCACGCTGCCACCCGGTCCGGCACGGCGAGCCCGAGGAGCCAGGCGGCGTCGAGCCCGAGGTCGGCCGGCCGGGACCGGTCGCGGAGATGACCCATCCCGGGGGTCCTGATGGTCATGCCAGCCTCCTCCATTGCACCAGGGTGTAGGGCGTGTCGCCGTCGTGGTCCTCGAAGACCGCCTCGACGTCGCTGCCGATGACGACGTCGTCGGTGGGCTCGCCCAGCAGGTTGCCCACCATGCGTACACCGTCGGCGTGGGGCAGCTCGACGAGGACGACGACGTAGGGGCAGGCCTCGGCCAGCGCCGGGTGCACCGGGTGCCACACCCGCTCCCAGCTGTAGATCACGCCGCGGGGCGCGACGTCGACCCAGTCGAGGTCGAACGAGCGGCAGCGGTGGCAGACCCACTCGGGGCCCCACTGGTGGCGCCCGCAGCCCGCGCACCGCTGCACCACCAGGCGGTGCTCGGCCGTGGCCGCCCACCAGGGGGCGTCGAGCCCGTCGGGCGCCGGGCCGGGAGCGGGGAGCCCGGCGGGGAGGTAGCTGCCGGTGGCGCTCATCGTGACGCCGACAGGAGCAGGTCGCTGACCGGCGTGACCATCGGCCCCGACGTGACCAGGGAGAGCTCGACGTCGGGCACCTGGCTCGTCGAGGTGCCCCGCACCTGCCGCACCGCCTCGACGACCAGCTCGAGGCCGTGCATGTAGCACTCGGCCAGGTTGCCGCCGCTGGTGTTGAGCGGCAGCGAGCCGTGGGGAGCGGTGAGGTTCTCCAAGGTGAGGACCTTGTCGACCTCCTCGGGCGCGCAGAACCCGTGCTCGACGAGCGACATGACCACTCCCCCGGTGAAGTTCTCGTAGGACTGCACGACGTCGACGTCGGCGGCGTCGACCCCGGCGGTGGCGTAGAGACGCCGGGCCAACGTCTTGAAGTTGGCGGTGGCGTAGTCGGGCGCGTTGTGCACCGGCAGCCCCTGGCCCACCGACGAGCCCTGGGCGGCGGCCCAGACGTAAGCGGGCGGGTGGCGCAGGTCGGGGGCCCGCTCGGCCGATGTCACGATGACGGCAGCGGCACCGTCGTTCTCCATGCAGCAGTCGTAGAGGTGGAACGGCTCGACGATCCAGCGTGAGCCGTCGTATGCCTCCTCGGTGAGGGGTCGTCCGCGCATGATGGCCCGGGGGTTGGCCTGGGCGTGGTGGTAGCTGGCCATGGCCACCGCCCGCTGGGCGGCCTGGCCGGCGCCGTGCTCGTGCATGAACCGCTGCACCCGCATGGCGAACATCTGGGCCGGTGACATGAGGCCGTAGGGCATGGTGTACGCCATCGGCCCGCTGACGGCCCGCAGCGGCGGAGCCTGGCCGAACCGGCCGAACTGGCCCTGGGCCAGCGCCCGGAAGACCACGACGTTCTCGGCGTAGCCGGCGGCCACCGCCGCGGCCGCGTTGCCCACCGCCGCCGACCCTCCGCCGCCGCCCCCGCCCCACACCATGTTGGAGAAGCGCAGCTCGGGCAGGCCGAGGGCCGAGGCGATGCGACTGGGCTCGTTGCGGTCGTTGCTGTAGGAGGCGAACCCGTCGATGTCGTCGACGGCCAGGCCGGCGTCGTCGACGGCGGCGAGGATGGCGTCGAGGCACAGGCGGAACTCGGGATCGGGTGCCTGGGCCCGCTTGTAGTACGCCGTCTCGCCGACGCCGACGATGGCAGCGGTCCCCTTTATCGTCCGTTCTCGCTCTGGCACGGTCGCCTCCCCCATCGACGTGCCGACGCCGGCCGCGCCTGTTGCCCCTCGCGCCCGCTGCCGGCTCGCCCCCCCTCGGGCTGTCGGTCATCAGACATAGGCCCACATTTGTAGTACGTCGCACGAGGCGCTGCGCCGGCCACGGGGGGCGGGGTGGCAGCGCAGCCGGCGTGGAGGGGCGATCGCCGACGCGTGCCGGCTCCATCCTCCTCGTCCGCCGCCCGTGCCCGTTCCGGTGCTGCCGGTCCCCGGGGCGGACCGCGGAGGAGGACGAGCCGGGGTCGGCACGGGCCACCCGGACACGCCGCCGGTGGCGCCCCCACGGAGGTAGCGATTCGGGCCGGCATCGACGGTGGGGGCAGTCTGTGGCGATGGCAAGCTCCCCGGTCAGGCCCACGCCCGAGGGCGACGGTCCGGATCGCCCCGACGACGGGACCGACGCGGCCGCACGCGAGGAGGTCGCCGAGGCCGTCCGGTCCCTGGCCGAGGCACTGGTCGGCCACGACCCCGGCGCCGAGGTGCTCCGGGCGGTGGCGGCCGAGGCTCGCCGCCTGGCGGCCACGGTGCGCGCCGCACCGAGGCGGAGCCCGTTCACGTTGGACCTGGGATCGATCTCGCTCGAGCCCGTCCCCGACGGCGCCGACGTCTCGGGGCCGCCCGACTGCCTGTTCTCGGGCCGCGAGCACCCGGCGGGCATGCGGGCCCGCATGTGGCGGGAGGGCGACCGGGCCGTCGCCGAGGTCACGCTGTCGCAGCTCGAGGAGGGCCCGCCGGGCCGGGCCCACGGCGGCGTGGTGGCCGGGCTCTGCGACGACGTCGTCAGGGGCCTGCTCATGGTGTGCGCCGTTCCCGCCTTCACCGCCTCGCTCACCGTGAACCTGCGGGCGGCGAGCCCGCTAGGCGTGCCGCTGCGGCTGGAGGCCTGGGTCGACCGGCGGGAGGGACGAAAGCTGTGGGCCCGGGTGCAGGTCACCGCGGCGGGGACCGAGGTGGCGACGGCCGAGTCCCTGCTGATCTCCCTCACCGGGACAGGCGCCCCGCCCGCTCGGTGAGCACGACCGTCGGGCGCCTTCGGGCGCCGGCCGCGTGCCGGCGCCGTGTCCACCGGCACCGACCACGCCCGGCGTCAGCCGCGGTGGCTGCCCGACAGGGAGGCCAGACGGGCGGCGGCATCGTGGGCGTCGTCGACGGTGACGACGAGGCGTCGGCGCCCCCGTAGCCCGAGGCGCAGCCCGGGTCCACGCCGGAGCACCATGCGTCGTCGCACCTCCAGCCTCCCTCCTCTCACAGCCACGCCACGGGGTCGGGGATCGGGGCGGACCCCGGGCTGCGGCCGGATGGCAAGGCAGGCCGTCG
>DASUJB010000178.1:0-5394 GCA_036279475.1 Acidimicrobiales bacterium | reverse complement strand
TGGCCGGCGGGGCCGGCTCCTCCTCCTCCTCCTCCTCGTCCTCCTCGAAGCCGCCATCGGGCGCGAAGTCGTCGTCGGTGCTGACCTCCTCGATGTCGTCGATGTCGTCGACGTCGGCCTCATCGAGATCGTCGGGCTCGTCGCTGAAGTCTGCGTCGAGGTCGTCGGCGTCGTCGGAGATGTCGTCGTCAGCCATCAGGTCCCTTCGCCGGGGGTGGGCCTTCGCGGCCGGATCATAGGCACGCCGTCTGCCGCCGCCGGAACGACCTCACCGCGGAGCGGCGAGCCGGAGGTGGTCACGCCTCGTGGATGCCACCGCCGGAGCGTGGCCGGTCAGGGTAGCGAGGCCGCGACCCGGTGCGGCGTGACAGGCGCCACATACTCCGCGGGTCAGGGAGCGAGGCGCCGCCGCTCGGCCCGGCGCTCGCTGTCGAGCCGCTCCAGCCGGGGCTCGGGCGAGTGGTCGGCGAACCGCATGGCCTCGGCCACGGCGTGGTGCCCGGCCCGCTCGGCGATGAGCTGGTGCATGCGCTGGGCCACGGCCCGGTAGGACGGGTGGCCCTGCGGCGAGGTGCGCAGCTCGATCAGGTGCATCGCCTCGCGGGCGTTCATCTGCAGGGCGAACCGGACCCGGTACGCCAGCGCCACCGCATAGGCAGCCTGATCGGGGAAGCGCGCCACCAGGGCGTCGTGGAGGTCGCGCGACCGGGCCATCGTCTCGTCGTAGGCGGGAGCGCACCCCGCCTCGTCGACCACGGTCGGTCGGCTGTACCCGTGGACCGGTGACAGTGGCTGCCACTCGACGGTGAGCATCCGGTGCCGCTGGAGGTCGCGGAAGGCGCCGTAGTCGGCCAGCACGTCGAACCGGTACACGGGCCGCTCGAAGGCCCGCCCCGGCCGGTGCCGGCGGTTGGCGCGGTCGCCGACGTAGGCCCGGACGACGGCCATCCGCTCGTGCACGGGAAGGTCGCGCACCCTGGCCTCGACGACGGTCTCGGGCTGGTCGGTGTACGGGTAGAGCATGGCGGTGACCAGCCGCACCTCGGCGTCGGGGTCCCACTCGACCAGCTCGACGCGGGCCTCCTCCTCTGCCGGCGGCGGGTCGGGGAAGAGCCGGCCGGCGACGTCCTCCATGGCGGTCCTCGTGCTGGCCAGGTACCTGGTGGTGGCCACCCCCCTATCGGCCACGTCGACCCGGCGGAGGAAGCTGGGGATGACCTTGCGCAGCTCGGCGAGCATCAGCTCGGCGTAGCGTCGGGCCTCGGGCAGGGGGTGGGCCCGCATCCGCAGGACGAGGGCCTCGTAGGCCTGGCCCGTGCCGTAGATGCCCACGTTGGACAGGGCCGCCGCCGGGAGGGCCCCGCGGACGGCGTCGAGGGCCTTGGCCTTGAGGGCGGTGCGGTGCACGAGGTCGCTGTCACCCGGTCGCCGGGGGTGGCGCCGCCCGAGGTGGGCGAGCACCGCGCCCGACATCTCGGCGTAGGAGTCGAACATGCGGTCGAGGTCGCCGACGTAGCGCAGGCCCAGGGGGCTCCCGAGGACCTCGGGGTCCCGGTGGTAGCGGTAGCGGCCGCCCAGCCGGGCGTCGTAGGCGACGTATCGGGTGCTCTGCTCCAGGTAGGACATGAGCCGTCCCCACTCGAGCACCTTGGTGAGCAGGTTGGACGCCTGCTCGCACGCCAGGTGCACGCCACCCAGCTGGGCCACCGAGTCGTCGCCGTACTCGAGGAACACCCTGTCGTACAGCTCCTCGGCCCGCCGCACCCCCACCGTGGCGTCGACCGACGCGTCGCCGGCGATGTCGAGGTCGCCCACGAACTCGTCGAGGAAGAGCCGGCGCAGGCTCTTCGGCGAGCGGGAGTAGCGGGCGAACAGGGCTCCCTTCACCACCTCGGGCAGGTTCACCAGGGCGAAGACGGGACCGTCCAGGTTGGTGAAGTACCGCCGCAGCACGTCGGCCTCGGCAGGGGTGTACTCCTCGCTGACGTAGACCGTCATAGGGAGCCCGATCGTACGGGGAGGTCCCGGCGGAGGGGGTGATGGGCCGGCGGACGCCCCGCCGCGTTCATGCGCCGTCGTCGCCGTCGGCGCGGCCGGCGACCGCCGCCACCCACTCGGCCCGGGCGTTGCCGGCGACCTCGGGATCGAGCCACACGTCGGCCAGCGTCCACGCCAGGGCCTTGGCCCCGTCGATCACCGCCCGGTCACCCTCGGGCCCGCGGGCGAACTTGGCGAAGGCCGGGGTGTGGATGGGCACGCCCGCCGGTGAGACCTGGATCATCGGGTGGATCGAGGGCACCGCGTAGCTGACGTTTCCCATGTCGGTGCTACCCACGACCCGGCCGGAGGGTCCCGGTTCCCGCACCACGCGACCGAGCGCCCGGGCGTTGGCCCGGTACCGCTCCCCCAGGACGGCGTTGTCGATCATGTCGGCGTACACCGGATCGACCCACTCGACGGCCATGGCGCAGCCGGCGGCGTCGGCACCCCCCTGGAGGCACGCCAGGAACCGGGCCTTCAGCGCCTCCAGGCGGCCGACCGTCGTCGACCGCACGATCCACTCGGCCCGAGCGCGGGCCGGGACGATGTTGGCCTTGTCGCCCCCCTCGGTGATGACGCCGTGGATGCGCTCGCCGCCCTCGATGTGCTGGCGCAGCGCGGCCACGTTGACGTAGCCGAGCACGGCGGCGTCGAGGGCGTTGCGTCCCCGGTGGGGAGCAGCCGCGGCGTGCGCCGCCTCGCCGGTGTAGGTGACGTGGGCCTGGTGCAGGGCGACCACGTCCATGCTGAGCAGGTCGGCGTCAGCCGGGTGCACCATCAGGGCGGCCGCCACCTCTCCGAAGGTGCCTGCCTCCACCAGGGGCACCTTGCCGCCGCCGCCCTCCTCGGCGGGGCTGCCCACCACGACCACGCGCCCACCGAGCTCGTCGGCCAGGGCGGCGGCGGCCAGGCCCGCCCCGAGGCCGGCGGCGGCGATGATGTTGTGCCCGCAGGCGTGGCCGATGCCCGGGAGGGCGTCGTACTCGCACAGGACGGCCACGCTCCGTCCCCGGCTGCCGGCCCGGCCCTCGAAGGCGGTCCCGATCCCGTGGGCCGAGCGGGTGACGGCCAGGCCCGCGGCCTCCAGCGTCGCGGACAGCAGGTCGTGGGCGAAGTGCTCCTCGAAGCCGAGCTCCGGCCGGGCGTGGATCCGGTGGGACACGTCGAGCAGGAGGTCCGCCCGCCGGTCGACCTCGGCGGCCAACCGGGCCTTGGCGTCGCTGAGCGAGGTGGGCTCCATGCGCTCACGCTAGTGGGAGGCCCGGCGGCGACCGGACGGGGCCCTCCGCCGTCGCGGCGGTCGCGGGCTCAGGCCGGGTGGCGCAGGACCACCTTGCCCATCTGCTCCCCCCGGCGGAGGCGCTCGAGGGCGGCCGGGTAGTCCGACCGATCGAAGACGGCATCGACCTGCACCGGCAGGTCCTGGGCCACCAGCCTCGTGACGGCGTCGAACTCCGGGTACGAGCCCATGGTGGAGCCGATCACCTCGATCTGCTTGAAGAACAGCTTCGGCAGGTTGAGCTGGACGGCGGGGCCCGACGTGCCGCCGCACACCGCCAGCCGGCCGCCGGGCCGTAGGGCCGACACGGAGCGGTCCCAGGTGGCAGGGCCGACGCTCTCGACCACCACGTCAACCTTCACCGGCCAGTCCTCGTCCGAGGCGAAGGCGGCGGTCGCCCCCGCGTCCAGGGCGACCCGCCGCTTGGCCTCGTCCCTCGACGTCGCGTACGCCACGGCTCCCATGCGCACGGCCAGGGCCAGCGCCGCCGCGCCCACCCCTCCGCCGATGCCCACGATGAGCACCGACTCCCCCGCGGCCAGACGTGCCCGGCGCAGCATCCGCCACGCCGTCAACGTGGCCAGGGGGTAGGCGGCGCACTCCTCCCACGAGCGGTCGGGCGGCCGGGGCACCACGTTGCGGCCCGGCACCACCACCAGGTCGGCGTGCCCGCCCCACCGCTGCTCGCCCACGATGCCGAAGCCCCGGCCCAGCGGGGCGTCGACGCCGAGGCGCACGACGGCGTCGAGCGGTGCCACCGCCGGGTTGACCACCACCTCGTCCCCCACCGCCACGCCGCTGACCGCGCTCCCCACCGACTCGACGACGCCGGCCACGTCGCACCCGGGCACGTGGGGGAGCCCTGGCCGGGGCCGGCCCTCCATGACCCAGAGGTCCATGTGGTTGAGGGCCGACGCCACGGGCCGCACCCGCACGTCGCCGGGACCGACCGGCGGATCGGCGACCTCGCCCTCGCGGTAGGTCCCGGGCGACTCGTCGAGGATCCAGGCGCGCACGGTCGTCGACCGTAACGCGACCGCGGCGGCGGGCCGAAGCCCTGCCGGCCGGCGGGCCTGGCATCAGACCACGCAGAGGAGGGCGTCGGGCTCGACCCGCACCACCAGGCGCCGGGCCTCGCCGATCGGCTCGCCGTCGAGCCACACCGGGGTGGGGCGCCCCAGGTCGATCTGGACGGCTCGCCGGCGCGTCACCGTGACGGCCGGGTGGGGCAGGTGCGTGCCGGCGACGAGCCGGCCCCGGGCCTGCCAGCGGTCCCGGATGCCCATGGCGGCGGCCACGTCGAGGACGTCCAGCAGGCCGTCCCCGGGGTGGGCCCGCGGGGCCACGTCCCACGGCCCGAGGAACTCGGCGTTCATGGCGGCCACGATCCGACCCCGCCACCACCCCCTCCGGGCGACGAGGTGGGCCACGAACCAGTGCTGGCGGCCGTCCACCAGGACCGAGCCGAGGTCGACGGGGACTTGCACGGCGTCCGCCGACCGCAGCCGGGCCTCGTCACCACGACCGCCCAGCGTCCGAGCCAGGTCGCCGCCGGCGAGGCCGAGGGGCGGCACCGGCTCGCCGGCCCGCCGGGCGGCGGTGGCCACGGCCCGGCCCTCGGCGTCGGACCGCACGACCACCCCTCCCGGGGGCAGGCCGCCCGGCGCACCCCAGGCCTGCCCCCGCCGGATGGTCACGGCACGTCCCGCGGCACCCGCACCTCCCGGCCCGGCCCCGGGAGTGGGCCGGGCGCGGTGCCGGTCACGTCGTCGATGGTCGAGGACACCGACACCACGCCCCGGTGGAGCGCCTCCGCGGCCTGCCGGGCGGCACGGCCCGTCGCCGGGTCGGGCGCCACCTCCCCCACCTGGCGCACCAGGTCGATCAGGGTCTTGACGTTGCGGACGAAGTCGCCGCCGGACAGGTCCTCGTCGCCGAGCACCTCGACCAGCGGCTCCCCCGCCGCCCAGGCGTGGGCGAGGGCCACGAAGCCGGGGTCCGGCGCCCGGGTGAGAGGTAGCCCGGCCGCCTCCTCGTCCTCCCGCAGCTCGCGGGCGAGGCGCTCGACCTCGTGC
>DASUJB010000177.1:0-2027 GCA_036279475.1 Acidimicrobiales bacterium | reverse complement strand
CCCGTCCGCCGGTCCCGGCGAGGGCGTGGGGGTGGCCGGGGTGGGCGAGCCGGTCCCGGCGGCCGGGCCCGGAGCGCACCGCGCCGTCGCCGGGCAACCCGAGGCCGGAGCCGGTGGCTCGTCACCCCCGGCTCGGCTCGGCCCGGGGGCGCCGTCGGTCGTGGTGGTCGTCGTGGCTGGGGGCGCGTGGTCCGAGGGGACGTCGTCGGTGAGCGCCGGCACGACCACCTTGGCCACCAGGCCGGTGGTGGCGGCAGCCGCCGCCACCGTGCCGATCACCGCCGCGGTGGCGATGGCCGTGGCCTTGACGGCGAGGAGCCTGGCCACACCCCGGGCGGCGGGCCGGCCGGCGGGGCGGCTGGGGGGGGCGGCGTGGCGGGGACGGTGACCGTCCGGACCATGCCGACCGCTCCCGGCACGGGCCGGCGAGTCTTCCGTGACCGTCGGCTTCGAGCCGGGCACGAGGGGTGGCACGGCGCGGGGAACGCCGTCCCCGGGGGCTCGACCCGCCGTCCGGAGGCGCACCATGGCCTCCACCACGTCGGCCTCGGCCGCCAGCTCGCCGCCGGCGGCGGGCCGCCGGGCGGCGTCGACGAGCCGCGCCAGGTCGTCGCACCACGCCGGGGCGTCGGGTGGGGGCGGCCCCCCGGCCAGCGCCTGCTCGAAGGCCCGGTCGAGCAGGCGCAGCTGGCCCAGGTCGTCGTCGGGGTAGGTCACTCGGCCAACGCCCCCTCGCTCATCCGGCCGGCGAGGCGCTTGAGCGCCCGGTGGCACAGGACGCGGACGCTGCCGGGGGAGCGGTCCATGATGCGGGCCACCTCGGCGACGTCGAACCCGCCGAGCACTCGCAGGAGGACCACCTCGGCCTGCTCCTCGGTGAGGTCGGCCATCAGGGCGCTGACCGCCTCCTGGGCGCCGAGCTGCTCGGTCACGAGCCACGCCGGGTCGCGGTCCCAGGCCTGGTCGAGGACGCGGTCGAGGTGTTCGGTCGGCAGGGGGTCCGTGCGCCGGCGTGCCCGGCGGCGCCGGTGCTCGATGAGCCGGAACCGGGCGATGGTGAAGATCCAGCTCCGGAAGTTGGCCTCGCCGCCCTCGAACCGGTCGAGGCCACCGGCCACGGCCAGCCACACGTCGGCGGCGAGGTCGTCGGCGACGACCCTCTCCTGGGCGCGGAGGTAGCGGAGGAGCCGGGGCTGGTAGGTGCGGAAGAGCTGGCTGAGGGCATCGGGCTCGCCGGCGCGCGCCGCGGCGACGACCTCCGAGAAACCGGCCTCCAGCGACGTCTCCGTGGCTGGATCTTGCCACGACAAGCGGTTGTCCTGCGCAACTATCACGGAGCGTGGGTGAACGGCCACGGTTGCCGCCGGTCGCCGGGCGGTCGGGGTGTGGCTGCCCGAGGGCCGACGCCGTACCCCCGCCGCTGGCGGGCTGCAGCCGGTGGTCGTGCCGAGGGCGACGCCGACCGTGCCTCAGGGCTCGACGGGATCGCCTCCCATGCGGTCGATGGACGCCCACGCCGGGACGGGCACCCTCCTCAGCCGGCGAGGCCGCTGCCGCGGCCGGCCCAGGGCGACGACGGCGGCGAGGGCCCACTCGTCCGGTGCCTCGAACAGCGCCTTGACCTCGTCCTCGTGGCGCACGGCGATGGTGGTGACGACGCCGCCGAGGTCCTCGGCCCGGGCCGCCAGCAGCAGGCTCCAGGCGAACGGGTAGATGGAGGCACCCCCGACGAGGCCGTGGCGGGGGAGGTCGCGGTCGACGGTGGAGAGCACCGCCAGGTCGGCGAACAGCACCAGCAGCACCGGCACCTCGTCGAGGTGCTCGGCGAAGCCGCCGGGAGCGGCGGCGGCCCGGCGGGCGAGCGAGGGAACCTGGCGGAGGGCGGTGGCCTCCTCCTCGCGGTCGTTGAGGCTGCCCCACGGGGTGAGCCCCGCCCCGCTCATGGCCAGGTAGTCGTACCAGCCGTCGAGGTAGAGGTCCCGCAGGCGCCGGCGCCGGGCCGGGGCCCTCGCCACCACGACCCGCCA